>JBFGDZ010000092.1:0-13603 GCA_041580375.1 Candidatus Polarisedimenticolia bacterium
GATCGTGCACCAGCGCCCGGGCGATGGCGGTCTTCACCCTCTGCCCCTGCGAAAACCCCTCGGTGCGGCGCCCGGCGATGTCGTTCATGTCGAGCGCCGCGATCAGCCCGTCGCAGCGCGCCCGGCAGGTCGGCTCGTCGAGCCCGTGCAGCCCGGCGAAGTACTCCATGTTCTCGCGCGCCGTCAGCCGCTTGTACAGACCCCGGGCGTCGGGCAGCACGCCCAGGCGCCGCCGCACGGCGACGGTGTCGGTCCCGGAGTCGAGACCGTCCACGAGCACGCGGCCCCGGTCGGGCGTCATCAGCGTGTAGAGCATCCTCAGCGTCGTCGTCTTGCCCGCTCCGTTCGGGCCGAGCAGACCCGTGATCTCCCCGTCCGCGGCGCGGAACGTCACGCCGTCGACCGCCCGGACGTCGCCGAACGCCTTGTGCAGATCCTCGACTTCGATCACGGTCCCCACCCATTGTGCGTGACGAACGCGGGGACGGGCGGCAGCGCGTCGAGACAGGACGCGTCGAGCGCGGCGGGGTCGAGCCCCTCGATGAACTCCGCCGCGAGACGCGGCATGCAGCCGCGGTTCAGGACGATGTGCCCCTGATTCGGGGCGATCAGGTGGCGCGCCCGGCCGAGCCCCTCGAGCACCCGGTCGCCGTAGGACGGCGGCGTGACCGGATCGAGCTCGCCGGACAGGATCAGCACCGGCCGGTCGCTCTCGAGCGGCGCGTGAAAGTCGTCGGGCAGCGCTCCGCGAGGCCAGATGCCGCACTGGGCCAGGATCGCCTCCACGAATGCGCTCCCGAGAAGGGATCCCTGATCGGCCGGATCGGGACGCAGAAACGGCGCGTCCTCCGCACACATCACCGACAACTGCATCCCGTGCGCGATCTGCTCGCCGAGATCGCCCAGAATCAGCATGCCCTGGGCCACGAGCGCCTGCGGCCTTCCCGCCGCCGCCTCGTGCAGCATCATCGGGAGGAGCGCCGCCGTCTCCGGCTGATAGGCGAAGATCCGCACGACGATCATGATCAGATCCGACGTCAGCGTCGCGGTCGTCGGCCGGCCGCTCTTCGGATCCGTGAGATCGACCCTCAGCGGGGCGCGGGCGACCCGGGCGCGCAGGCGATCGAGATCCTCGCGGGGGGACCCGAACGCTTCCCGGCAACGCTCGTTCGCCCTGCAGCGCTCGAAGATCGACTCGAGCGCCGACTCGAGACTCTTCGCGTGTTCGCTCCCCAGAATCAGATCGCCCGGGACGACGCCGTCCAGGATCACGCTGCGGATTGCGCTCTCGTGGCGCCTCAGCCAGATCTGCGCCACCCGCGTGCCGTAGGATCCGCCCACGACGTTGACCGTCCCCGCCCCGATCGCCCGGCGCACCGCCTCCAGATCGCGCACGGCATCGGTCGTCGTGTAGAAGCGCGGATCGCCCTCCAATCCCGCCAGACAGTCGCGCACGAACGCCTTCTGGGACTCGAGATCGAGCGTCTCCGGAAGCGCTCCCTCGGGCAGCGGGCAGGCCAGCCGGTTCGATCCGCCCGTGCCGCGTTGATCGACGAGGATGATGTGGCGCTTCTCATTGATGCGGGCGAAGCCCGCCGCGATCCCCGGATAGGCCTCGAGGGCCCCCTGCCCGGGGCCGCCGGCGAGAAAGAAGACCGGATCCGGCTTCGGGTCCGGCGCGCGCGACGGCACGAGCCCGATCCGCAGGCGGATGCGCCGTCCCTCCGGAGCGTCCGGATTCTCCGGCACCTCCAGGGACGCGCACTCGGCCCGAATCGACCGGGCCGACGCCTCGCCCGGCAGATCGCAGGGCGTGAACTCGAGTGACCCCAGCGCGCGGGCCCCGGCCGGAGCGGCCGCCAGCGCGGCTGCCAGGATCGCGAAAATCGGGTATTTCATCGCGTTCATCGGAACGCGTAGTCTCGCCGAGCGGGCCGGACGCGTCAAGTCGATTCACACTTGCGCCCGCTTCGTCCTCCCGCTTAGAATGATCCAAACCTCTGTGGCTTGGAGATCTCCGGTGCGGTGTGAGCGGCGTGAACGTCGCTATCCGCGGACGCCTGCAGGCTTGGCGCTGGCCTTGGCGCTCATCGTGTGCGGTCCCTTGGGCCACGACCCCGCGTCTGCGGAGGCGCAGCCCCCGCAACCCGTCGGAGACGACATCGAGGCTCCCCGACATCTCTACTGTCCCGTTTGCGGCGCCCGCAACCGATCCGGAAGCCGCTTCTGCCTGAAGGACGGCTCGCCGCTGCCGGCGATCATCCCCGCGCTGCGCGCGTCCGGCTTCATCCGATTGCCCGAGACATATTCACCGGAGGAGATCCAGGAATTCATGGATCGCGTCTCGGAATCGGTGGTGCGTGTCTGGGTCAAGACGACCTCCATCTACAAATACCCGGTCGTCTTCTACGAGGACGAAGAGGACGAGTACTACGCGAGGGCGATGACGGGAAAAGTCGTGACATCCGACATGAACGCCAGGATGAACGGCTCGGGATTCGTCGTCAGCGAGGACGGGAAGATCGTCACCAACGCCCACGTCGCGAATCCCGACGGTCTGGAAGCCGATCTCAGCGTCGAGCTGCGCGATGGCCGAACGCTACCAGCCCGGATCCTCGGCGTGGATCACGCCAGCGATCTCGCGCTGCTCAAGGTCGAGGCCGACTCTCTCACGCCGCTTTCCTGGGGTGATTCGAGGAAGATCCGGGTCGGTCAGGAGACCTGGGCGATCGGCTATCCGCTCGGGATCGGCATGTCCGTGGCGCGGGGCACCGTCTCGGGCCTCGGCGGCATGCGGATCGGGATCAACCAGGTCGAGTCCTTCCTGCACTCGGACGCCATCATCGCCCCGGGGAACAGCGGAGGGCCACTCGTGGACGTCCTGGGCAACGTGCTCGGCGTGATCGACATCAAATTCACACAGTCCAAGGGGCAGGGCTACTCGATCCCGTCGCGAATGGCGCGCCTGGTCATCAGCCGGCTCGAGCGGGACGGCGCCTACGAGCGGGGCTTCATCGGACTGCACGTCCGGCCCGTGGACGCCGAAACGATCCGAAAATTTACGCTGAAGCGCGACCGCGGCTCCGTCGTCGAGTCCGTACTCCCCGGGTCGCCCGCCGCGCGGGCCGGGTTCAGGCCGGGAGACGTCCTCTACGGCATCAACGGCCGTCTCGCCGAATCGACCTACCTGCTCCAGGAGGCGGTGTCGAGCGTCGGGCCCGGGAAGGAGATCCGGCTGAGACTCGATCGCGAGGGGGAGACCCTCGTGCGGCCCGTCGTGACCATCGAGCGCCCCATGGCTCCGCGCATCGATCCGGTCACGCAATTCGAGACCCACACGCGCATCTGGTTCGAGGAGGACAAGCGGAAGCGGGTCATTATCCGGGATCCCAACAGGTCCCGCCGCGCGCCGGGCCTCTACGCCGGCAGGCTCGTCAAGAGCGTGCTGCCTGCGCAGGACTGGCCGGAGGAGCCGATCACGCTCAACTATTTCAAGACGAGGGCGAAGCCGATCCCGATCGACAGCCTCGACGATCTGAGAGCGGCCCTGGGGCGCGCTTACCTGGGAGGTCGGATGGCCGCGACCTTCCACATCGACAACCCGCATGGACCGATCGTCTCGGTGGCATTCGATGAACTCTGGCCGATCATCCTCTGAGCCCCGCCCGACGGCGGGCGCACGCGCAAGGAGCGCGAGTTTCGCCAACCGCGTCGGTTTCGTTCTGTTAGCGATCTCCCCGGCGTTCGCGACGGTGGACGAGATCCCGCCGCCCCCCGACAATCCGGGAGGCGTCGCGAAGCCGGCGCCCCGCCCGAGCCCCGCCGGAGCCCGGAAGCTCAGGACATGCCCCCGGTGCGGGTATCTCTGCCAGCAGGACTGGCACTACTGCATCTCCTGCGGCTGGGATCTGCTGATTCCGGTCGGCAAGGACGAGGGGCGGTTGCTGCGCACCATCGCCGACGCCACGATCGGCGTCACGATTTTCGGGCGCCCGAATCGGTATTCGACGGCCTTTCCGTTCGGCGACACGGGACTCTATCTGACCAATGCGCGCGCCCTCATCGGCGCCAAGAACCATGGCATTCAGGTTCGGACTTCGAACAATCGATTCCACGCCGCATCTCTCGTGTCCTACGATCTCCCGTCGGGCGTCGGGCTGATCCGGGCCGAGATTCCCGAACCGCCGGGGATCGACCTCGCCCCCGAGTCTCCACAGCCGCCGCAGTCCGCGTGGGTCGTCTGCTATCCCATCGTCGTCGAGGACGACATCGTGCGCTACATGCCGGCCTCCCTGCACCGCGGCCGCCTCACGGCGACCGGACAGTCGGGGGCGTTCTACGTATCGTTCGAAAACCTTCTGCGCACCGATCACGCGATTGAGAACGGCTGCACCGGCGGACCTCTCATAGATGCGCGCGGCCGGGTCGCCGGGATGATCCTGGCCAGCCCGGATGACGGCATCACGTATGCCGCTCCTCTTGAAGATCTGCAGCCGATCGTCACTACGCTCGCGCGCTCCGAGCGTCCGGTGCGGCCCTTCTTCGGACTGGGCCTCGTCGCGCCCGACGAGCGGCGGCGCGCGAAGTTCGGGCTTCAGCCCGGCGCCGATGGACCGCTCGTCGCATATCTGATCCCAGAATCGCCCGCGGAGACGGCGGGGGTCCGCCCCGGGGACCTCCTGGTGGGGGTCGGCGGAACGCGCGTCGATACGGTCCGGAGCGCCGGAGAGCGGCTGCTCGCGGCTGCGCCCGACGGTCCTGATGTGGTGCTGACGCTGGCGCGCGACGGGCAGGAGCGGCAGGTCCGGATGTCGCCGGTGACGAGACCGGAGCGCGTGCTGCTCGATCCCGCGGACGAGATTCAGGAATCGCTCGAAGCGAACCTCGTCGACACCGAATCCGAGGGGGGATCGCCCCGGGGGCTGAAAATCACCGACCTCGTGCGCGGGGGCCGGGGCGAGAAAGCGCGGTTCAAGGACGGCGACGTGATCGTCTCGATCGACCGGAAATCGGTGGACAACCTCGAGCATCTCAGCGAGACCATCCGGAAGAAGTTCCCCAAGATTTTCGACGATCGACCCGCGGAGGATCGATTGTTCCCGTCGTCCTATTTCATCAGAATGGGCGTTAGAACGGCCGAGGACAAGAAGGTGACGAGAAACTACATCAATCTGTTTCCGGACATCCTCGCTCCTCCGGTCTACTGAGGAGGACGAACCGACGTGAGCGCGCGAAATCCCCGGATTCGCGGATGCTACCCGGGAATGGCGATCGCGGCGATCCTCCTGTGCGCCCCCCTGCTTACCCTTTGGGCCGCCGATGCCGTTTGCCCGAACTGCGAGGCCCCGCTCGAGACGGGCGCCGCGTTCTGCGTGCGCTGCGGCTACAAGCTCGAGACCGTCGCCGCGCCCGCCCCGGCCGCACCGGACCCGCGGGAGATCGTCGTTCAGGTCGTGACGATCCACGACACCGAATTGACCTCGACCCTCCAGTCGCTGGCGTTCGAGACGAATCTTCGCGTCGATTCAATCCTCGGGAGCGCCTTTGCCATCGCGCCCGGAGAGTTCGTTACCGAAAGCGGCCTGCTCGTCGGGGCGAAGGAGGTGATGCTCCGGGATGCCTCGGGCCGGTCCTTTCCGGCCCGGGTTGCCGGCTCGGACGCCATGATCGGCGTCGCGCTGCTGAGAGCCGATCTCCCCGATATCAGCGTGCTGGAACTGCGCGAGAACAAGCCGGCGCACGCCGGGGAGCGGCTGACGGCGATCGGATTCCCGGTCGGGCTCCGTTCTGTGGGACAGCCGATCGCCTCGGCGGGCGTCGTGAGCGGCCTCCACCGCACCGACGCGCGCATTCACCCGATCGAGGACTATTTCCAGACCGACGCCTCGTTGCCTCGCGGCCTGATCGGCGGCCCGATCCTGGACGCGCGGGGACGCGTGGTCGGGATGAGCACGGGCTTCGTCTGGGGCTCCCGGGTCTACATGGGCCCCCTGAGCGGGATCGGCTTTGCGATCCCCGTGGATCTGATCCGGCGATCGATCGACTGGATCCGCTCCGGCTCGGGGTCGCGGGCCTGGCTGGGCGCCTACGCGGCCGCCGCCTATCCCGAGAGCCGCGATCGTTACGGACTCGCGTCGCGCGTGAGGCTATACGTTGATCACGTATTTCCGGGCAGCCCGGCCGAAGAGGCCGGTCTTCGACGAGGGGATGGGCTGCTAAAGGTGCAGGGCCGGGAGGTGACCGACCTGACGAGCGTTCAGCAGGACCTCCTGGGCATCTCACCCGGAGATCCGGTGACGATCGAGGTGTCCCGTGGCGAAGAGATCCTCGCCCTGACGGTGGTGGCGTCGATCCGACCGGAACGTCCGCGGCTCAGCGGTCTCGACGCCCTGCGGTTCTATGGCGACATTGAGCTCGCGCCGAATGATGACAAGCGTCTCGTCGTCGATTACGTCGCGCCGGGATCCGAGCTGGCCCGGCTCGACGTCGGGCCCGGCGACGTGCTGCTGAGCGTCCTGAGCAAGAAAGACTGGACCCATGGCGCCAGGGACAATTCACGCTGGCGCAGGGTCCGCACCGTCGACGACCTGGAAGCCCGCCTCGAAACGGCCTACTCCGACCTGGACTTCTGCCTGGGACTGCGGTTCCGCGCCCGAGATGGACGCAAGCGCGAGATGCTCCTGTGGCAGGTCCTCACGCCGACCGCCGCGCTCTGAGCGCGCGCCGCCCCGGATCATCGAAATTGCGTACATTGCGTGCCACGGGCGAAGGATTCCGGGCCTTCGTCGCCTCTAAGATGATGCCGGGAGCGGCGAGGAGGGTGGGTGCCGGACACCGCAGGGTCTGACCTGACGCTGGTGAAGCGCCTCCTTCGGGGAGATGAGCCGGCGTTCGAGGAGTTCTTCCGGTGCTACTTCCCCCGGCTCTATCGATTCGCCCTGGCCCGCCTGGGCCGCGACGAGGATACGGCGGAGGAGATCGTGCAGGCCACTCTATGCCACGCCATCACCGTTCTGAAGACCTACCGGGGAGAGGCCGCTCTGTTCACCTGGCTGTGCACGCTGTGCCGACGTGAGATGAGCGCCCACTTCCGGCGGCGGGCGAGGGAGCCCCTGGCGCAGGAACCGCCGGACGACTCCCCCGGGACGAGGGCGGCCCTCGACTCTCTCGTGGCGGCGCTCGAGGAGGACCCCGAGAGCGACCTGCGGCGCAGGGAGATCGCGCGCCTCGTCCAGACCGTGCTCGACTTCCTGCCGGAGACCTACGGCGACGCCCTGGAGTGGAAATACGCCCTGGGGCTCTCCGTGAACGAGATCGCCGATCGCATGAAACTCAGCCCCAAAGCGGCGGAGTCGCTGCTGACCCGGGCCCGGCAGGCCTTCCGCCGGGAGTTCGAATCCCTCGACGCCGGCGGCCTCTGGCCGCGCCCGGTGAAAACGTGAAGATCGGAGCCCGAGACGGATGAACGATCAGGAAGATTTCGGCGACGAACGGAAGCCCGGCGGGCCGGCGGGCTCGGACGACGTCGCCCGGCTGCTGCGGGCGGCGGGACCGAGGCCCGCCGTCGCCGGGGAGCGCAGCGCGCGCGTCCGGGCCGCCGTGCACGAGCACTGGAGATACTCCGTCGCCGCGCGGCGACGGACCCGCCGGTTCGCCTTCGCGGCCGCCGTCCCGCTCGCCGCCGCAATGGTGTGGGCCGTCCTGGTCGCGACCGGCGTCTGGGAGACGATGCGCGTGACGCCGCCGTCCACCGCCATCGCCACGATGGAGCGATCGGAGGGACCGGTGGCCTGGCCCGGCAGGACCCCTCCCGCGGCCGGCGCCCCTCTGCAGCCGGGCACGTCCGTCGAGACCGGCGCGTCCGGGCGCGTGGCCCTCCGGTTGAGAAACGGCGCCTCGGTGCGGCTCGATGCCGGGACCCGGGCGCGCCTGCTTCCGGAGGCCCTCGTCCGGCTCGATCGCGGGGGGGTGTACGTCGACACCGGCGGCGATGGCGCGAATCGGTCCGTCACGGTGCGGACGCCTCTCGGCACCGTGCGCGACATCGGCACGCAGTTCCAGGTCCGCGCCTCCGCCGATGAGGTCCGGCTGAGCGTGCGCCGGGGAGCCGCCGTCCTCGAGCATCGCGGGGCGTCGCACGACGCCCCGTCGGGGACCGCGCTCACGCTCGGCGGCGACGGGTTGGTCACCCGGCGCGCCGTCACCTCATCGGATCCGGAATGGGACTGGGTCCAGGACGCGGCCCCGCCCTTCTCGATCGAGGGGCGGGTGCTCGAGAACTATCTCGACTGGATCGAGAGCGAGACCGGCCTGCGGATCGGATACGCCGACCCGTCGATCCTCGTGGACGCGACGACCGTCGTGCTGCACGGCTCGGTGGAGGGGCTCCGGCCGGACGAGACTCTCGACGCCGTCCTGCCGACCTGCGGACTCCGCCACCGGGTCGATGGAGAGATGTTGATCATCGAGCGCGCGGAGCCCGGAGCGCGCGACTGACTCCCCTACACCTTCCATTTCAAAGGAGACGCTCCATGAATCAGACCGGAAATCGGACACCTTTTCCCGGCCCGCTCCGACGACGCGTCCGGCGCATCCGGCCGGCCCTCCCGCTCATCGTGGCCGCCGCGATAGCCCTCGGCGGGCCGGCCCTACAGGCGGATCCGGCCCAGTCGGAGAGCCAGCAGCGGCCCTTCACGACCTCGTTCCGCATGCTCGACTGCACCTTTCAGTCGAACAGCGGCGCCAATCCGCACTTCAGTCTCGAGCCCGGGCACCGGTTGATGCTCGAGGGAGCGGAGGGGGACGAGACGATCGATCTTCAGATCACGGTCCTCGACGAGACGCTGGACATCAACGTGCCCGGGCTCGGCACGGTCACGACGCGCGTCGTCGAGGAGCGCGAGCGGGTCGACGGCGATCTGGCCGAAGTGTCTCGCAACTTCTTCGCGATCTGCGGTGAGACGGCCGACGTCTTCTACTTCGGCGAGGACGTCGACATCTACGAGGACGGTGTGATCGTGAGCCACGACGGCGCCTGGCGCGCCGGCGTGAACGGCGCGCGGCCGGGCCTGATCATGCCCGGATCCTTCCTTCTGGGGGCCCGGTATTTTCAGGAGGTCGCGCCCGGGATCGCTCTGGACCGCGGCGAGAATCAGGGTCATGCCCTGACCGTTCACGTTCCCGCGGGCGTCTTCGCCGACTGCGTCTCGGTGTTCGAGACCTCGGCCCTGCACGCGAGCGACCGCAGCTTCAAGGTCTACTCGCCCGGCGTGGGGCTCATCATCGACGACGCGCTGTCGCTGATCGCCTGGATGCCCTGATCAGTAATCGAACGACCACGCGATTCCGAGCGAGGGGACCCGCTCCAGCCACAGGCCGTCCTCGCGCTGCGCGCGGACCGTCCCGTCGGCGCCCGGCAGGAAGATGAAATCCTCGGCGCAGCAGACGTTCTTGCGGTCGTAGAGGTTGGTGATCTCCGCGAAGATCGTCAGCCGCCCGCCTCCCAGGCGGAAGTGACGGCTCGCCCGCAGATCGAGGCGGTGGTAATCGGGGTAGCGCGCGCTGTTGCGCTCCCCGGGAACCGCCTCGAACGTCGTCGTGCCGTCCGGCTCGATCACCGTCGCCACGGACACCGGCGTCGTGGGCCAGCCCGTGTGATAGACGCCGGACAGGAGCACGCTCCACGCGTCTCCCCGGCGGAGGTTCAGACCGAATCGTAACGCGTTCGGCTGATCGCGGTTGCGCAGGACGCGCCGCCCGTCGATCGTGTCCTCGATGCGGCTCCGGCTGTAGGCCGCCCACCAGGAGAAGGCGCCGCCGCGATCCCCCGCCAGGGAAAGCTCCACACCCCGGGCCTCGGCGCGGTCGGGCGCGATGAGGACCCGATCGGTCTCGAACTCCGGCAACAGCTCGAACAGCGTGAACAGGTTTTCGAAGCGCGGCCTCAGGTCGGACATTTCCTTCAGGTAGGCGTCGGCCCGGAACGTCAGGCCGCCCCCGAAGCCGCGCTCGTATCCGATCGACCAGTGCTCGGCCAGCTGCGCCGGGAAGAAGTCGCTGACGCCGTCCTCGACCTGCAGCTCGTGAATGCCCTGAGACTGGTAGTAGCGCCCCCACGCGGCGCGCACCCGGCCGGACCGGCCGATCTCCCGGACGATGCTCAGGCGCGGGCTGACCTGCCCCTCCTCCTGGTAGGTCTGCCGATCCCACCGCAGCCCGACCTCGAACTGCAGCGGATCGATCGGCCGGAACTGCCCGCTCACATACGCGCCGATCTGCCGGCCCGATGGCGTGAGGACGAAGTTCCGGTCGAACGTATCCGCTCCGGCGGCCGCCCCGGGCGCGACGGGGGCGCCCGCCCGTCCGGTGTAGAGGTAGTCGGCATCGAGCCACTTGGCCCCGAGGCCCCACTTGACGAGGACTCGATCCGAGGGCCGGTAGCTCCAGTCCTGCGCGACCTCGTACACGTCGAACGACCGGCGGTCGCTCACCGTAGCCAGGTACTCGGCGCCCTCCTCGATCCGCCCGTTCCTGTCGCTCCGGATGCGGCCGACGGCGAACAGGGTCCGCGCGTAGAGCCGGGGCGACCACAGCGACTTGAGCGTGAGCCAGGCGTACCGGTTTCCTGACGAGGCCTCGACCGACTCCTCGCCGTCCGGGTCGACGAAGTCGACACCGTCGCGCGCGGCGAGGAAGTTCGCGGCCAGCACGGTCCGCTCGCCGACGGGGAGCTGCACCTTGCCGAGCAAATCGTAGTACGACGGGCTGAATCCCTCCCGCTCCCGATCCACCGTCCGGACGACCGCGTCCGGATACCACGCCCGCGCCGAGACGAGCCACTGGCCGGCGCCCTCCGCGAAGGTCCCGTCCGTGAGCACGCGCGAGTTGATGAAGCTGCTGCTGAGGAACATCCGGCCGGGCGCATCCGGAATCGAGGACGTCAGGTCCAGCACTCCGCTCATGCGATCCCCGTACTGGACCGGGAACCCGCCGGGGAAGTACTCGGCGCTGCCGACGGTCATGGCGTCGATGATTCCGGAGAAGGACTGGAAGTTCTTGAGGTGGAACGGATCGTAAAGCTCCAGACCGTCGAACAGCACGAGCAGCTCGTCCGGCTCGCCGCCGCGCACGCTGATCTCGGCCGAACGGTCCGAGGCCGCGACGCCGGGCTGCGCCGCGATCGCCCGATGCACGTCGTCGCCCAGAGCGGCCTCCCTGCGGATCGATTCGCCCCCGAGGAACCGCCCCGCGTCCGGGCGCCCTCCGGCCGACGGATCGCGATTCGGGGTGACGGTGACCCGCTCGAGCATGGCGGGCGCCGCCGCCAGATCGAGCGTCACCTCGGTGTAACCGCCCGCCCGCACCGGCACGTTCTCGAACCGCTCGCTGCGCAGCCCGGGCACCCGGACGATCAGATCGTATGAACCCGGGGCCAGGCCGGCGATCCGGAATAAGCCGTCCCGCCCCGTGATCCCCTCCACGCCCGCGCCCTCGGCGAGCACGCGCGCCCCGGCGACCGGGCGGCGGTCGCCGTGCGTCCAGACGATCCCGCCGATGTCCCCGGCCGGTTCGACGTCCTCGACGTGAAGAATGAGGAGCGTGCCGCCCGGTCCCTCCCGCGCCTGCAGACCGTGCGGGACGAGCAGCGCATCGAGGACCTCCCGGAGATCGCCGCCCCGTGGCTCCGTCTCGACGATCATCTCCGCCGTCACGACGTCGCTGCTGTAGATGACCCGCAGCCCCCGCTCCTGCAGATCCTGGAGGGCCTCGATCAGCGGCCGGCCGGCGTAGCCCGGCCCGGATCCCTCGTCCGCTCCGAGACCCGCGGGCAGAGCGCAGAGGAGGACGAGGGCCAGGAGCGGAAAGCGTCCGGTCCCCTCGAGGATTTTCGACATGGTCTGGGCTCCGGGCGAGCGATCGATCCTCGTAATGGTACTTCATGATCTCCTCTCCGCAACCGATTCGGGAGCACCGGCGCGGGTCTCCATCCATGTCAACTCGCTGACGGGATCGACGACCGCCGCGCGCTGCATCGATGCAACGCTGGTTCGGCGGCTACGAAATCGTTCCGAAGGAATCGGGGCGCGCACGGGCCTCTTACACGTGGATGGGCCTCAGCCCATCGACTCGCGAACCGGCTCCGGCCCGCCTGCGTGCGCGATCGGGCCCGGCCGCGCCATGATGGAGGTCGGCCTCGATGCGCTCTGCCAGGAACACCCCCGGACCGATTCGCCGCCGGGGCGTCCGGCTGGTGTCGATCCTTCTCGCTCTGTGCCTCGCCTGCTCCTGCGCCTCCGCCGGCGTTGTCCCGGACGACGAATCGGAAGAGCCGGCTCCGTACTGGAGAACGAATCTGTTCAGGCGGTTCCTGAGCGACCAGCGATACCTCGTCACGACCTGGTGGCCGCGCGAGATGGGGCGGGGCGGATTCACGATTCCCCTGGCCCTCGCGACGACGGCGGCCGTCACGTCGGGAGGCGTGGAGCCGGGCGTCGATCTCCGGCTCGAGCGCTCGATCGGGCGATGGAGCGGCGGCCGGCAGAGCGGCGTCGCCGGGGCATTCACCCGGCTCGGCGACACGCGGACGGCGGTCGTGCTCCTGGGGACGACCCATCTGATCGCCCGCTGGGGCGGGAACGAGCGGCTGTCCCGGGCCACGAGCCTCTCGGCCGAGGCGCTATTGAGCTCCGGTCTGTACAACCTCGCGCTGAAGCGGGTCACGCGGCGCACGCGTCCCCTGGCCGGAGGGCGGGGGGACTTCTTCGTCGATCGGCCGGGGGACGGGCAGAGCGCCCGCTCGTTCCCCTCGGGCCACGCGATGGGCGCCTTCGCCGTCGCGACCGTTTTCGCCGAGGAGTACCGTGACCGCCGCTGGGTCCCCTGGGTCGCCTACTCGACGGCCGGCCTCGTCGGCTCGTCGCGCATGTCGCTCGGCAGGCACTTCCCATCGGACGTCGTCGTCGGCGCCCTGCTCGGTCACAGCATCGGCAGGATGGTCTGGTCCAGGGAGCGCGGGGTGGAGGAGAGGCCGCTCGATCGGATCGAGCCGATCCTCGAGCCGGACGGAGGTGGGGGCTATGGCATCGCCTGGTCGCGACGGTGGTAGACGGCGCGCGGCCAGGAGGGCGCAAAGCGCCAGGACGGTCGCCCCGGGCCGGATCGTCTCAGCTCTTGCGGGACGTCTCGACGAACACGCTGCTCCAGCGCCGCTCGACCTTCCTGCTCTCGCACTTGGGACACTTGATCGTCTTCGACCGGGTGTCGCTGATCGGCCGGACGATCTCGAACGGCTTCCTGCAGGCCGCGCATCGGTACTCGTAGGTCGGCATGGGGACCTCCCCTGCGTGTTATCCCTCGGTCGTATGCGGGCATTCTAGATCGCGGGGGCTGCGGCGGTCACTACGGTTTCCGTGCCTTAAAATCACTGCGATTTCGGCCGGGGGCCGGTCCTCGGCCGCGGCCCGGACGGCGCGTCCTCAGGGGCAGCCGAGGGACGATTCGGCGATTTCGGCCGTTCGCGCGCCGACCTGAGAGGGGGACCCCGACTCGTAGCTCCCGCGCCCCCGGCTCAGGACGCCGCGCGCCAGGTACCAGACGATCTGGC
>JBFGDZ010000093.1:0-13591 GCA_041580375.1 Candidatus Polarisedimenticolia bacterium
GGCCCGCGCGCGGGCCCGCGCGCGGACTCCCGCCGGATCCTACCTCAGAACGGCGCAGCCGGGCGCCCCCGGATCGTCCCGGCGTGAGCCTCGGCCCGCGGCCGGCGACCGGGCGAGACGCCGCACGCCGCGAGCGCCGGCTCGATCGAACCCGCCACGGCCGCGTTCAGGTCAGGCCCTGACGATCGTCCAGATGCCGACCCCGATGAAGCCGGCTCCCGCGATCCACGACAGAATCCTGGGACTGACGTGCTGCGAGATGAACGCTCCCGCGAGCACGCCGATGGCCGACGTGACGATGAGCGCCGCCGACGCTCCGAACAGGACCGTGAGCCGGGGGTTCCGCGCGTCGGCCGCGTACAGGAGCGTCGCGAGCTGCGTCTTGTCGCCCAGCTCGGCGATGAAGATGGTGGAGAAGACCGTCGCCAGCAGTTTCAGATCCATCCGACACGCCCTCCCTCGCTCGTTCGATCCGGCGTCGCCGGCCGTCAGGCGTCCCCGTCCGCGGGCGCCCGTCGCCGCGCCAGGCTCGCCCGAAGCGTCTCGGCCTCGATCCAGAACGGAATTCCGGGATCCTTCCTCGCCCCGATCGCGCGATAGAACTCGCTGCCCTCGCGGTTGTCCGGCTCCACGAACCAGGCGATCCATCGGCCTCCGCCCGCCCGGCACGCGGCGACGACCGCGTCGAGCAGGGCCCGGCCGACGCCCCGGCGGCGCGCCGTCCCGACGACGAACAGATCGACGAGGTGAACTCCACGCGATGCCGTCTCCGTGTCGTACCCGGGATGGAAGAGCGCGTAGCCGACGACCGATCCGCCCGCCTCCGCGACGAGCGTCGAGAACGCGGCGTCCGGGCCGAACCCGTCGCGCCGGAAATCGTCGGCCGTCCAGGCGATGGAGCGCTTTCCCTCGTGGGCGGCCAGGGCGGCCGCCATCCGCGCGACGACGTCCGCGTCGTCCGGCATCGCCTCCCGAACCCGGATCTCCGTCATGACGTCCCGTCCGCCGGCGGCCGCGGCGCGCGTCCGGGTCCCGCCTCGAACGGGGGCGGACGCGACATGGCCAGCACCGGGACCGACACGAGACCGACCAGCACCAGCAGCGGCGCGCCCGCGACCGGCGTGAAGTAATAGAGGAGATTGCCGAGCAGCCCCAGACCCGCCAGCAGGACCACCGCGCTCGCCATCGCCTTCACCCTGAACCGACGCGCCCGGACGATGAGGGCCGCCGTCAGCGCCCACGTCACGGCCTGCACGAGGAAGAACGCCGTGAGCCCGACGCTCACCGCGCGCGGCGAATCGGATGGGATGCCGCGGGCCAGCGCGAATCCCCACCAGGCGCAGCCGGCGAGCACCGACAGGCCCAGCAGCGCGACCGCCGCGCTCAGGCGCGCCGTCACGACGACCGCCTCTCCTTCCGGATCACCAGCTTCAATCCCGACCAGACCTCGTCCACGGCGCAGACCTTGACGTCCACGAGCCCCAGAGGGAGGGCGGCCCCCCGGATCGTGTCCTCGGTGACGTCGGTCGGAACGCCGGACGACTTCTTGGGCCAGGAGACCCAGATCATCCCGTCCTGGCGGATCTGCTCCATCAGTCCGGGCAGGTGCGAGCGGAGCTCGCGCGACGATCGGGTGAACAGGTGCCACAGATCGACGTCCCGCCGGATGGTCGTCGAGATCGTCACGTCCCGCGGCAGGCCGTTCAGCAGCGAGGCGTAGCCCGGCGGCGCGTTCTTCGTGCGGATCCGGAAGCCCGGCTTGATGCCCAGCTTCCTGAACAGCGGTGTACCCGAGTATCCGGCCATGCCGCGAGCGCTCTCACCTCTTGATGTATTTCCAGTTGCGGACCTTGCCCTCGGCCATCCACGCGACGGCCGTCTCGAGCCGCCGCTTCCGAGTCTCCTCGCCCTTCGCCCCGGCGATCCACTCCACGTACTCCCTCCTGTTGCTGAAGCTGAAACCGTCGAAGGCCGCGCGGGCCTTCCGGCTCCGCGCGAGGGCCCGCTCCAGATCCCTCGGCACGCTCAACCGGCGTTTCGTCGCCGGTCTCGCCCTCGCCGGCCGCCTCACGCCCCGATCGTTCAGCGCGGCGGCGTCCTTCACGTATCGCAGCAGGGTCGCTTCGTCGGGAAGATCGGCGATCGTCGTGATCCGCCCGTACTGCCCCATGGCGGGCCCGGGCTTGTTCGCGCGATCGCCCGGCTTCTTTTCGAGGAGATCACCCTTCCAGAATCCGAAGGCGCAATGTTGCTTGAACGAGGCCATGCTGCACAGGATCCCCTTGTACATGAAGTGGGGAAATCTCCACTTCAGCGTTTCCTCGACGTCCGGACATCCCTCGTGCACGATCCTGCGGATGTGCTTCAGGATCGGCCTGGCGAAATCCTCCGCTCGCGCGATGTAGGCGTCGACTCGCGCATCTTTCGGGGCCATCATTCACGCCACGTGCCCGGCGCGGGCGCCGGCCGGCCGGGGAAGCTTTCGGAATCGGGGGCCCAGGTCGGAGAAATAGACGAGACCGACGATCATCCCGCCGACGAGCGCGACTAGCGTGTTCAAGACCCTGACCGCCGCGGCGTTGATCTCCGCCCCGGCGACGAGGATCATCGCCAGCGTCGCGACCCAGCTCGCGACGTAGAGCGGCCGCGCCCCCCTCCACAGATTGAGGAGGCCGATCCAGGCGGCCAGGGACGAGACGACCACGATCGCGAAGAGGCCCGTCACGACGGCCCCGGGCGCCAGCGCGTCCCGGCCGCTCCCGGCCTCGAGGTAGCTCCGCAGCGGCGCCGGCAGGAACGGCCTCAGCACCGCGTCGCAGATGATGGCCGAAACGGCCAGCGCGATCTCGGCCAGGATCAGAACCGTCAGCAGTCGCTCCCTGTTCATGAGACCCTCCCGGCCGCGCGGCGGCGGGCGCCGTCCGCGGCCCGCGGACGCCCTGGTCGGAAAGGATCGGCGTCCACGAAGCTGTACGGAGGATACGCCGGACGGTTCCGGCCTGACAATGGGAAAGCGGGCGCTTCGCGGGGGCGCGGCCGTGGATCAGGGCGCGCCGCCGGGACGACACGTCGGGGGTCCAGCCCGCTCCGCGAACTCCCGCGCTTCGGGTCCCGTCAGGGGCTCCGACGGATCGGGCGTGTAGCGACCGCTCCGGAATCCATAGTGGGTCACGACGTCGCGGCCGTCCTCCGTTCGCTCGTACGTCGACAGGGGAGGCCAGGGCGCCAGGATCGAGCGCAGATCCCGAACGTTCGGATCGTCCCCTTCCCGATCGCCCCGTGGGCTCTCGCCGGCCATCTCGATCGCGGTTCCGGACCGTCTCGCGTAGACGAGGGAACCGCGGACCCATCCGAGGTGGCGCGCCGGCGCGATCCTGAAGATCGCCCACGAGCAGGTCCCGAGCGGATCGCACAGGTCCGGAACGATGTACTCATCGACGCCGTCGCCGTTCAGATCGATCGTGTAGGCCCGATCCGCGTAGCGTCGCGGCGAGCGGTCCCGCTCCCCCGGCTCCGCGGCGAACGCGTTGATCTCCCGGGGCGGGCGGTTCCCCTCGATGGCGCACTCGAAGTCGATCACGGCCGCCAGCGGCGTCGCCGCAACTCCTTCGCCCGGCGGTCCCCCCTCCGCCCCGTGCGCCATGACCGCGCACGCAAGCGCGAGCGCGCAGCCGGATGCCCAAATCGGTCTCATGGTCCACCTCCCTCGCCCGCGCTCACATTGGAACATGACCGGCGGGTCGGCCGCAATCCGACGCCGGACGCGTCGGCCGCGCGCGCCCCGCCCTAGACGTCGACGTAGCCCCGCTCCCACGTGCGCCGGCCGTCACGGTTCCGCAGGTCGACGCCGAAGTCGACGGCCGCCTTGAGCGCCAGGAGGACGCTGACCCAGCCCGCGAGGTTCTGCTCCCGGTTCTCCCCCGACACGCCGGTCTCGGTCATCGTGAGGTCCGTTCCGCCCTCGCCGTCGCCGGCGAGATCGAACGCCGCCCGGCTCCCCTGAAAGTACTCGACGGCGAACCGGCGCGGCGGCGCGTTCTCGAGGATCCGTCCCCGCAGCCTCTCGCCGTTCGAGAAGACGAACTCGACGGCACCCTCCCGCTCGACCGCCGAGTCCGCCCAGAATCTCCGCCGGCCCTCCGGCGTGGCGAGCATGCGATGCACCGTCTCCGGCGGGGAGACGAGGTGGATCCGCCACCGGATCGTTCCCGGATCGTCCTGGAAGCCCATGTCGTCGTCCTCCCGTGACCGAACTTCAGTCCCGGGACGGCACCACCTCGAAGGGCGCCTCGGCGAGCACGACGTACGAGTCGTCGAGGCCGAGGATGACGCGGTAGTCGCCCGGCGGAAGCGGCCAGCCCCCTCCCTCCGCCGTGTCGTCGAGAGCGAGCACGCCCGCGATGGCGCACCGCGTGTGCCGCCACAGGAGGGGATTCTCCCGCCCCGGATCGGATCCCGCGACGTAAACGCCCACCCAGTCCCAGCGGTTTCCGGGGGCGTCGCTCCAGCGCACCGTGATCGCCTCGCCGGTCCGGTACCGCGCGCTCGAGACCCCGATGGACGGGCGCGCGCCCGGCCGCGTCAACCAGAACGGCGCGCGGGCGAGCACGGCGCCGCCGGCGTCCACGAGCGCGGCCTCCCACGCTCCGGGCTCCATGTCCCGCGACGGGAACCGGATCGTCGCGATCCCGGCCCCGCGGTGCGCGGCGCGCCCGGACCGGGTCCCCCCGGTCGTCTCCCCCGCCGGCTCGAGGCGCACGATGGCGCCCGATCCCGGTCCGTGGTAACGCACCGTGATCTCCTCCCCGGCTTCGGCGCGCTGGTGGGGAACGTAGACCAGGGCCGGCGCCGGCCCCGGTTCGACGTCGAACGATGAGACGATGGCGCGATGATCCGACACCCACGGATCGACGGCGAGGTCGACGTCGCCCCCGCCGCGCTCGCCCACGAGGCGGCTCGCGGTGACGCGCGCGGGGCCGGCGAAGTGCAGGAAGTCGATCCGCGTCTGCGGGGCGTCCGGTGCGGGGTTCCACCCCGGGACCTCGGGGCGACCCGCCCACCAGGTGGAGCCGGGGCGGGCCCGCGGATCGCGGTGGATCGTGCGGTACGAATCGCGGAATCCCGCCGCCTCGACCGCGAGGCTCGCCGGCCACGGAAATTCCTCGTCGAGGTGCGAGGGGGCATTGAAGTCGCCGGCCAGAAAAGCGGGGATCTTCCGGTCGACGAGCGAGCCGAGATCGCGCAGCACCGGCTCGAGCGGCGGCAGCCGGTGCGCCCGCTCGAGCGCCAGCACCTCGTCCATGGTCCCGCCGCGGCGCCTGAGCCGGCCGCCCGAGGGATCGGACGGCAGGTGCACGTTGCCCACCGCGACGACGCACCCGGGGCTCACCTCGACCAGCGTGAGGTCCGCCCCGTGCGCGCCCCGGATGCCCGCGAGCGGATGGGGCGAGATCACGTGCGTGCGCCGGTCGTAATGGGGCCAGCCGAGCTCCCGCGCCAGACGATCGAGATGGCCGTACGCTTCCTCGACGGCCACGACCGCGGCGCCGCTCCGGCGGATCGCCTCGACGACGTTGCCGAAATCGACCAGGGTGCCCCCGTACTCGATGTTGAAGACCATGACGTCGAGTCTCTCCGCGGGGCAGCCGCGCCGAAGGAGGCCGTCCTCGGCCGCACGGTCGCCGTCGCGGGCGCCGCAACCGGGAAGCAGAAGCGCGAGCAGGACGAGGGCGGCCGCCCGGCCGCTGCGCGGGATGCCGGCCTGCGCGCCCGCCATCAGAGTTCCGCCTCGAAATAGGCCCGCGCGAAGTCGACCAGGTCTCTCATCGGGAACAGGATCGACCGGGCCTCGCCGACGCTCCCGACGCGGGCCCTCCCCGCCGCGACGTACCGCTCCCCGATGACCGGGAAGTGCACGTCGTTGTCGTCCGCCACGTTCGGCGCCTCGATCCACACTCGACGCCCGCCTTCCAGGGCCGGGAAGCGGACCGTCGTCGTCCTGCGTCTTTCCACGAGCGATTCGGCGTGATGCAGCGCGGAGCAGCGGTTGAACCCCACGCCGAGGAGCAGGATCCGGCTGTCCAGCTCGCAGAGCCTCTCGAACGGGCTCCCCCGCCCCTCCGAGAACGCCAGCGGATGCGACCTCGTGATCGCGGCCGCCGACGGCCCGCGCGCGCACACCGACTCCAGCGGGTGGCTGCTGCGCATCGTCCCCGGCCACGTGCGAAACGCCTCGGGGATCGCGCCCATGGTCGTCGGGGTCGTCCGCGGATCGAACAGCGGGAGGTTCTCCCGCGCCTCGGCCAGACGGTCCGCGGGGATCCTCGCCCCGGCCCGGGTCGCGGGATCCGCGCAGAGGGGCGTCGCCGCGGGCATCGCGAGCGTGCCCGCCTCGCCGAGCACGTCCAGAAGTGCGCGGACGACCGCCGGCGCGCCCCCCGGCACCCATCCGATCGCGCTGAGTGAGGAGTGGACCATCAGGGTCATGCCCGGACCGGCGCCGATCGCGATCAGATCCCGCCGCAGGCTCTCGACGGTTCCGTTCACGCGTTCAGGCGTTCCTCATAGGGAACGACCTCGCCACGCTCGACGTACCGTTTGAGCAGCCTGAGATACATGGCCCAGCAGAAGCACGAGACGCGATAGTGCTCGTTCGGCCCGCGCCAGCCCGCGTGATGGAACCGCACGCGGGTGATCCCCTCGTCCTCGTCGAGAACGAAGCCCACGCGCGTACCCCGCCAGTCGTCGTGAGCCTCGACCAGTTCCATCTCGAATTCCGCGTCCCGGACCGCCCGCGTCACCATGGCGCTCCACTCGTGGCCGGGACCGAACGAGAGCCTGTATGTGCCGCCCACCTCGGGCCGCCCCGACGAGCGCTTCGTCCACCAGGCATCGAGACCCGCCGGCATGGCGATCGACTGGAACACTTTCTGCGCGGACGCCCTGATCGAAAACTGATGCACGACGTCAGGCATGATCCCCTCCATGGAGGCCGACGACCCGCGGCGCCCCGAGCCACCGCGTCATCGACGCGGACCCCGCCCGGACGGGTGGCCGTCGATCCATTCCGACCACCGGGACATCTTCGCATCATAGTCGTGCCGCGTCATTCCGGTGCCGCCGCCCGTTGCAGGTCGGCACGCGACCCGGGCCGGATTCAGGATCGGGCCGCACGCGATCGTGAGCCGCTTCATCCATTCCACGAATGCCTCGACGTCGTCGCACATCAGATTCAGCCTGTGCTCATCTCCCTCCAGGTTCGGGAGGGAGACGCTGCGCCCGCGATCGTCCCGGTCTTTCAGGCTGAAGAGACGAAGCTGCCTGCCGTCGGAGATCGCGCGGACACGGAAGGCCGTCGATCACCATAGATTCTGAATCCCGATGCCGATGGCGGCAGCGAGCAGGGTGAACACGGGGACCTTCCAGGCCAGCGTCCTGAGATTCCCGCTCGCGAGTCCGCTTCCCACGATGATCCCGACGAGTCCGAGCTCGAGGCTCTGGCCGGCGAACCAGGCCGCGAGCAGGCCGGTGGACGCCGTCGAGATGGAGGCGAGCCCCAGGGCGAACGAGCCCCAGACGCAGATGCCGAAGACGAGCCCGAAGCGAAGCCCGCGCGCCCACCCCGTGACGCCCAGGCGGGCCATCAGGCCGGTCACCAGGGCGATGATCAGCGCGAACGAGGCATACCCGAGCGGGATGCGCCTGAAGGCGTCCCACGGCGGCAGGAGGAACGGCGACGGCTCGACGTACAGCGGGGCGAGAACTCCGGCGTGCAGGAACAGATCGAACCCCAGGGTCGCGACGAAGGCGAGAAGAGCGATCGCGATCAGCCGGCCCCTGGAAACTTCGAGCGCGTCGGATCGCTCCGGCGCCGTCATCACGTCAGTCCACCAGTCGTCTGGCAATGTCCGGATTGGCCCGGAGCACCTGCACCGAAATGGGCTCGTCCTTTCTCGAGGCGAGGTCGGTCCGGCCGAGCGGGATCACCGTCTGCGCGTCGGGAGCCCCGTCCGCCCGCAGCACCATGAACGTATTGTTCTCGCTCAATGGAAACGGGCGGTCCTGGACGTAAGCCGTGCGCAGGTCCGACGACAGCATGATGCCGAGCACGATGTCGCCCGAGACGAGCCTGTAGTAGGCCCGGTCGCCGGCCTCGACGTTGATCTTGAAATCGGTCTCCCACCTGCGATCGTGCCACCCGGGGGTGCCCTTGAAGTAGACGAGAAGAAGTGCGCGCTTCCCTTCCTGGGGGCTTCCGAGCAGCCACAGGGAGACGACGCTGTCGGACAATGGAAAGGCGCCGATGCCTTCCACCGCATCCGCCGCGACGGGCCGCGCGTTGACGGCCAGCGCCAGCAAGGGTACCAGCACTGCGGCTCTCAGCCATCGCATGTCGTCACCTCCGGGCGGCGACGGTTCGGATCGCGAGCTCGACGGAACCCGCGAGCCGGCCGCTCTCCGGGACGAACCTCACGAGCGGGCTACCTCAGCTCGAAAACCACCGACACGTTGAAAGCGAGTTCTTCCGTTCCCGGCTCGATGAAGCCTCCCCCACCGTACGCCAGCGACTGGCGATGGAACTGAAGCGGACTCGACTCGGAGCGTTCGTCCGTAGCGCACACGACGTCGCCCAGCGTGGCGCCCGACAGGTCCGCCATCGACTGCGCCTTGACCCGGGCGTCCTGGAAGGCGAGCTCCAGTCCCCGAGCGCGGGCCGCCGCAGGATCCGAGACCAGGAACCGCACGCCGCCGGCCTGGTTGGCGCCGGCCTTCACCGCGATTTCGAGAAGATTCGCGACGGAGGCCGTGTCGTCCCGGGTCACCGTGATGTTGTTGACGACCCGATACACGCGCCGTCTCGTCGGCTCGTCGTGCAGGGTGGAGATATCGAAATACGACGTCTGGATCTCTTCGGCGGCGACTCCCGCGGCTTTGAGACCGGACAGGACGGCGCCGACCTTGCCCGTGTTGAGCCGGAACGCCTCGCTGACCGATGCGTGCGTCGTCTCGACGCCGACGGTGAATGAGACACGATCGGGATCGAGTCTCACCTTCGAGGTGCCCACGACGGCGATGCTCCGACCGGTGGGAGACGTGCACGGTTGACCCTGGCCGCATCCGGCGACCACGATCAGCACGACGAGGCTCACGCAGACGCTCATTCGCATGACCATCCCTCAATCCGGCAGGCCGGCCTCGTACTGCGGCAGATCGTCGCATATGGTATCCCACGGCGCCTTCGAACCGACGAACGTATGGTACTGGGAGCGAATGCCGGGGTCGGCATCCAGTGTGCCGAGACGAATCGAGACTTCAGGACCTTCCGGCCAGGTCCCCCCGAACAGGCTCGATCCGCACACGGAGCAGAAGGCCTTGACCGAGCCGCCTTGCGGGCGATACGCGCGGACCAGCTCCGCTCCGGCGACGAGCCTGAAGTCCTCGCGCCTCACGCGACCTTGCGTACACACCGCGGCGCCCGAATGGCGACGGCAGCGCGAGCAGTGACAGTGGCCCGCCCGCAGGAACTCTCCGTTGACTTCGTAGCGGACGCCGCCGCACAGGCAACCACCTGCGACCCTGACCTTCATGGGCGTGGCCCTCTCCATCATCCGTCCGGTATGCCGTCAGGACCGGCCGCCCCCCCGGCCGGCTCGGTCTCGAACACGCGCGCCAGGTAACCTCCGACGTCGCTGCCCGCCGGCCCCAGCACGGTCGCGACGTAAGCCTCGCGCTCGGCCCAGAGAATCTCGAGATCCCAGACGCAAACGGACTCGTTCGCCCGGGCCGGACGCCAGCCGCCGGGATGGGCGCCGGGATTCACGAAGACTCTGATCGGAAGCTCATTCTCGCGATCCCACCACCCGAGAACCGTGTAGTGGCCGGTCCGGCCCTGGTGCACGATCAGGAACCCCACCCCGGGTCGGCCCGACACGATCGCGGGAGCGGGCAGGGACGCTTCGGCGAGCGTCAGACCCGGCTCGAAGCGCTGCCAGTCGAGGGGTCCCGGCCCGTAGAGCACGCTGTACAGCTTGAGCCGCCAGTCTCCGCGGCGGCGCAGACCGTGGAAGGCGATCCGACGTGGTTCGAATGGCTGCATGGATCGTCAGGCCCGATGTCAGTGTATCCGGATCGTCGATCTGGCTCAATGGACTGGTCTATCAAAGGCATCCGATGGTCCGTGCAGCACACCGTCACCTGGTTCCGGTGATGATATGCGCCGGCAAGTCGAACAGGACCCGTCCCTCCGCGGTGAGGTAGGGTTCGAGAACGCTCTCCGCCTCTTCGAGGATGCGTTGGATTTGATCCTCCTTCAGCACGACTCCCATCACCGGCAACCAGCCCCTCAGATCGGCTTCAACCATGGACCTGATGCTCGGAAATCGCGCCGTACCGGCGTGCGTCGTGATCACGGGCGAGGCGATTCCCGCGCTCTCAAACAGCGCGGTCAGCTCCTTCCGATCTCCCAGCACGAATGGCGCCCGCAGGGCATCGGCTGCACGCTGGCCCCCGATGCGCTCGAGCAGGGCAACCTCGATGGAATAGGCAGGAGAGTTCTGAAGCACATCCCAAACGGCGATGGCCAGTCGCCCCCGGGGAGTCAGCACCCGCACCATCTCGTGCAGAGCCTTACGCCGATCCGAGAAGAACATCAGGCCGAACTGGCTCACGACGGCGTCAAAGGTCTGATCCGGATACGGTAGCGCCTCCGCCGCACCCTGCCGCCACTCGATCGTCGGCGCAAGCCGTCCAGCGACGGCCAGCATGCCGGCCCCGGGATCCAGTCCCGCAATGAAGCCCGTGGGACCCACGCGTGCAGCCGCCTCGCGCGCCAGGACACCCGTTCCACACGCGACGTCCAGGACCCGATCACCCGGCTCGACCCGGACGGCGTCGAGCACCCGCCCCGCCCACTGTTGAAACAGAGCGGGCACGTGCAACTCTTCATACGCCACCGCGGCCGCGATCTGATCCTGCAGGACGGGATCGCTCACCGTCGGCCTCCACCCGGCCATCGAACGCTCGCGCTCACCGACGGATCACGTATGCGCCGGCACTCCTGAGCTCATCGTACTTCCTGTCCATCGGCTCGAGCCGCGGCCCGGCGCCTGCATTCAGGGGGGGACCGCTTCCGGGAAACAAAGGAGTCTACATCGACCTGAGTTCGTAGATTCGAATGCTCGCAATGAACGGATTGCTTTCGGCAAGCTTCATGGCAGCATCAAGACTCTCCGCCTCGATGATGTTGTATCCCGTAATGGATTCCCTGTTCCATGGCAGGTCCCTGGTTCCACTTTTCGATCTTTCCCGGCCGCCACCGAAGCCGCCCTGGTCCACCTGATTGTCGGAGATCGACTCCAGCCAATCCTTCCAGGCCTTCATGATTTCGGGGGTCGGCTTGACGAAGCCGAAATGCAGAAACATGAACTTCTTCAATTCACCCTCCTCAGTTTGCAGAGTCCTGATCCAATCCACAGCACCGTTTATACTTCTCGCCACTGCCGCATGGGCAAGGGTCGTTCCTTCGAACGGTCGACGCCGCCTCGTTCGGGATTGGCTCCTCCGGATTGGTTTCGCGGAACTGTCCGTCGGAATGGTCGACCGCTTGCTGGATCTGACGCCGTTCGTGACGACGATCCCGGCGAGGTGCGTTGCGGAGGGCGTAAATGAAGAAAAGAACCAGGGCCGTCACCGACGCGTAGATCAGTGCGCGAGGCCCGAAGAACCTCGCCAGCGCTGTCAGGCCGGCCAGGCCGACGAGCACCCACAGCGTCGTCAGCAACCTGTTTCTATGGATCGCCACCCGTCACTCCGCCCGGACATGAGATCGCCGGGCATCGGTCGTCCGTTTTGCCATCTCCCGATCGGTATTGTCACATAGCTGTCGTTATGCCATTTGATCCGTAATGGAGTCGTGGCGTCGCTGATATTCTCGTCGCTCACGTCTTTTCCAGTGCCGTAATTGATCTGAGCGAAAGGGTTCTTGTTGACATTCAACGTGACAAGCAGGCGGCTGCCCTGGCTCAGTCTTCGACTCACCATCCGGGTCCTATCGAATGGAATTGATTCCACCTCGCCGGGGGTCAGCAGCCGCCTCACGGTCATGTCTCTCGCATAACTGGCGCGACCTATATAATAGGACAGATGAAACAACTCGCCGTTCGGCATGACCTCATACAACACCACACCGATGTCCATGTCTCTTTTGTTGATCGTCGCCTTGATCTCACCTGAGAATGTGCCGGAGATTTCAATAGGCTTTTCGAATTCCTCGCTGGTGAAAGAGAACCCGTTAGATAGATCCGGGCGCTTGCCGACGATCGGGTTGGGATAGTAATCATTGTTGGTGGTTGTTCTGTCGGCGAAGTCGACCTCTTGATGGAGAAATCCCGGCTTGGATGGCTTCTTCGCAGACAGTTGATGATGGTCTCCGGCCTTGACGTCGGTCAGATACAGAGTCAAGGTCTCATGACTCACCTTCGCCGGCGACGGGGCGCCTTTCCACTCGTCAGCGCCCATCACCTGGTAGTTCATCTTATTCTTCAGCAGATCCGGTTTTTTGCCGCCGCGCAGTACGTAGTCCATCCATTGAAAGATGAGTTCCTCAGTATCGATCCGGGCCGCCGGGTCGATGGCATAACCCATGAGCACCGGGCCGCGGCGAGATCGATCCGTGGTGAAATGATCCCAGGGGCCGATCACGAGGTAATGCTCGGCGTGTGGGTTGTATCTGTAGTGTTCCTTCAGGTACCACAGGGCTGATTGCTGTGCATCATCGTAATACCCGGTGATGGTCAGGACGGGGATCTCGATTCCGGCGAATTCCTCCTTGTAGGGAACCATTCTTTGCCAGTACCGGTCGTAACCCGGATGCCGTAACCAACGCTGGAACCATTTGTTCCGCGTACCATCGATGCTGTCGATGTGGCGGTAGGCTTTCCCGCTCTCATACCAGGTATTGTTCAGCTCGCCCCATCGCCCGCGGTCAGAATACGTCTCTTGATCGAGAGACTTGTTATTGGTGACGTAGAAGGGCCAGGCGTAATTCACGAAAAGAAAGACATTATTCTCCATCGGCAGCCCATTGCCCGGATTGTTCGCTCGCGAAGGCACTATGGTTTTCAGTGCGGGATGTGGTTTCTTGACCGCAGCCCACTGGGTGAAGCCGTTGTAGCTCCCGCCATACATGCCGACCTGCCCATCGCTCCAGGATTGCTTGCTGATCCAATCGATCGTCGCGCGCGCATCCTCTCCATCATGCTCGTAGGGCACGGGGCTGCCGGGGCTTCGCCCCTTGCCGCGCGTGTACGCGACAACGCCCGAGTATCCGTGAGCGGCTGACCTCCTTGCTTCAGAGAAGGACACCTCGTCATCCGCGTAGATGGTGAAGCCGAGAAGAGCCGGCAGCGGTTCGTTCGCCGACCTGGGGCGCACGACCATTGCGGCGATACGCGCGCCGTCGGGAGTCTTGATCAGGATATCTTTGCGGGAGATGTAGCGCCGGGCATCATCCTCGGGAATCAGGGTGCCGGTCAGCGGCTTCCAGATCTGAAGTTCCTGATAGAAGTGATACTTTCTGATCAAACTCAGGACA
>JBFGDZ010000094.1:0-13491 GCA_041580375.1 Candidatus Polarisedimenticolia bacterium
GGAGGCCGGGACGGGCGTCTCCGCCTTCACGCCGACACGATCGGCACGGACGACTCGACGGTCAAGTTCGTCGGCGTCGTTCATCGACGCCCGCTCGATCTGACGGTCCCGCACGAGATCGCGCTCACGATCGACTGGAGCGACCAGCGCAACGGCAGCTATCTCACCGCCGGCGTCTATCTCGCGCCGGCCCGGACCACCGCCACGCCCGAGACGGAGGCCGACTGGTTGAAATTCGCGTACGTCGGCGTGCCGCCGGGCCGCAACGGCCGGGGCCTCCTCGCTCTCAAGTCGAAGGGCCGCGTCAGGATCCTCGACGACGACGGGTGGCCCGCCGCCCGGCCCGAAGGACGCGCCCTCGGACGGCAGCGCGTCCGCATCGTCATCGACCGCGGTGTGGTTCGCGCCTACGAGAACGGCGCGCTCCTGCACGACTCCGTCGAACCCGTCGTTCCGTTCGCGGCCGCCCACCTCTATCTGCAGATGAGCAGCCATAGCAACTATCCGTCGCGCGAGGTGTTCTTCGACGACGTCCTCGTGCGGGCCGCCGGAATTCCCAAAACGCGCCGGGCGGATTAGACTGGAGTCCCCGGCGACGGCCGGGGTTCACGACATGAGCGACGATCCTCGAAACCCCAACTCCTCCGACGGCGGCGGGTCCGCCCCGACGGAGACGCCGACGGCCTGGCTCCCGGGCGACGGAGGGTCCTCCCCCGCCGGAGGGACGGCCGGCGAGCGGATCGGCCCGTACCGCCTCGTGAGGAAGATCGGCGAGGGGGGCATGGGCGAGGTCTGGATCGCCGAGCAGGAGCGGCCGATCCGCCGCACGGTCGCCTTCAAGGTCATCCGGGCCGGCATGGACTGCCGCGAGGTCGTCGCCCGCTTCGAGTCGGAGCGGCAGGCGATCGCGATGATGGACCACCCGAACATCGCCAAGATCTTCGACGCCGGCAGCACGCCGCAGGGACTGCCGTACTTCGTCATGGAGTACGTCGACGGCGTCCCGATCGGCGAGCACTGCGACGCGCACCGGCTGAGCACGCGCGATCGGCTCCGGCTCTTCATGCAGGTCTGCGACGGCGTCCAGCACGCCCACCAGAAGGCGATCATCCATCGCGACCTGAAGCCCTCCAACGTACTCGTGGCGACGCACGACGGGAGGGCGATCCCGAAGATCATCGACTTCGGCGTCGCGAAGGCGATGGCGCAGCCGCTGACCGAGAAAACGATGCACACGGAAGTCGGCCAGCTGATCGGCACGCCGGAGTACATGAGCCCGGAGCAGGCCGACATGAGCGGCCGGAACATCGACACGCGCACGGACGTCTACTCGTTGGGCGTGCTGCTCTACGAGCTGCTCGCGGGGGCGCTGCCGTTCGACGCGAAGGCTCTCTGGAAGAGCGGCTTCAACGCCATCCTGCACACCATCCGCGAAGTCGATCCGCCCACGCCGAGCATGCGCCTGAGCACGCTGGGGGACGTTTCGACCGACTCGGCCAAGAACCGCGGCACGATCCCCGCCGCGCTCACGCGCCAGCTGAAGGGGGACCTCGACTGGATCACGATGAAGGCGCTGGAGAAGGATCCCGCGCGACGCTACGGGTCTCCCTCCGAGCTGGCCGCCGACATCGGCCGTTACCTGACCGACGAGCCGGTGCTGGCGCGCCCTCCGAGCGCCGCCTACCGCGTGCGCAAGTTCGTCCGCCGGCACACGCTGGCCGTGGGCGCGGCGGCGACGCTGCTGGTCCTCCTCGTCCTGTTCGCGGCCACGATGGCGGTGCAGGCGAACCGCATCGCGCGCGAGCGTGACCGGGCCAACCGCGAGGCGGCCGCTGCCACGCAGGTGTCGCAGTTCCTGACCGACCTGTTCAAGGTGTCCGACCCCGGCGAGGCCCGCGGGAACAGCATCACGGCCCGCGAGATCCTCGACGTCGGCGCCGGGAGGATCCGGGACACCCTGTCCGATCAGCCGGAGGTCCAGTCGCGCCTCATGGCGACCATGGGCTCCGTCTACGGGAACCTCGGCCTGTACGCCCGCTCGGTCC
This sequence comes from Candidatus Polarisedimenticolia bacterium, assembly GCA_041580375.1. Classification (GTDB taxonomy): domain Bacteria; phylum Acidobacteriota; class Polarisedimenticolia; order Gp22-AA2; family Gp22-AA2; genus JAPUIN01. The sequence continues at coordinate 2,046 of JBFGDZ010000094.1, forward strand.
CACTCCTCGAGGAGGCGCTCGCGATCCGCCGGAACACGCTCGGCGAGGACGACCCGAGCACTCTGGCGTCGATGCAGGAGCTGGCGATCCTCGCCTACCGGCTGGGGCGCTACGACGACGCCGAGGCTCTCTTCTCGGGGGCGCTCACAAACCGCCGCCGCGTCCTCGGCGCCGATCATCCCGACACGCTCGAGTCGATGAACGGCCTCGCGAATCTCTATCACCGGCTGGGGCGGTTCGAGGAGGCCGAGCCGCTTTACCTGGCCGCCCTCGAGGGACAGCACCGCGTCCTGGGCCGGGATCACGAGGACGCGCTCAAGACGGCGAACAACCTGGCCGTCCTGTACAAGAGGCAGGAGCGCTACGAGGAGGCCGAGCCGCTCATCCTCGACACGCTGGAGCGGCGGCGCCGCCTCCTCGGCGAGGACCATCCGGCGACCCTCAGCACGCTGCAGAGCCTGGCGTCGCTTTACGTCTACCTGGAGCGCTACGACGACGCGGAGCCGCTGTTCGAGCAGGGGCTCGCCGTCCAGCGCCGCGTTCTCGGCGAGGATCATCCGGACACGCTCGTCCTTCAGCACAACCTCGGGGAGGTGTACCGGCTGCAGGGCCGGCTCGCCGAGGCCGCGCCGCTGCTCGCCGCGGTCCACGAGGCGCGGCGCGCGAAGCTGGGTGACGATCACCCGTACACTCTGGACTCGAAGGACAGTCTCGCGCGCCTCTACCAGGCCCGGGGACGCCACGCCGACGCCGAGCGATTGTTCGCAGCGGTGCTCGCGGCGCGCGAGCGCGCCCTCGGCCCCGACAACCCGGAGACGCTGGACGCGCGGACCGCGCTCATCGATCTCTACGGCGCGATCGGCGATCGGGAGAAGGAGCGGCGCCAGCTGGCGTTGATGGCCGCCTCGCTCCTGCGCCTCGCGGAGGCTCCCGAAGCCGACGCCGCGGCGAAGGACGCTTACGCGCGCTTCCTCGTCACCCGTGGCGTGCCCGGGATCCGCGACCCCGCCGCCGCCCTCCGATTCGCCCTCGCCGCGAACGAGATGACGGAGCACGCCCGCCCGCGCTACCTCAACACCCTCTCCCTCGCCTATTTCCAGGCGGGCGAGAGGGCGAAGGCGATCGACACGCAGAGGCGGGCACTCGATCTTCTGACGGGGGAGGATGCGACGCTCCGCGTCGAACTCGAGCGGACCCTCGCCACGATCCGTGAGGACGTGGACGGAGCGCCCTGATGCCGTCGAGTCAAAGCACCTTCTAGATGGACTCGAGGGCGTCCCGGATGTCGCGCAGGAGGTCGCGCCAGTCCTCGACCCCGACCGAGATCCGCACGAGGTTCTCCGCGATCCCGGCGCGCTCGAGGTCCTCCTCGCTCATCTCCGAGTGCGTGGTGCTGCGCGGGTGGCAGGCGAGGGTCTCGACGCCGCCCAGGCTGACGGCGTTCCTGACGATGCGCAGCGATCGCAGGAACGTGAAGGCGGCCGGTCGTCCGCCCCGGAGCCTCAGTGTGAGGATGCCGCCGGGGTAGTCGCACTGAGCGTCCCGGATCCGCTTCTGCTCGGGATCGGTGATCAGCGACGGGTAGATGACCCTCTCGATCGCCCCGTGTCCGTCGAGGGCCTCGGCGATCCGCTGGGCGTTCTTGCTCTGCCGGTTCATGCGCAGCGCGACCGTCACGAGCCTGTTGTCGAGCAGCCAGCACTCGTCGGGCTGCAGGATGTTCCCCAGCACCGCTCTCGTCCCGCGCAACGCGGCGATGAGGTCGGTGTCGGCCGCCAGGGCCACCCCGCCGAGCATGTCGCTGAACCCGGCCAGGTATTTCGTCGCCGAGTAGACGACGACGTCGGCGCCGAGCGCCAGGGGATGCTGGAACGTCGGTCCCATGAAGGTGTTGTCGACGACGACGAGGGGCGGCGCGGGGCGGCGGCGGCACGCCCGCACGATCCGCGCGATGTCGGTCATGCGCAGCGTGGGATTGGAGGGGGTCTCGATGAAGACGAGGCGCAGGTTCTCGGTGCGCTCGATGGCCTCGTCCAGGCGGTCCCCGTCCCCCGCGTCGACCGGCATCCCCTCGATCCCGAACGGCTTCAGGATCGTCCCGATCAGATGATGGGTTCCTCCATACACGGGGGTCGTGTAGACGAAGGTCTGGTTCGGTGCGCACCAGGTGAAGAAGATGGTCGAGATGGCGGCCATCCCCGAATTGAAGACCGCCGCGGCCGTCGCCTCCCGCTCCAGGGGGACGATCTGGTCCTCGAGGATCTCCGCGTTCGGGTGCGAGAGCCGCGCGTAGATCAGGTCGAGGCTCTCGCCCTCGACAGGACGCACCTTGCCCAGAGCCACCTCGAAGGCGTGAGCCGCCGATTCCGGGCTGCTGAAGACGTAGGTCGACGATCGGAACACCGCGGGACGGGCCGATCCGACCGACAGCCGCGGATCGAATCCCCGGGTGAGGATGGCGGTCGGAGGGCGGACGACGTAGGGAGGGGCTTTCTTCTTCATGGCGTTTTCATTATAAGGGCAGCGGACGGAGAATTCGGCCGGACATGATCGGCGCCTCACCGGTTCGGGTCATGTTTCCCTCCATTCCATGGGACCCGGCCTCCGGGCTGCTGTAGAATGACCCGGTCGCCGGAGCGACCATCGATCGACCTCGCTCTCAGGATCGCCATGACCGCACGAGTCGGACTGATGGGTTGCGGGAGGATCGGAAGGAACATCTTCCGGATCCTGCACGGCCGGGATGACGTCGAGCTCGTGGCCATCAGCGAGATCGCCGATCACGCCGGCGTCGCCTACCTGCTGCGCTTCGACACCGTCCTGGGGCGGTTCCCGGAACCGATCAGCCTGGAGGGCGACCTGCTTCGCGCGGGCGGGCGGACGGTCCGCATGCTCTCCGGCCGCGCGCCCGGGGACGTCGACTGGAAGGCGCTCGGCGTCGATTACGTGATCGTGGCGACCGGGCAGGAGCGCCCCCGGGCCGAGCTCGAAAAGCATCTGAAAGCCGGGGCGCGCCACGTCATCCTGTGCGCGCCGCCCGCGGACGAGCCGGACATCACCGTCGTCTTCGGAGTCAACGAGGACCGGGTGACCCCGGCGCACCGGATCCTGTCGAACGGGTCGTGCACGGCCGCCGCGATCGGGCCGATCATCAAGGTGCTGCACGAGCGATTCGGGGTCCGCCAGGGCTTCCTGACGACGGTCCACGCGTACACGAACGATCAGATGCTGGCCGACGTCCCGGCGGCCGATCTGCGCCGCTCGCGATCGGCCGCCGAGAACATCATCCCCAAGGAGACCCGCGTCCACGACATGCTGATGGCGATCGTTCCGGGCCTGTCGGGGCGGCTCGGCGGCATGGCGCTCAACGTGCCGGTGCCGGACGGCTCCGCCGTCGACCTGGTCGCTCAGACGGAGCGGCCGGCCACGACGCAGGCCGTGAACGACGCGATCCGCGAGGCGGCCGCTGGGCCGCTCTCGGGCCTCATCGAGTACACGGCCGACCCGATCGTCAGCAGCGACGTCATCGATAATTCGAACTCGGGGATCTTCGACTCGCTCGTGACGCAGGGTCTGGGGGACGACATCGTGCGCGTGATGGTCTGGTTCAACAACGGCTACGGATACGCGCACCGGGCCCTCGACCTCGTGCGCCTGCTCGCCTCGCGACCGGCCCCGGCGGGAGGGGGAGGCTCGCGATGAAGGCCTCCATCGGCATCAACGGGTTCGGCCGGATCGGGCGGAGCGTCTGCCGGATCCTGGCGCGCCGATCCGACATCGAGATCGTCGCGATCAACGACATCGGCGATCCGGGGGCCCTCGCGTATCTACTTCAGTATGACACGATCATGCGGCGATTCGAGCAGCCGGTCTCGATGCGCGGGAGGGACATGATCGTCGGCGATCATTCGATCCGCCTGGTGTCCGAGAAGGATCCGGCCCGCCTGCCCTGGAAGAAGCTCGGCGTGAACATCGTGGTCGAGTCGACCGGCCGGTTCCGCCAGCGCGCCGATCTCGAGAAGCACCTCGCGGCGGGCGCCGCGAAGGTCATCCTGACCGTCCCCGCCAAGGATCCGATCGACGCCACCATCGTGCTGGGCGTGAACGAGGACGTGCTGCGACCCGAGCATCGCATCGTCTCGAACGCCTCCTGCACGACGAACTGCCTGGCGCCCGTGGCGATGATCCTGGACGAGACCTACGGCATCGAGCGCGGGCTGATGAACACGGTCCACGCCTATACGAACGATCAGCGCCTGGCCGACGTGCCGCACAAGGACCTCCGGCGCTCGCGCGCCGCCAACGAGAACATCATCCCGACGACGACGGGAGCCGCCCGCGCGGTCGGCGAGGTGCTGCCCGGCCTCAAGGGACGCCTCGACGGCATGGCGATGCGCGTTCCCGTGCCGGACGGGTCGGTCGTCGATTTGACGGTCGTATTGAAGCGCCCCTCCGACGCCGCCGAGGTGAACGACACCTTCCGCCGCGCCGCCGAGGGGCGGCTGAAGGGCATCCTGCAGTACACCAGAGCGCCGCTCGTGTCGAGCGACGTCATCGGCAACCCCCACTCCTCGATCCTCGATTCGCTCATGACCCGCCGCGTCGGGCCGAGCGCCCTGAAGATCGTCGCCTGGTACGACAATGAGTGGGGCTACGCCAACCGGGTGGTCGATCTGATCGGCCGTCTGGCCGCCTGAAGCACCGCGTCCCCGCCGGATCGCAGAAGAGCCCCGGCCCACTCAGAGCAGGGGCGCTTCAGTCCACCCGCCGCCGGATCGCACGGGCCGCCTCCACGGCCCCGTCCGGGGATCCGGCGTGGGGGACGAGGCTGAAGGAGTAGGAGTACTCCCGCGGCGTCAGCCGGTACTTCGGGTGCGGTCTCGCGCCCCAGGAGTTGTCGCCGCCGACGCCCATCTGGCGGAGATCGAGGTTCACGGTCACGAACGGCCGGCGCGTCATCTGGTGATGGTGCCGCACGCCCTCCATGTCCTCCTGCCGGTGGTTCCAGGCGCTGACGTCCAGGAGCGGGTGCCCGACCGCGAGCAGCCCGGCCCCCTCCCCATCGCTCAGCAGGACCCAGCGCACGTCGGTCTTGTTGCCGTTCTCCTGGGGCCTCGAGTAGCGCACGTACTGTTCGTCGACGGTGCCGCCGTACCGGCCGACGCGGGCTCCGGACTTCCGGTCCTGGTACGTCTCGTGGGGGCCGCGGCCGTACCAGTCGAATCGCTGGAACGTCTCCGGCAGCGTCATCTGCATGCCGAAGCGCGGCAGGTCGGGGAGGTCGACGTCCCCGGGGACGAAGTACGCGGTGACCCGGACCTCCCCCGTCCCCCGCACGCGGTAGGTCACCCGGTACCGAGTCTGCGGGCCGGAGAGCCGGCCGTCCATGTCGATCCGGACCTGGCGCGGCGACAGCCTCCGGACGGTCGCCTGCGGTCGCCAGTCCCGGCCGGCCTCGCGCCACACGGCGAGGCGTTGGGGCATGCCGTTGCCGACGTCGTTGTCGATCGGGGCGCGCCAGAAGTTCGGCCGGGGGCCGGTCCGGATCAGGTCCTTCCCGCGGTGGCTGAATGACACGAGCAGCCCCGTCTTCTTGTTGATCTCCACCGAGAAGTCGGGGCCCGTGAGCGTCACGAGGTATCCGGACTCCTCCATCCGCAGCGGGGGCGACACATCCGCCGCCTTCTCCGGGTTCGTCGCGGCGCGGCTCTCCTCCGCGCGGATCGGGAACTGCTCCCACGCGATCTCGTGTCCCGCCGCGGCCCAGGGGGCGTCCTCCCGCAGGCGGAGCCCGACGTCGAGCCAGTACTCGACACCGGGGCGCGGATCCGGCGTGACCATCGGGATCCGCACGACGCGGCTCTCACCGGGCGGGATCGACAGGGGCGGCAGGACGCCGCCCTGGATCCGTCGATCGTCCGCGCGGACCTCCCAGACCGCCTCGAACGCGCCGAGATCCGTGAACCGGTAACCGTTCGTGATCCGCACCCGGCCGCCGGCCGGATCGACCGCGTCGAACCTGACGTGCTGGTAGACCTTCTTCACTTCCAGCAGGCTCGGGTGCGGCTCGCGATCGGCGCTGACCAGGCCGTTCATGCAGAAGTTGCCGTCGCTCGGCGTCTCGGGCGGCCCGAAGTCGCCGCCGTAGGCCAGATAGGTCTCCCCATTCTGCGCGCGGGCTCTGAGTCCCTGATCGACCCAGTCCCAGATGAAGCCGCCCTGCAATCGGGGGTACGCCTCGATCGTCTCCCAGTACTCGCGCAGATTGCCCACGCTGTTCCCCATCGCATGGGCGTACTCGCACAGGATGAGGGGGCGGTCGTCGTGCGTCTCGGCATGGTGCGCGATCTGATCGATCCGCGCGTACATCGGCGCCACGATGTCGGTGTGCGGGCGCGCGCCCGCCTGCTCGTACTGGACCGGACGGGTCGGATCGCGATCGTGGATCCAGGCGCTGGTGGCCTCGAAGGCCGTGCCGTCCCCGGCCTCGTTGCCGAGCGACCAGACGATGATCGACGCGTGGTTCTTGTCCCGCTCGACCATCCGGATCGTCCTGTCCAGATGCGCCGCCCTCCATTCCGGCTTGTTGGCCAGCGTGTCCTCCGGCTCGTAGCCGATCCCGTGGGATTCGATGTTCGCCTCGTCGACCAGGTAGAGTCCGAAGCGATCGCACAGTTCGTACCAGAGCGGGTCGTTCGGGTAGTGGCTCGTACGCACCGCGTTGATGTTGTGCCGCTTCATCAGGCGGATGTCCCGGATCATCGACTCGCGGCTCACGGTGTGCCCGGTGTCCGGATCGTGCTCGTGGCGGTTGACCCCCTTCAGGAGGACCGGGACGCCGTTGACGCGCAGTTGCCCCTCGCGGATCTCCACCTCCCGGAAGCCGACTTTGTGGGCGACCGACTCGAGGACGGCCCCGCCGCCGTCCTTCAAGGTCAGGAGCAGGGTGTACAGCGCGGGGGTCTCCGCCGACCACTTGGCGGGGTTCTCGATCGTCCGGTCGAACTCGACCACGGCCGTCCCGCCCGCGGGCGCCGCGTACTCGAGGCTCCGGACCGGGACGACCGCCTTTACGTCCGCCCCCAGCAGCGTGACGTCCAGGACGCCGCGGGCCGGACGGTCCGATGCGTTCCGCACCTCGGCCCTCACCTCGAGATCGGCATCGCGGTAGCGCCCGTCCAGGTCGGTCCGCACCTGGAAGTCCCGCAAATGGACCGGCGCCGTGGAATGAAGATAAACGTCGCGGAAGATACCGCTGAGCCTCCAGAAATCCTGATCCTCGAGGTACGATCCATCCGACCAGCGGTACACCTCGACGGCGATCGAGTTTTTTCCACGCTTCAGGAACGAGGTCACGTCGAACTCGGCCGGCGTCCGGCTCCCCTGGCTGTAGCCGACATTCTCCCCGTTGATCCAGACGTAAAACGCCGACTCGACGCCGGCGAAGTGGAGCACGACCCTCCGATCCGTCCAGCCCGGGGGAAGGGTGAACGTCCTCCGGTACGATCCGACCGGATTGTTGTCGTGGGGAATGTGCGGTGGATCGGGCGGGCCGAACGGGTACTGGATGTTCGTGTAGATCGGGATCCCGTGGCCGTGGATCTGCCAGTTCGACGGCACCGGGATGGTCACCCATCCCCGGTCATCGAAATCGGCGCGGTGGAAGTCGAGCGGGCGCCCGGAGGGCCTGCGCGACCAGTGAAAACGCCAGTCGCCGTTGAGCGACAGGACGAACGGCGAGCGGCCGCCCGCCAGGGCGTCCTTTCCGGACGGATAGGACGTGAACGAGGCGCGCGGAGGGAGTCTGTTGATCCCGAACAGTTCGGGATTCTCCCAGTCGAGCGGCCCGACCCGGCCCGGCGAGGCCGCACCCTGCTCCATTGCGACCGGCGCCGGAGCGCCGGCGGCGATCATGAGGAGCACGGCGACGATCGTTATGAGCGTCGCCATCGACACGCATCGGTCTCCGGGGCACATTCACGCCTCCCGCGCTCCGCCCGCGGCTCCGGATCGGCTTCCGAGGGCGGATCAGCACGCAACGGGTATCCGTGGAGTATCCTCGATCGTTTTTTCCGCCACAAGGCCCCGGGCCTTGCGGATAGACTCGAGACGGGAGGCGACCGGCATGATGGAGGCCGCGGGACCGGACCTCGCCCGGAGGTTCCGGGATGAGTTCGGACGACCGCACGAACTGCGCGTCCGGGCGCCCGGGCGGGTCAACCTGATCGGCGAGCACACCGACTACAACGACGGGTTCGTCCTCCCCTCCGCGATCGATCGCGCCATCACGATCCTGGCCTCGATGCGGAGCGACGGCCGCATCGCGGCCGTCTCTGTCGATTTCTCCCAGCGGACGGAATTCGAAACCGTCGATCAGTCGAAGGACGACGCTGCGCCGTGGAGCAACTACCTTCGCGGCGTCGTCGCCCAGTTCCGCAAGCGCGGCCTCGACGTCCCCGGCATGAACCTCCTGGTCGCGGGAGACGTCCCGATCGGCGCGGGTCTCAGCAGCTCGGCCGCCCTCGAGGTCGCCACGGCCGAGACGATCCGCCGCCTCGGCGGGCATCCGATCGGGAAGACCGACATGGCGCTCCTCTGCCAGGCGGCCGAGCGGGAGTTCGTCGGCGTGCAGTGCGGCATCATGGATCAGTTCGTCTCGACACTGGCCGAGGAGGGCTCGGCGCTCTTCCTCGACTGCAGGGACCTGACGTACTCGCACGTGCCGCTTCGGTTCGACGCCCGGATCGTCGTCTGCGACAGCCGCGTCCGGCGCACGCTTGCGGGCAGCGCGTACAACCGGCGGCGCGCCGAGTGCGAGGAGGCCGTCCGCCTTCTGCGGGCCGCCGGCGGCGGGATCGCGGCCCTGCGCGACGTCGACCCGGCCCGGCTCGAAGAGCAACGCGCCCACCTCCCCGGGCCGATCGACAGGAGGGCCCGCCACGTCGTCACGGAGAACGCGCGCGTGCTGCGCGCGGTCGAGTTTCTGAAACGGAACGAGTCCGGGTCGTTCGGGGATCTGCTCTATCGATCCCACGAGAGCCTGAGGGACGATTACGAGGTCAGCTGTCCCGAGCTGGATCTGCTCGTCGATCTGGCGCGCCGGCAGCCAGGGACGCTGGGCGCGAGGATGACCGGCGCCGGGTTCGGCGGCTGCACGGTGAACCTGGTCCGCTCCGGGGAGATCGATCGATTCCGCCGCGAGGTGGCCCGCGCCTATATGGACGGAACGGGCCGCGAGCCGCTCATTTACGTCTGCGTCCCTTCGGCCGGGGTCTCGTCCGAGCCCGTCCCGCCCTGACCTCCGGCGCGCCGGCCGGGATCCGGGACGTGCGGCGATCCCGGGAGTCCGTCCCGAAACTTCGCGGGATCGCCCGCAGCCTCTCCGCCGCCGCCTCGGGCGTGAGATCCCTCTGGGGGCCGGCCAGCATCTCGTACCCGACCATGAACTTCTTCACCGTCGCCGACCTGAGGAGGGGCGGGTAGACATGCAGGTGCAGATGCCACCCCGGGTGCGGCTCCCCGTCGGTCGGCCTCTGGTGGACGCCCATCGAGTAGGGAAACTCCGTCCGGAACAGCCGGTCGTACCCTGACGTCAGGCTCTTGAGGATCCCGGCCAGATCGTCCCTCTCCTCCTCCGACAGATCCTGAAGATCCCTCGCATGCCTGCGGCTCAGAATGAGCGTCTCGAAGGGCCAGACGGCCCAGAACGGAACGACGGCCGTGAAGCCGCCGTTTTTGTGCACGACACGCCGGGAGGCCTCCTCCTCGATCTCGCGATAGCGGCAGAGCAGGCAGGTGCCCTTCGACCTCCAGTGCCGATCCTGCGACGTCGATTCCTTCGCCGCCTCGTTCGGGACCGTCCCGTTGGCCCAGATCTGCCCGTGCGGGTGCGGATTGCTGCAGCCCATCAGCTCGCCGCGGTTCTCGAAGATCTGGACGTGCCGGATCCACGGTAGCCGGGCCAGCTCGCGGTGCTCCGCGGTCCACGTGTCCACCACGCGCCGGATCCCGGCGATCTCCATCTGCGGGATCGACAGATCGTGTCGCGGCGAGAAGCAGACGACCCGGCACAGCCCGGGCTCGGCCTCGGCGACGATGAGCCCCTCCGCCTCGATCCGCCCGGCGGGCCCGTCCCCGGAGAGAGCCGGAAAGTCGTTGTCGAAGACGTACGTGTGCCGGTACTTCGGGTTCCGCTCGCCGCCCGCCCGTGCGTTGCCCGGGCAGAGATAGCAGGAGGGATCGTGCGCGGGACGGCCGGCCGGCGGACGATCCTCCTCGCGCCCCCGCCAGGGACGGCCAGCCCGCCGGGGAGAGACGAGCACCCATTCGTCCGTCAGGGGATTGAGCCGCCGGTGAGGTGCGGTCTCGAGGTCGAACGCCCCGGATCCGGCGGCCTGGCGGCGGGTCGGGCTCATCCGGCGACGCCCCTCTACCAGAACAGAGCGTAAAGGGCGGCGGTCACGAGGATCAGCAGCGCGCCGTACCACTTCACGACCCCGGATTGCGTCATGTCGTACCCCTCCCGGGCCAACAGCACCCTCGGCTCGGCGAGGGGCCGCCAGGCCGTGATGAGCGTCATGGCGCCGATCACGACGGCGAACGAGATCGCCATCCGGTTCAGGAAGGCGATCGACTCGAACTGCCAGTGCAGATAGCCGTACACCGGCACGCAGAGCAGCAACGCCGTCACCCCGGCCGCGGGCGGCGCTCGCCGGGCGACCAGGCCGAACACGAAGGCGGCGAGGATGCCGGGCGATATGTATCCCTGGAACTCCTGGATGTAGTTGAAGATCCCCTGAAAGCGTGGATCGCCGAGTCGCGGGGCGATCAGGCAGACGATGACGACGAAGACCAGCGTCGCGATCCGGCCGATCGTGACGATCGCGCGAGGCGAGGCGTCCTTCTTCCAGTGCCTCTTGTAGAGATCCATCGTCAGGATCGTCGAGACCGAGTTGAGCATCGAGGCGAGGGTGCTGATCACCGCTCCCGAGATCGCCGCGAAGATGAAGCCGCGCAGGCCGACCGGAACCAGATTGCGGATCAGCAGCGGATAGGCGGCGTCGGTCGTCGCGCCGGGCGCCGTCAGCTCCGTGCGGTACAGCTGGAAGGCGATGATGCCCGGGAAGATGATGATGAACGGGATGATGAGCTTGATCGTGGCCGCGAACAGGATGCCGAGCTGGCCCTGCCTGAGGGTGCGCGCGGCCAAAGCCCTCTGCGTGATGAACTGGTTGAGCCCCCAGTAGTAGAAGTTCGGAATCCAGATGCCGACGATCAGCGCCGTCCAGGGGAGCACCGGATGATCGGCCGGCAGGACCATGTGCAGCCGGTCGGCGTTCGCCTCGAAGAATGGCCCCACGCCCCCCACGGCGTCCAGACCGAGAATCAGGATCAGCACACCGCCGAGGATCAGCGCCGATCCCTGGAAGAGATCCGCCCACGCGAC
>JBFGDZ010000095.1:0-13455 GCA_041580375.1 Candidatus Polarisedimenticolia bacterium
CGTGCCCCGGACGGGGAGACGTCTCCCGCGCCCGGCGCGGCGGTGCCGCCGGGCGGAACGACCGAAGCCTCCAGAAAGCCTCCTCCCCTCCAGCGGCCGATCGCGCCGCCGAAGCCCGGGGAGGCGCGGCACGTCCCCCTGGTGCGCACGCCGATCGAGGTCGCCAGACCCCCGTCGAGCGACCCCCTCAAGGGGCACAAGGACAGGGAGGCAAGGGAGGAGTGGCGCGCCGGGCAGATCGATGGGCTCAGGCGGCAGATCGCCGACAAGACGGCCCGTCTCGATTACCTGCGCCAGAAGCGGATCGCCATCCTGAACCCGCTCGTCCTCATGCCCGCGCCCCCTGACGGATCGAGCCCGGAGGGGGAGGGGCATCTCAAGCCGAAGGATCTGCTCGCCCGGGTCGAGGCCGAGATCGAGGCTCTCGAGAAGGACCTCGCGACGCTCCGGGAGAACCTCGTCGAGATCGAGACCCGCTTCGGCCCCGAGGCCGGCCTCCCTTGACGCCCGCCGACCGGATCCTGCTCGCCGAGGACAAGGAGAATCTCCGCGCCGTTCTCAGGAAGACACTGGAGGGGGATGGGTTTCGCGTCGAGGAGGCGGCCGACGGCCCGACGGCGCTGGAGAAGATCCGCGCCGGCCGGTTCGCCCTCGTCCTGACCGACCTGCGCCTGCCCCGGGCGGACGGCCACGAGGTGCTGAAGGCCACGGTGGCCGCGGATCCGGAGACGCCGGTCATCTTGATGACGGCGTACGGCACCATCCAGGACGCAGTCAGCGCCATGAAAGAGGGGGCGTACGATTACCTGGAGAAGCCGGTCGACGGCGAGCACCTGCTCGCGCTCATCCGTCGCGCGCTGGAGCACCGGAGCCTGCTGCGCGAGAATCTGCAGCTGAAGGAGCGGTTCTCGCGCGAGCTCGGGAGCCCCGAGATCCTGGGCGCGAGCCCCGCGCTGCAGCGGGCGCTCGATCAGGTGCGGAAGGTGGCGCCGACCGACGCCACGGTTCTGCTCGAGGGGGAGAGCGGGGTCGGCAAGGAGCTGTTCGCCCGCGCCCTGCACCACGGGAGCGGCCGGAAATCGGGCTCCTTCTTCGCCATCAACTGCGCCGCCATCCCGGAGACGCTCCTCGAGAGCGAGCTGTTCGGCTACGAGAAGGGGGCCTTCACGGGGGCCGCCTCGAGCAAGCGCGGCAAGTTCGAGATCGCGGACCGGGGGACGCTGTTCCTCGACGAGATCGGCGACCTCTCGCCGGCGCTCCAGGGCAAGGTCCTGCGGGTAATCGAGACGAAGGAGTTCGAGCGCGTGGGGGGAACGCGGACCCGCCGCGTCGACATCCGCCTGGTCGCCGCGACGAACCGCGATCTCAAGAAGCTGATCGCGTCCGGAGCGTTCCGCCAGGATCTGTATTTCCGGCTCTCCGTCTTTCCGATCCGGGTGCCGCCGCTGCGCGAGCGCCGCGAGGACATCCCCCTTCTCGCGCGCCGGTTTCTCGAGCGGTTCGCCGCCGAGCAGAAACGGCGCGACCCGATCGAGCTGAGCCCCGAGGCCATCGCCCTGCTCGCCCGCCACGACTGGCCCGGAAACGTCCGCGAGCTCGAGAACGCGATCGAGCGCGCCCTCATCCTCGGCTCGGGGAATCGGCTGCTGCCCGAGCATTTCGATCTGCCCCGCGCCGCCCGCGAGCCGGCCGCCTGAGCCGGCCGGTATCCGGCGTGACTCTCCCCAAGTCCGCGTCCGGCGCGGCTTGACAACCCGTTTCGTTCTGCTATAGTGCGCCCGTTCAGCCTGGATCCTCCCCGCCATGCGGGGAGCGCGAGGAGCGATCGGCCGACTCGATTGCTCCTTTCGTTTTTTTCCGGGGCGGTTTCTCCGGAGAGCCGCCGCTCTCGCCCGGCGCCCCATTCGTCCAGAGGTCATCATGAGCGCGCGACGTGTCCTCATCATGGGTGCGGCCGGAAGAGACTTCCACAACTTCAATGTCTTCTTCCGGGAGAATCCGGCGTACGAGGTCGTCGGGTTCACGGCCACGCAGATCCCGAACATCACCGACCGGCGCTATCCCGCCGGACTCTCCGGCCCGCGCTATCCGGACGGCGTTCCGATCTTCGAGGAGAAGGATCTCGAGACGCTCATCGCGCGCCACGGCGTGCAGACGGTCGTGTTCGCCTACTCGGACGTGTCGCACAAATACGTCATGCACCGGGCCTCGCGCGCGCTGGCCGCGGGCGCCGACTTCCTGCTGCTCGGTTTCGACGCCACGGCCCTCAAATCGAGCAAGCCGGTCGTCTCGATCTGCGCCGTGCGGACGGGGGCCGGGAAAAGCCAGACCACCCGGCGCGTCTGCCGGCGCCTCCTGGATCTCGGGCGCAGGGTCGTGGTGATCCGCCACCCGATGCCTTACGGCGACCTGGCCCGGCAGCGCGTGCAGCGCTTCGCCACGTTCGAGGATCTGGATCGGCACGAGTGCACGATCGAGGAGCGCGAGGAGTACGAGCCTCACCTGAAGAACGGGACGGTCGTTTACGCGGGCGTCGACTACGCGGCGATCCTGGCGGACGCGGAGAAGGAGGCGGACGTCATCGTCTGGGACGGGGGCAACAACGATCTGCCGTTTTACCGGCCCGACGTCGACATCGTGGTCCTCGATCCGCACCGTCCGGGTCACGAGACCGCCTATTACCCCGGCGAGTCGAACTTCCGCCGCGCCTCCGTCCTCGTGATCAACAAGGTGGACACGGCCGAGGAATCGGGCGTCCGGCAGGTCATGGAGTCGATCGCCCGCTGCAATCCGAAGGCGATGGTGATCCGGGCGGCCTCCCCGGTGAGCGTGGAGACCCCGGAGGCGATCCGGGGCAAGCGGGTCCTCGTCGTCGAGGACGGGCCGACCCTCACCCATGGTGAGATGGAGTACGGGGCGGGTGTCATCGCGGCGCGCCGGTTCGGAGCCGCCTCGCTCGTCGATCCGCGACCCTTCGCCGTCGGCTCGATCGCGAAGACCTTCGACACCTATCCGGGCATCGGCACCCTCCTTCCCGCCGTCGGCTACGGCGAGGCCCAGATGGAGGATCTGAAGCAGACGATCGAACGGGTCGACTGCGACCTGGTCCTGATCGCGACGCCGATCGACCTCCGGCGGACGATCCGGTTCGAGAAGCCGGCCCTGCGCGTCACCTACGACCTGGAGGAGGTCGGGAAGCCGGATCTTGGCGACGCCCTGGCGAGGCTGGCCTGATGCCACGCCGCCGGCGCGCCGTCGTGGCCTTCGGCGGCAACGCCCTCGTGCGGAAGGGGGAGGACGGCAACCAGTGGGAGCAGGTGGAGCACGCGCGCGAGACCGCCCGCATGCTCCTCCCGATCCTCCGGGACGGCTACGACCTCGTCCTCGTCCACGGCAACGGTCCCCAGGTCGGGAACATCCTGATCCAGATCGAGGAGGCGGTCACGAAGGTCCCGCCGCTCTCCCTCGACGTCTGCGTGGCCATGTCGGAGGGCAGCATCGGCCACATGCTGGAGATGGCTCTGCTGAACGAGTTTCACCGCCGCCGCATGCGCCGCGGCGTGGTCACGCTGATCACCGAGGTGGTGGTGAATCAGGACGATCCCGGGTTCCGCCGCCCCACCAAGCCGATCGGCCCCTTCTACCCCAGGTTCCGCGCCGAGGATCTGATGCACAAGCAGGGGTGGAACATGGTGGAGGATTCGGGGCGCGGGTGGCGGAAGGTCGTCCCGTCCCCCCGGCCGCTCCAGGTCGTGCAGATGCCGTCGATCCGGCGCGCGATCGAATCGGGCGACGTCGTCATCGCGGGCGGCGGGGGCGGCGTCCCGGTGTATCGCGCGGAGAGGGGGGAGCTGAAAGGCGTGGAGGCTGTGATCGACAAGGACTACACGGCCGGTCTCATCGCCGCCGATCTGAAGGCCGATCTGTTCGTCATCCTGACCGGCGTGGATCACGTCTCGCTGAATTTCGGCCGTCCGGATGAGAAACCGATCCGGCGCATGGACGTCCGGGAAGCGCGCGCCGGGCGCGCCGCGGGCCAGTTCCCCGAGGGGAGCATGGGCCCGAAGATCGAGGCCGCGATCGACTTCGTGGAAGCGACCGGGCGGGAGGTTCTGATCACCGCGGCGGAGCGGCTGCCGGCCGCGCTGCGGGGCCGGGCCGGGACGCGCGTCGTGGCGGCAGGCTCCGCCGCCGGCCGTACGGGGCGGCGGCGCGGAGCCACGGGGGGAAGGAGATGAAGAGAGGCGATCTGATCTCGATCCGCGAGCTGACGGGGGGGGAGATGCTGGAGATCTTCGACCTCGCGTCGCGAATCAAGAGAAGGCCGGCGGAGTACTCATCGGTGCTGCACGGCAAGACGCTGGCGATGATCTTCGAGAAGCCCTCGCTGCGCACCCGCGTCAGCTTCGAGGCCGGCATGACCCAGCTCGGGGGGCACGCCATCAGCCTGGGGCCGTCCGACATCTCCATGGGGGTGCGCGAGAGCGTTGCGGACGTGGCCCGGACCCTGTCGGGCATGGTCGACGGGATCATGGCGCGCACCTTCTCCCACCAGGCGATCATCGATCTGGGACGGCACGCGACGGTGCCGGTCATCAACGGACTGTCCGATCACCTGCACCCGTGCCAGGCGCTGGCGGACTTTCTCACGATCCGCGAGGTGCTGGGGCGCGTGGAAGGGATCCGGCTGGCCTACGTGGGGGACGGGAACAACGTGGCACACTCGCTGATGTACGCCGGGGCGCGGCTGGGCGCGCACGTGCGGATCGCGGCGCCGGCAGGGTACGATCCCGATCCGGAGGTCGTCCGGCTGGCGACCGAGGACGCGCGGGGCTCCGGAGCGACGATCGAGACGGGGCGCGACATCCATGAGGCGGTCCGGGGCGCACACGTCGTCTACACCGACACGTGGGCGAGCATGGGACAGGAGTCCGAACATGAGGCGCGCGTCCGCGTGTTCCGGCCCTACCAGGTGAGCGCCGGGCTGATGGCGGAGGCGGATCCGGACGCGATCTTCATGCACTGCCTCCCCGCCCACCGCGGGGAGGAGGTCACGGACGAGGTGATCGACTCGCGGGCGTCGGTCGTCTTCCGGCAGGCGGCCAATCGCCTCCACGTGCAGAAGGCGATTCTCGTGCGGCTGCTCGCCTCGTCGCCCGCGCCGGGTGCCGGCGGGGCGCCCGGGACTTGACACCCCCTCGTGGAAACTGGGACAATGGCCGGCCATGCTAAATTAGGGATTCGTATGGGCGTGACCCCATCCGGAGACCGGAGCGGGGAGCGCTGGAGATCATGACCACCACATTCGCCAGGGCCTCAGAGATCGATCATAAGTGGCTGCTCGTGGACGCCGACGGCGCCACCCTGGGCCGGCTGTCCACCTTCGTGGCGCGGGTGCTCATGGGGAAGCACCGTCCCGCGTACACGCCGTTTCTGGACACCGGCGACTTCGTCGTCGTCGTCAACGCGGCGAAGGTCAGGCTGACGGGGCGCAAGCTGGAGCAGAAGATGTATCGCTGGCATACCGGCTACCCCGGCGGGCTGAAGGGGGTCGCGGCGTCCCGGATGCTCCGGGAGCATCCCGAGCGGATGATCGAGTGGTCGGTGAAGGGGATGCTGCCGAAGGGCCCGCTGGGACGTAGCCTCGGCAAAAAGCTGAAAGTGTACGCCGGGCCGGATCATCCCCACGAGGCCCAGCAACCGGAGAAGGTCGCGATCCCGGCCTGAGAGACCGACGCGGAGAGGAGCGCCTGAATGTCCACGCAGCAGTTCTACGGCACCGGCCGGCGCAAGTCCTCGACGGCCCGCGTCTACCTGCGCCCCGGGGGCGGAGGGATGGTGGTCAACCGCCGGCCGCTGGAGACCTATTTCCACACCGATTCCCTCAAGCGGATCGCGCGCGAACCTCTCGTCGCGATCGACATGCAGGAACGCTTCGACGTCCTGGTCAATGTGCACGGCGGAGGGGAGACGGGCCAGGCGGGCGCCATCCGTCACGGGATCGCACGCGCCCTGGTGCAGTTCGATCCGGAGCTGCGGGGACGACTGAAGGCGGGCGGTTACCTGACGCGGGATTCGCGCGTCAAGGAGCGCAAGAAATACGGGCAGCGCGGAGCGCGGGCCCGGTTCCAGTTCTCCAAACGATGAGGATCGCGGACGGGGAGTCGGTCCTGCACAGCGGGAACCCTTCGAGGAGGAACGGTTGGCGGCGGTCACGATGAAGGAGCTTCTGGAGGCGGGGGTCCATTTCGGACACCAGACCAAGCGCTGGAACCCCAAGATGCGCGAGTACATCTTCGGCCAGCGCAACGGCATCTACATCATCAATCTCCAGAAGACCGTCCTCAAGTTCCGCGAGGCCCTCGACTACGTGCAGCGGATCGCCGCCGAAGGCCGCGTCATCCTGCTCGTCGGAACGAAGCGCCAGGCGCAGGAGACGATCCTCGAGGACGCCGCGCGCACGGGCATGCCCTGCGTCACCCAGCGCTGGCTGGGAGGGACGCTCACCAACTACCGCACCATCAAAAAGCGGATCGAGAGGCTCCGGTGGCTCGAGGGCTTCCTGGAGAATCCGACCGAGGGGCGGTACACGAAGAAGGAGTTGCTCCGCCTCGACAAGGAGCGGGTCAAGCTGGGCAAGGTCCTGAGCGGCATCAAGATGATGGATCGCCTTCCGGACGCCCTCTTCGTAATCGATCCGAGAAAAGAGCACATCGCCGTCCAGGAGGCCCGCAAGCTGGAGATCCCGGTCGTGGCCGTGGTCGACACCAACTGTGACCCCGACGACATCGATTTCCCGATCCCCGGCAACGACGACGCGATCCGCTCCATCAAGCTGTTCACGAACCGCGTGGCGGACGCCATTCTCGAGGGCCGCAGCCTTTACGAGAAGAGGGGCGAGCAGGAGGAGGCGGGAGAGACGGCCCTGGCCGCCGCGGCCGGCGGCGGGGCGGCGCCGGTGGGAGGCATGCCGTCGCTGGGCGGGGACTCGAAGGCGGACGCCGGTTCCGGGGGGGACGCCGTAGAGAAGCCCGGTCGCCGGGGCCAGTCGCGTTCCGCGACGCCCCGGTCCGGCGCGGGGAAGACGCGCGAGATCAGAGCCTCCGCGGGAAACGAGCCCTCCCCGTCCGTCGAGGTGGACGAGGGCGCTCCGCGGCCGGCGATCGCGCCGGGTGGATCGGGAACTGAATAGGCCTTCGCACCACCCGCCTCCAGCACTCGCACGCTCCATGGATTCAGATCGCCGGTCCTCGCCCGCGGCGGACGCGGCACGCTCCGGGAAGGAGGAAAAACCGGAGGTGACCCCGCGCCGGCCGGCCGGAAGGACACAGGAGGGGGAATGTCGATCAGCGCGTCGATGGTGAAGGAGCTCCGCGATCGGAGCGGCGCTCCCATGATGGACTGCAAGGCAGCCCTCGTGGAGTCGGGCGGTGACCTGGAGCAGGCCCACCGGATCCTGCGCCAGAAGGGGCAGGCGACGGCCGCCCGGAGATCCGCCAAGGCCACGAGCGAGGGCGCCATCGGCTCCTACATCCACGGGGGCGGCAAGCTGGGGGTCCTCATCGAGGTCAACTGCGAGACCGATTTCGTCGCGCGAACCGACGACTTTCAGAGGCTCGTGAAGGACCTCGCGATGCACGTTGCGGCCTCCGAGCCTCGCTTCGTGGAGCGGTCCGAGGTGACGAAGGAGATCCTCAGCGACGAGCGGGCGATCTATCGCGAGCAGGCCCTGGCCACGGGCAAGCCGGAGAAGGTCGTCGACAGAATCGTCGAGGGGAAGATGGAGAAGTTCTATCAGGAGTTCTGTTTGCTCGAGCAGCCGTTCGTGCGCGATCCCAACCGGTCGGTGCAGGACGTCATCCACGACGTGGTCGCCAAGTGCGGGGAGAACATCCGCGTGAAGCGATTCTCGCGATTCGTGCTGGGACAGGACACGACCAGGACGCCGATCCAGAATCCTTCGCGCTGAGAACGCTCCGCGGCCCCGGAGCCGACGTGCCGAGGAAACCGAAGTATCAGAGGATCCTGCTGAAACTCTCCGGCGAAGCGCTGCTGGGGCAACGTCCATTCGGCCTCGAGCTCGAAGTCCTTTCCCGCATCGCGCGCGAGATCGGCGAGATTCACGAGCTCGGGGTCCAGGTCGCCATCGTCATCGGCGGCGGGAACATCTACCGCGGCCTCTCCGGCTCCACCGACGGAATCGATCGCGTCACCGGCGACCACATGGGCATGCTCGCGACGGTGATCAACTCGCTCGCCATCCAGGACAGCCTCGAGAAGATCGGCGTGCACACGCGCGTTCTGTCGGCCATCGACGTGCGCCAGGTGGCGGAGCCGTACATACGCCGCCGCGCCATGCGGCACCTCGAGAAGGGACGCGTCATCGTCATCGCGGCCGGGACCGGCAATCCCTACTTCACCACGGACAGCGCGGCCGCGCTCCGGGCCATGGAGGTCCGCGCCGAGGTCATCCTCAAGGCGACGCGCGTGGACGGCATCTACTCCGCCGATCCGAAGAAGGACCCGCAGGCCCGGCGATTCGACGCGATCACGTATCTTCAAGTATTGGAGAAGGGCCTCAAGGTGATGGACTCGACGGCCATATCCCTGTGCATGGACAATCATCTGCCGATCATCGTCTTCAACCTGACCGTACCGGGAAACATCAAACGCGTCGTGATGGGTGAGAAAGTGGGTTCCGTCGTCAAGGAGTGAGCCATGCCGGTGGACGAGATTCTCAGAAACGCCCGGAAGAAGATGAACGACACCGTCGAGCACACGCGGAAGGAGCTGGCCGCGATCCGGACCGGACGGGCCTCCCTCTCCATCCTGGAGGGAGTCACGGTCGAGTACTTCGGGAACGCCACGCCGCTGCAGCAGGTGGCCACGCTCACGATCCCGGATCCCAGCCTGATCGTGGCGCAGCCCTGGGACGTGTCGCTGATCCCCAAGATCGAGAAGGCCATCCTGGCCGCCGGACTCGATCTGAACCCCTCCAACGACGGCAAGGTCGTGCGCATCCCGATCCCCCCGCTCACGGAGGAGCGCCGCAAGCATCTCGCCCGGCGGGTTCACGACATCGCCGAGCACGGGCGCACGGCCATCCGCATGGAGCGCCGCCAGGCGAACGACGGACTGAAGAAGCTCCTGAAGGACAAGGCGATCTCCGAGGACGAAGAAAAGCGGGGGCTCGATCAGGTGCAGAAGGCCACCGATCAGCATACCGGTCAGATCGACGAGCTCTCCAAGCACAAGGAAGAGGAGATCCTCAAGATCTGACCCGCCCCCATCGCCCGACCCGCGCGCCCAGGAGGCCGGGGGACGCATGCAGACAGCCGCCATCATCGTCGCGGCGGGCCGCGGATCGCGCATGGGCCCCGGCCCCCCGAAGATCGGTCTGAAGATCGCCGGGGAGGCGATCCTCGCGCTCGTCGTGCGCGCCTTCGTTTCGCATCCTCGCATCGGCTCGGTCGTCGTCGTGGCGGATCCGGCCCGGGCGGCGTCGATCCTGGGGCCGGAGTTGACCGCGGCCGTCGACCGGGTCGAGGGAGGCGCCGTGCGCCAGGACTCGGTGCGGGCCGGCCTGGCGCGCATCGGGGACGCCGGGATCGTGCTGATCCACGATGCGGCCCGGCCGCTCGTCTCCGCCGGTCTGATCGAGCGCGTCCTCGAGGAGACGATCCGATCCGGCGCCGCCGTGCCGGCGATCCGGGTGACCGACACGGTGAAGCGGATTGAGGCCGGCTCCGTGGTCGGCGGGACGGTGCCACGCGGAAACCTCGTCCTGGCGCAGACGCCGCAGGGTTTCCGGTCCGATCGGCTGCGCGCGGCCTTCGCGCGTGCCGATCAGGACGGCTACGCGGGCACGGACGACGCCAGCCTGCTGGAACATGCCGGGGAGCGCGTGACGATCGTGCCGGGCGATGCGGAGAACATCAAGATCACGCATCCGGCCGATCTCCGGCTCGCGGAGGCGATCGCACGCGCCAGGAGCGGGGAGCGCGTCCGTGGCTGAGGGTCGTTCCCGAAGGGCCGCCGTCCACGCGCCGGCATCGATTCGGATCGGACTCGGCGTCGACCTGCACCCGCTGCAGCGGGGCCGCAGGCTCGTGCTGGGCGGGGTCGTCGTGCCGCACGATCGCGGTCTCGGCGGTCATTCTGATGCCGACGTGCTCTCCCACGCGATCTGCGACGCCCTCCTGGGGGCGCTCGGCCTGCCCGACCTGGGGGCCCGCTTCCCCGACGACGACGTCCGGAACCGGGGCCGTTCCAGCCTGGAGTTCCTCCGCGAGGTGGGCAAGGACGTGAGGACGAGGGGAGCCGCGATCCTCAACGTCGATGCGGTGATTCTCGCCGAGGAGCCGCGCCTCGCGCCGCACCTCTCCGACATGCGCGCCCGCGTGAGCGACGCGCTCGCTTGCTCCGCCGGCGCGATCGGAATCCGGGTCAAGCGGTTCGAGGGCCTGGGAGCGATCGGCAGGGGGGAGGGGATCATGGCCCAGGCGGCGGCGCTGATCTCCGTCTCCCCCGGCGCGAAGGGTCGGGCCGCGCGGCCCGGCCGCGGAGAGCGGGCCATCCGGCGCGGGCGGATCGCGCGCCGGGGGCGGCGGCGCCCGTGAGCGCGCCGCGCGTCCGGTTCGCCCCCTCGCCGACCGGCTCTCTGCACCTCGGCAACGCCCGCACCGCCCTCTTCAACTGGCTGTTCGCGAGATCGCGCGGCGGCTCGTTCGTGCTGCGCATCGAGGACACCGATGCCGCCCGGTCGCTTCCGGAGCACGAGGCCGGCGTGCTGGACGATCTGCGCTGGCTGGGACTCGGCTGGGACGAGGGCCCCGACGAGGGGGGCCCGTCCGGTCCGTACCGTCAGTCGGAGCGGCTGGATCGCCACCGCCAGGCCGCGGAGCGGCTGGTCATGGCCGGCGCCGCGTATCCGTGTTTCTGCGACACCGCGCGTCTGAAGAAGGAGCGGCTCGAGCTGCGCGCCGCGGGGGGCGCCTCCCTGTATCCGGGACGCTGCCGGAGGATCGCGCCCGCCGAAGCCGCGGCCCGGCGGGCGAGGGAGTCCCACGCCCTGAGGCTCAACGTCGACGCGGTGGCGTGCGGAGAGACGGCGATCGAGTTCAACGATCTGATCCACGGGCGGATCAGGACCCCGATCACGCAGATCGGCGACTTCGTCCTGATGCGCCGCGAGGGAAGGCCCTCCTACAATTTCGCCGTCGTCCTGGACGATCTGGAGATGGAGATCACGCATGTGATCCGGGGTGACGATCACCTCTCGAATACACCCCGCCAGGTGCTCGTCGCGCGCGCGCTGGGCCGGAGCGGCCCCCCGGGGTTCGCCCATCTGCCGCTCATCGTCGGAGAGGGGGGCGCTCCCCTGAGCAAGCGGGAGGGCGGCGCGTCGGTCGCCTGGTTCCGCGAGCAGGGCTACACTCCCGAGGGCCTGATCAACGCCCTGGTGCTGCTGGGCTGGTCGGCCCCCGGCGGTCAGGATCTCCTGACGCGGGAGGAGATCCTCGCCTGCTTCGACCTGGAGCGGGTGTCGGGCTCGCCGGCGATCTTCGATCGGCAGAAGCTGGACGCCCTCGCGTCGCGCCACATGGCCCGTGCTTCCGAGAGCCGCCTCATTCCCCTCGCCCTCGATCACCTCCGACGATCGGGCCACCTCCCCGACCCCGTGCCGGAAGGGGCCGGAGCGTGGGTGGGAAGGCTCGTGAGCCTGTACGCCGATCGGCTCGCGAAGATGGCGGATCTCCCGCGCGAAGCGGCACCCGTGTTCCGCTTCGACCCGTCGCTGGCGCTGGCCGATCCGGACGTCAGGAAGGAGCTGTGCGAGCCCGCGACGCGCCGCGTCATCGAGGCGCTCGTCGAGGAGATCGGCGGGGAGCCGATCACCGCGCCCCGCTTCCAGGCCGCCGCCGACGCGGTCCGCCGGCGTACCGGGGCGAAGGGGCGTCAGCTCTACCACCCGCTGCGAGTCGCCCTGACCGGCGCCCCGTCGGGGCCGGAGCTGGTGAAGCTGCTGCCTGTCATCGAGGAGGGGGTCCGTCTCCGACTCCCGAGGCCCGTCATACCGTGCGTCGAGCGGGCGCGGGCGCTCCTGGCGGCGACCTCGGGGGCGACCGCGTGAGCGAGGGGACGATCTTCGGCATCCATCCGGTTCTCGAGGCGCTGGGCGGCGAGAGCCGCCGGGTCAGCCGCATTCTGGTCGCCGCGGGGCGGCGGGATCGGACCATCGCCCGGATACTCCAGGCCGCGCGGCAAGCCGGCGTGCCGGTGCGCCGCGCCCCGAGAGCCGCGCTCGACCGGCTCGCGTGCGGGGCCAGCCACCAGGGGGTCATCGCCTGGATCGGCGAGGCGGTGTATGCGGAGCCGGAGGCCGTGCTGGCGCGCGCCGCGGAGCCGGCTCTCGTCGTCGTCCTGGACGGCGTGGAGGATCCGAGGAATCTCGGCGCGGTCATCCGGGCCGCCGCCGGAGCCGGCGCGGACGGCGTCTTCCTGCCCGAGCGGGGTACGCCGGATCTGACGGCCTCGTGCGCGAAGGCCTCGGCCGGAGCGGTGGAGAGGATCCCGATCGCCCGCATCGGCAACGTCGTCTCGTTCCTTAAGTCACTGAAGGATAAAGGGATCTGGGTCGCCGGCCTGGATCCCGGGGGGGAGACGCCGTACGACCGGTTCGACCTCACCCAGCCGGTCGCGCTCGTGCTGGGTGCGGAGGGGAGGGGGCTGCGCCGCCTCGCCCGCGAGACCTGCGACGTCCTGCTCGGAATTCCGCTCGGCCCGGGGGTCGAGTCCCTCAATCTGGCGGTGGCCGCGGCCGTCGTGCTGTTCGAGGCGGGCCGTCAGAGGCGTTCGGCGGGGGCGGGCGACCTCGGGCGGCGTGACCGGCCCGCATGACGCGCGGAAGAGAGCCCTTCGCAAGCAAAAATCACGCCGCCGGGGTGTTGCAGTATGTCCAGTGCTATGTTAGCATTCCGCCCCTGTCAGGCTGGCGTAGCTCAGCGGGTAGAGCAGCTGATTTGTAATCAGCCGGTCGGGGGTTCAAATCCCTTCGCCAGCTCCATACCCGCGAGGCGCTGGCCTGTCTGCGTGCGGCGGAGTGCGTCGGGGCGTTCCTGGGGAGATTCCCGAGTGGTCAAAGGGAGCAGACTGTAAATCTGCCGCCGAAGGCTTCGGAGGTTCGAATCCTCCTCTCCCCACCCGAGTCGAGAAGCCAGCGAGGCGGTGGCCGGCTGCGGCGAGGATCCCGATCGACGGGATGTTCGCCCCAGCCGGGCGCGTACGGGGCGGGAGTAGCTCAGGGGTAGAGCATCAGCCTTCCAAGCTGAGGGTCGCGGGTTCGAATCCCGTTTCCCGCTCCATGGTTTATTGAGACAGGGCCCACGTGGCTCAGTGGTAGAGCACTTCCTTGGTAAGGAATGGGTCACCGGTTCAATCCCGGTCGTGGGCTCC
>JBFGDZ010000096.1:0-13442 GCA_041580375.1 Candidatus Polarisedimenticolia bacterium
CGTTGAGCTCCAGCACCAGGAACATGGAACTAGTCTGATTGTTCACCGTGAATCCCGCCGGGGTGGGGCTGCCGACCGCCACGATGCCGTTCGTCGGTTGGACGGAGTCGGAATTGACCGAGCCGTGCAGCGTCTGCAAGGAGAATGCAGACTGATTGCCGAGAAACAAGAGAGACACACGGAGGTTTTCTCCTGGAGTCAGGGCGGTGTCGGAAAGGTACGCCCTGAAGACCGTGATGTGCGCGCCGTCGGGGAGGTGAACGGGCGCGAAGAGGACCGAGCCGGTCAGCGCGCCGGCCTTCTGGCGAATCGCGTTGCCGCTGGCGTCGAGCCGCCAGGTGTCCATCCCGGGGTCGCGGGGCTGGAATGCGGAGGGCGGGACGTTCAGGTATCGCGTCTGCGCTGTGTTGAAGCCGAGGCCCCCCGACATGAGGTTCCCGCTGATCGTCGCGTTGCCGACCACGTCGAGCGCCTCTTTCGGCACGGTCGTCCCGACGCCGACCCGGCCGGCGGCCGCGTCGACGGTGAACCGGGCCGCGCCGGTCCCCTCGTGGAAGAAGAATCTCCCGTTGCTCTGGCGAAACGCCGTGAAATTGGCCGGGTGGATCTCGATCGCTCCCAGGGCCTGTCCCGCCGCCACCAGAAAGAGAGTGCCGGTGCTTTGCACAGTCGTCGAGGAGCCGGAGGGGGAGAAGAAGAGATTCCCCGTCATCGTGTCGCCTGCTTTGCTCACATAGACCGGATGCGGGTTGGCGAGCGCGGCGTGGGCGGCGATGTCGGCGTCGACACCCGCCTCGATCTGCGACAGGGTCTGGGTGCCGAGCCGGTCGGCGGCGAGGGCGAACGGAACGCTCGACAGGCGCTGGCGTGGGGAGAGGATCGCCCCGTCCACCGTCACCTCCAACCATCGGTCGGGCGACAGGAGAAGATTCGAGGTCAGGGGCGTCACCGTCCCGAGCAGGAAATCGACCGACCCGCTCCCGAGATCGATCGACGTCGGCCCCTCGCTCCAGAGAAGCGTTCCGCCCGTGTCGCGGTCGTACAGGCGGAAGATCAGTGTGTGCGCGCCGGTGAGCGGCGTCCCTGTGGCGTCGGTGAGGCGCGCCTGGTAGCGGATGAGCGACGGCGGGTCCGCCAGCGCGATAGCGGCGGTCGCCAGCATGACCGCCACGGAGATCACGAGAGCCCGGGTTCTTTTCGATCGCGTCATCGTTCACCTCGCATCCTATGCCTCACTCCGACGCCGGGACGCCGCGGGCGGGGGCTACGTGCCGCCGCCCAACGCGTCGGGGCGTCGATCTCATGGACAGGGTCCGTCATTTCGCCTCAGGACGCCGGCCGAGTCGGTCCCGAGCGGGCCCTCTCCCAGGGCGTTCGCGCCCGTGACCGCGTACCAGAATCCCTCGCCGATCGGGGGCGCCGTCGCGTCCGTCAGATCGGGCCGTCCGTCGGCGTCGGAATCGCCGACGCCGTCGCCACCGGGTGTCAGACAGTCGGCCGCGGAGGTCGCGACGCCGCCCGGTGCGAGTCCCGACACGAAGCCGCGGTAGACCAGATGGCGCGTGGCGCCCGGGGCCGGTCGCCACTCCAGGGTCGCGATGGCTCCGCCCGTCACCTGGAGATCGGACGTCCCGATCGAAACGACCGGCACCGCGATGTAGACGGTGCCCGGGCTCGTGACGGCGTCGGCCGGCGCGCCGAGCACGATCTCCGTCGTGCCGGTGCCGTCCAGATCCCCGGCGCCCGCGAGCGACTCGCCCAGCCGCTCGAACGCGGCCCGACCGTTGAACACGATCCCCGGCTGCGTGACGCCGGTCTCCTCCAGGCCGATCTCGCCGGGCGGGCGGACGATCTGGCTGAGGATCAGATACGCCCGCCCGGCGTCGGTCAGCGGGCCGGCCGGGCCGGGCACGTCGACCCCCGGCGCGCCGAGCAGGATGTCGTTCACGGCGTCGGCGTTCAGATCGCCGGCGCCCCGGATGGTCGTCCCGGCGCGATCCCCGCTCGACTCGCCCATGTAGATCACCGCCTCGAACTCCGCAATGGCGCTGACGGCCCCGGTGAAATCCCGCAGCACGACGGCCTGGGCGGGGGAACCGTCCTTGGGCGCGTCCTCCGCGCCGGCCCGCGGCGCGATCCCGGGCGGCGACCCCGGCACGGCGCCGGCCGTGGCGATGGGGGACGAGCCGCCGCTCGTCGACGGCATCCCGAGACAGATCGTGCCGCTCGTCCGGCGCTTGATCGGGTTGCGCCCCGGGTCGGTCACCTCGCTCGGGACGACCACGCCGCCGCCCGTGAGGACGCGCCCCTCGAAGCTCATGCCCGGCCCCCCGATCAAAATGTCGGGCTCGCCGTCGCCGGTGACGTCGTGCTCGCCCGACACGTCGAAGCCGGCGTTCGCGCCGTCCGTCTCGCCCAAAAAGACGACGCCCGCCACGGTCAGGCCGACGTCGCGCAGATCGACGCTGCCGGAGGGGAACCCCTCGGCGCCGAGCACCGTGTGCACGATCCCCGCGTCGATGAGGATGATCGGGGCCGCCGGGCGATTGTCGAGGACGTCGGCGTACGGGCTGGCGATGATCAGATCGTCCACGCCGTCCGCGTTGCGGTCGCGCCATCCGGAGAGGGACGACCCGGCGGCGTCCCCCTCGTTCTCGCCCAGGAACGCGACGCCCGGGACGTCCATGCCCACCTCGGCGAGCTGGACGGCGCCCGGACCCTCGAGGCGCGAGGAGCCGTAAAGAAGATAGGCGACCCCGGCGCCGGCGCGATCGCCCGCGGCGTCCGCCACCGTGCGCCCGGGCGCGCCGACGAGCAGGTCGAGCCGCCCGTCGTGGTTGAAGTCGCCGGCGGCCGCGACCGCCTCCCCGGCGCGATCCCCCGCGCCGACCCCCGCGATGACGACGCCGCACGGTCCGGCCACGCCGCACGGTCCGGGGGCCGTGCAGGCCGCCGCGTCGCCGATGTTGGAGAGGCTCACCGGCGAGCAGACCGCGTGCAGGTCGGCCTGCCCGAAGACGAGATAGGCGGCGCCTCCGGCGACGGCGTCGGGCCGCGCTCCCGGGGCACCGATCAGGAAATCGCCGATGCCGTCGCGATTGACGTCCCCGACGAACGCGACGGACGCACCTGCCTCGTCACCCGTGTTCGCCCCGTGGAAGCGGATCGTCGCTCCGGCGCCCCCCGTCACGACGCCTCCGCCGCCCAGGATCAGCACCGCCTCGCCCGAATCGGGGGCGCCGCCGTCGGCGCCCGGCGCGCCGATGAGCAGATCGGAAAACCCGTCGCCGTTGACGTCGCCGTCCGAGTCGACCGCGCTGCCGTAGAGGTCCGACGACTCCACGCCGGTCGAGAAGGAGCCCTCCACGCCCGATCCGATCGTGTCGACCGGGATGACGGGCGGATCGGTGCGCGACGTGGTGCGGAACGAGGCGCCCGCGAACGTCACCGGCAGTGGGGGCGCGTCGAGATCGGTCACGGTGGGCGGCACGACGACGCGGTAGTCGGTGGCGGGATCGAGGTTCGCCACCGGGTCGAGCGTGACCGTGCGGCCGTCCTGCGCGACGACGCCGAGCACCGGGACGATCGACGGACCCGGCCCCTCGAGCCGGATCGACGCGGGGCTTCCGGGGACGCCGATGCTCGCCACGCTCATCGGCTCGCTGAAGCGCACCTCGACCGAGGCGGTTAGCGGCACCTCGAAGGATCGGTCCGGCGGCACGACGCGGAGGACGACCGGGGGATCGCAGCGGTCGCCGGCGCCGTTGTCGTTCCCGTCGATCTGCTGCGCGTTCGCGACGAAGATGCAGTTGTCGTGCAGGTCGCACACGCCGTCGCCGTCCGCGTCGCCCGAGCCCGGGCAGGGATCCGACGCGTCGGCCACGCCGTCCCCGTCGGCGTCGGGGGCGGGCCCGTGCGCCGGGATCCCCGCGGCCACGATGTCGCCGTCGAGGCTCGACGCCGCGCTTCCCAGGCCGGTCGGGATCTGCCCGTGCAGCACGATCTTCAGCGGGCTCGCATCCCCGCTCGAGGAGCCGCCGCCCGCCGTGACGCCCGGACGGTCGGCCCGCGACGGCGGGATCGGATCGAGCCTCAGATAGTACGGCCCCGCCGTCAGGCCGCCGAGGCCGTCGAAATCGTCGTCCCCCACCGAGGCGACGGCGACGACGACGTCGCCGCCCGCCGGCGGCGCGTACTCGAGCGCCGGATCGACGAGCCGTTCGCCGCTGGCCGGATCGGGGATCGGCAAGGCCGACGGCGTCACTTCGACGCCGAGAGGATTGAACAGGCCGACCCGCGCCCGGAGCGCGGATCCCAGATCCGGGTCGGCCGCGGCGACGTCGACGCGCAGTCGCCAGCCCTGCGGGACGAAGATGCGGAAGTAATCGACGTCGCCCGGAATGATGACGTCCCCGACGACCGCGGCGCCCGCGATCGGCGTCGCGCTGGCGAACGTGTCGTTGGCCGCCCCCGCCTGATCGTTCGTCAGCAGGCCGAGATCGTTCAGGATGATGTTCTGATCGATCAGAAGGGAGCCCGGCCGGACGTTCAGGAACATTTTCGCATCCGGGCGATCGCCGGTCCCCCCGGCGGTCTCGGGCGCGCTCAGGAACTCGGCCGGCCCGGGCAGCCGCGTCACGATCCCGCTCTGCGCGATCCGCCCCACGGAGACGTCGTTGACGAAGGCGGACGCGATCGGGCGCACCTCGACCGAATAGTTTCCCGGCGGCAGCCCCCGGAAACTGAAGAAGCCGGGCGGCCCGTCGTCCCCGGACACGGTGCTGGAGGAGCGCGAGAAGCGATCGGCGGCGTCCCGGATGATGACGTTCGCGCCGTTCACCCCGTCGAAGCCATTGGGCGCGAGGATGAAGCCCTCGACGGTGCCGCCCGTGCCCGGGAACGACGCGGCGGGGTAGAGGGACGACAGCGCGAGCAGGTCGTCCAGGTGCAGCGACACGAGCGTCGCGTCGTCCTCGGACTGCACGGCGTACATCGAGGGCAGCAGGACGTTGTTGCCGGGCAGACCGTCGAAGGCGACCTCGCGGTTCAGGTCGGCGTGATCGAGATTGCAGAAGTGCCCCGCCTCGTGCAGGATGAGCGCCCGCAACCCGTCCAGGCCGGACAGCTCGCAGGGGGATCGCAGGTCGCTGATGCCGTCGAAGCAGGCACCGTTGAGGAGGATGGCCGCCTCCCGCAGCTCCATCCCGACGAGGAACTCCAGGCGCGCCGCCCCCTCGACGTCGTTGCGCGCCGTCAGCCCCAGGATCTGATCGAGGATCCGCCCGTCGGCGTCGAAGACGACCGGGCTCCGCCCGTCGTTCGGCACGCCGAAGTAGAACGGCCAGTTCGACTCGGTGACGTCGACCGGCAGGTGGCCGGTCATGCGGAAGGCGATCGACGCCGTGTCGACTCTCTCCAGCGTGTCGAACGCCTCGCGGACCAGCCGGGTGGCCTGCGAGTTCGACAGACTCCCCAGCCGCCCCCGATCGATCTGGTAGGCGACGGGGAAGGAGGTCCACAGCACCGGCCGGCCCGTGGCCGCGTCGCGGAAGCGCGCCCCGCCGGCGCGCGCGTCGCGCGACCCGGCGACCATCGCGATCGATGCTCCCGCGAGCGTCGCACAGATGAGCGCGGCGATCGCGACGCGGGAGCGCGGGCGCTCGCGGCGGAGCGCGGCGGACGCCGGCGTCACGGCGCGCGGCGTCGTCATGGTCCGCCTCCCTTCGCCAGATCGCGCAGGAGCCCCGCGAGGCGCTGCAGATCGATCGGACCGCGCGCGTCGCGATCGAGCCCGCGTCCCTTCAGCAGGCCTCCGGGGACGTCGCGGAGCAGCCGGTCGTTGCCCCGCCCGTTCATCGCGAGCGCGGACCCGTCGGGGCGCCGCGCGACGCGGAAGCGGCCCTGGCCGAGACCGATCGGGGCGGAGAAGCCGGCGCCGCTCTCCGGATAGAGGATCACGAGGGCCTCCTCGCCGATCTCGAAGGAGGGAAGCCCGAACAGGAGAGGCCGATCGGGCGTGCCGGGGATGCGCACCGCCGTCGGGCCGCGGCCGACGCCCTTGATCGGATCGGTCACGGCGAAGACGTAGGTCGTGATCTGAAGCCCCGTCGCGGGATCGACCGCCACGCTCCGCGACGTGCACCGTCCCGCGAAAATCCGGCCGGCCCGATCGGCCATGTCCGCGAGGCCGAGCGAGCGGACTCGCGTCGCATGAAGCGGCGAGGCGATCAGAAGGCCCAGGACCAGAACCGTCGGGCCGACGATCGGACGATGAGAGCGCAGGATTCCGCGCGCTTTTCGCATCCCTATGACTCCGTAGGGAAAACCCGTATGCGCGTCGGCGGACGTGGGGGAGATCCGATTATGCGTAGTATCTCCGACGAGCGCCGGAGCGTGTCAAGATCAATTGTGACGGAAGGACGAGAGCCGACGGGGTGACCGATGCCCGTGACACGATGCCCAACCTGCGGCGGGACGCTCGACGACGCGACGCGCTCGTGCGCGTCGTGCGGCGCGCGCGCCGCGACCGCGACGGGGCCGCCCACCGCCACCGCGCCGACGAGCGGCGGGCTCCCACCGCCCGGCGCGCGCTCCGACGTCTTCCCGCGCGACTTCGGACATTTCCGGCTGCGCCGCGAGATCGGGCACGGCGGCATGGGCGTCGTCTACGAGGCGGAGGACACGAAACTGCTCCGCCGCGTCGCCCTGAAGACGCTTTTCCCGCTCGAGAGGGGCGAGCGATCGCGCGAGCGGTTCCTGCGCGAGGCGCGCATCGCCGGCGCGCTCGATCATCCCAACCTCGTCCCGGTGCACGACTACGGCGCCATCGAGGGCGTCGCGTACTACACCATGCCGCTCGTGCAGGGGATCTCGCTCGAGGAGGCCATCCCGTTCCTGCACGGACGCGGCGCGGGCGACCGGCCGGCGCACCTGCGCGTGCCGGAGGACGACGCCGACCGTGTCCGCCTCGTCGTGCGCTGGTTCGAGGGGGCGCTGGCCGGCCTGCAGCGCGCGCACGACCTCGGCATCGTGCACCGCGACATCAAGCCGTCCAATCTGATCCTGGACGCGAGCACGGGGCAGTTGCGGCTCACCGACTTCGGCGTCGCGCGCGCCCGGCATCTCACCGGCCTGACGCAGCAGGGCACGCTCGTCGGGACGATCGGCTACATGTCGCCCGAGCAGGTGCAGCGCGACCTCGACGCCATCGGCCCCGCGTCCGATATCTACTCCATGGGCGTGACGCTCTACCGCGCCCTGGTCGACGACCTGCCGTATTCGGCCGAGGTCGCCGGCAGTTACCTCGAGCGGATCGTCTCGGCGCCGCTCGAGCTGCAGCGCGTCGGCGTGCCGGCCCTGCCGCGCGATCTCCTCACAATCCTGGAGAAGGCGATGGAAAAATCGCCGGGACGCCGTTATCCGAGCGCGCGGGCCTTCGCCGAAGACCTCGGACGCTTCGTGCGCTACGAGCCGATCGGCGCGCGGCCCGTGGGGCCGGTCGGCCGGCTCGCGCGCTGGGCGCAGCGCAAGCCGGCGACCGCGGCGCTCTCCGCGATCCTGATCGTCGCCGCACTCACCGTGGGCGTCCTCGTCCGGGTCCAGCAGCGCTCCTCGCGCATACTGCGGGCCCAGAGGGTGGAGGCGCAGACCGTGGAGGGGCAATACGCCTCGCTCGCCGGGGACCACGCCGGGGCGCTGCGGCTGTTCGATCGGGCGATCGCGACGAATCCCCGGCACTTCGAGGCGCGCATCGGCCGCGCTCTGGCCCTGTACGATCTCCTGAGCGACGAGAACGATCCCGGCCGGATCGAGCGGGCGCTGGAGGACCTGCGCGTGGCGGGATCGATCCGGCCCGACCTCTCCTCCGTGCACCTGCTGCGCGCGCACCTGCTGCGCAGGAGGGGGGACGAGGCCGGGGCCCTCGAGGAGAAGGGGATCGCGGACGCGCTCCCGCCGCGCGTCGCACTCGACTACCGGCTGCGCGGCGACATCGCCTTCCGCGAGGGGGACTGCCCCGCCGCCGTCCCGCTCTTCACGGAGGCGATCGAGATCGACCCGCAATCGTTCTGGGCCATCCTGCAAAGGGGACGCTGCCATCTGCGCGCCGGCGATCTGGTCCGGGCCCGCATCGACTACGAGGTCGCCACCCACCTGTTCCCCGACCACGCCTACCCGCACAACAATCTGGGCAACGTCCTGAGGGAGCAGGGCGAGACCGGGGAGGCCCTGGCGGAGTTCCGCCGGGCGCTCGCTCTCGATCCCGGTAACGCCACGATCCACTTCAACTACGGCGAGACGCTGAGGCTCGCGGGGAACGTCCGCGAGGCCGAGGAGTCCTTCCGGCGCGCTCTGGAGATCGATCCGCTCCTGATCAACGCGCGCAACAACCTGGGCGTGATCCTGTTGGATTCGGGGCTCGAGGGGGAGGCGATCCGGGAGTTCGGCGAGGCGGTCCGCAATGAGACGTCGCGCGAAAAGCCGGACGCCGCGGAGCTGGCGATCGCCCACACAAACCTGTGCGATCTGTTCATCGCGCGCGGCGACGCGGCGGCCGCCGCCGAGCCCTGCCTGCGCGCCGTCGAGACGGCCCCGGACAACCCGATCTCGCACTACAACCTGGCCCTGTACCGGATGCTGACCGGGGATCCGGCCGCGGCGCTCGACGCCCTGGAGCGCGACGTCGCGCTGGGAGACACCGACGCCGACTACCTCCTCGCCGACGCGTCCTTCGCGCCACTGCGATCCCACCCGCGCTTCCGCGCCCTCGTCGAGCGCATGCGGGCGGCGGCGCGCTAGCGCCCGGCGCCGGACGGGCACCGGGGGGCGGGAGCCGCGCCGCGCCCGCCCCCCCGGGGCGCTCCGAAACGCCCCGTCCCACTTGACATCCGGAGATGCGGGCTCCACGTTGAGCCGGGGAGGCAGAACCATGGCCATGACAGGCTCCGCGCTGAGACGATCGCCCGATCCACGCTACGAGGCCCCGTCCAAACCGGTCTACACGCAGCGCATCTCGGTGCGCATCTACCCGAGCGGCTTCCACTGGACGGGATGGGGCTCCCATCTCGAGCGGTTGAAGGCGAGCTGGCCGCTCGGCAAGCTGGCGCTGTACCGGGACCATCTCACGATCGGTTCGTTCATGCGCACCTACCGGCTCGACTACGCGGACGTGAAGCGGATCCGCAAGACCCTCCTGTTCAGCGTCCAGATCGAGCACGACGACGGGACCGTCCCGGGCTGCGTGTTCATGCAGGGCTGGTTCCTGCTCAACTCCATCCGCCAGGCGGTCCGCGCCAACGGCCTCAGGATCCGGGTCGAGTAACCGAAGCGATCCGGCAGTCGAATCGATCCGCCCCGCGTCCCCCCATTCCACCGCTCCGTGCGGTAGACTGTCCGATATCCCGAGGGGAAAGGAAGGGCAGACCGATGTACAGGCGGCCGCGGCTCACCATGCTGACCGACGACGACGTCAAGATGATCCACGAGGCCTCGCTCGAGATTCTCGAGAAGACCGGCGTGATGTACGACAACAAGACGGCGCTCGACGTGATGGAGGCGCACGGCCAGAAGGTCGACCGCGAGAACGGCATCGCCTGGATCCGGCCGGAGATCGTGGAGAAGTGCATCAAGACGGCGCCCCGCCGGTTCACGCTGGCGTCGCGGGACGGCAGGAACGACGCCGTCATCGACGGCGAGAAGATGCACCACATGACGACCGGGCAGGCCTCCTTCACGCTCGACCACGAGACGGGCCAGCACCGCACCTCGACGCTCCGCGATCTGACGCAGAGCACGCTGCTGGCCGACGCGCTCGAGCCGATCAAGGTCGTCTGGTCGACCGTCTTCCCGACCGACGCCTCGACCGACCGGCGGGCGCTGTTCGAGATGGCGGCCTCGTACATGTGGTCGTCGAAGCATTTCGAGATGGTCGGCGGCGTGCAGGACCCCGAGGACGTGCCGTACCTGCTGGCGATGCTCGACGCGGTGTACGGCGACCGCCGCAAGCAGCGCGACCGGCCGATCTTCTCGATGATCACCTGCCCGGTGTCGCCGCTGAAGCACGACGACGCGATGACCGAGGCGTGCATCGCGCTGGCGAAGGAGTGGGTGCCGATCGTCTTCTGGCCGATGGCGCTGCAGGGGGCGACCTCGCCGATCACCCCGGCCGGGACGCTGCTGGCGACGAACGTCGAGTTCCTCAGCGGCCTGGTGCTCTACCAGCTCGTGCAGCCGGGGCTGCCGATGATCTATCCCTCGGGCCCCGAGACGCTCGACATGAAGACGAGCCTGGCGTGCACCGGCTCGCCCGAGCGCAACGTCTGGAACCTCGGCTTCGCTCAGATGACGAAGTTCTACGACGTGCCGTACATGGGATCCGGCCTCGGCTCGGACGCCAAGACGCACGGCGTCCAGACCGCTTACGAGAGCATGGCGACCGGCCTGACGTCGGTGCTGGCGGGGTGCGAGCTGCTCACCGGAGTCGTCACGATGAACGACACCAACACCTTCTCGCTCGTGCAGATGGTGCTCGACGAGGAGATCTGCAACATCCTGACCTACATCCGCAACGGCATCGACATGTCGAAGGAGACGCTGATGGCCGACGCCATCCACCGCGTCGGCCATTCCCCCAACCACCACCTCGCCGAGCCGGCCACGATGAAGTTCATCAAGTCGGACAGGGCCTACTGGCCGCGCATCTCGTTCCGCGGCACCTACGGCGACTGGAAGCGCCGCGGCAAGGACGAGGTCGACCTGGCGCGCGACCGCATGAAGGCGCTGCTCGACGCGCACGAGCACGACCCGCTTCCCGCCGAGGTGCAGAAGGAGCTGCGCCGCATCCTCGTCGAGCGCACCGACTACGCGCCGAACGATCCGCGCATCGAGGGCGTCTTCCGCCACCCGTGGAAGGGCTGAGCCGGGACGACGGAGGATCGGGCGCCGGGATCGCGGGCGTCAGCGGATGGCGATGAGGGCGCGGCCGTCGCGCGCGGCGCCGGGGTCGAGGATGACGCCCCGGATGACGTACTCGGCCGGGAAGGGAACGCGCTCACCGAGGTCGTCCACCTGATTCCAGAAGAAGGGGAAGCGCTTCACCTGCCCCGGGTCGAGCCGCACCTCGACCGGGCCGCCGCCGCAGTCGGCGTGCCGCGCGTGATCGTAGAGGATCGCGCCCGAGCGCTCCTCGACGGTGAACGACGCCAGGCAGCCGGTGTCCGAGCGCAGGATGATCGTCGAGGTGCCGCCGTTCCGGACGTCGACGAAAGGCCGGACCTGCTCGCCGGGCGCGTGAATCGGCTTCGTCACAACCTGCACCCACGTCCCGGGCACGATCACCGGTCTCGTCGTGAATCCGTCGGGAACCTCCTCGAAGCTGTCGAGATAGCCCCGGATGACGTAGTCGTCCGGCACCGGCAGGGAATTCCCCGCGTCATCGACCTGGTTCCAGTTGAAGAAGAACGCGTGGCGCTGGCCCGGCTGGAGCGTCAGATCCGTCAGAACGGCCGGGCAGCCGACGTGCCGCCAGTACGCGTACAGCACCCGCCCCGACATCTCCTCGACGTCGAAGAACGCCTGGCAACCGCTCGGGAAGTTCAGGGTGACCGGAGCGGCGGTGTTGTTGCGCACGCCGACCTCGATCGAGGCCGGCTGGCCGGGCGCGTACCAGATCCGGTCGGTCACGACGTCGACCTCGATCGGCGGCTTCGGCGGGGGCCGGATCGTGATCGATGTGCGGCCGTCCGGCACCTCCTCGACGCTCTCGACGACGCCGCGGATGATGTAGGTCAGCGGTGCGAACGCCTGCCGGCCGGAATCCAGGATCATGTCCCACGCGAACGGCCAGGCGATCGTCTCCCCGGGCTGGACGATCCGCCGCGTCGGCACGCCCGGACAGATCGACGGCGAGGTGAACCATATGCCCCCGCTCGTGTCCTCGACCCGGAAGTGCGCCTCGCACCCCCCGAACGTGAGGGCCGCAGGCTCGGCGCCGATGTTGGTGACCGCCACCTCGATCTTGACCTCGTCGCCCAGGACGTATTCCGTCCTGTCGGTCCGGACGGTGGTGGCGAACGGGGAACCGCCGGGAAGAAGAGCGATTGCGGCCGGTCGCGCCGGCAGGAACTCCCAGTCCGGCAGCCGCCCGCGGACGATCAAATCGTCCGGCGCCGGCACAGGCCGTCCGGCGTCGTCCACCTGGTTCCACGTGAACGGATAGAGATGGCTCCGGTATGGCCCGAGGGTCAGCTCCGTGAGCGCGTCGCCGCACCCGATGTGCAACTCATGGTCGTACAGGGTGCGGCGCGTTCGTGACTCGACGCTGAAGAACGCCTGGCAGGTGCTCGTGAAGTTCAGCGTGACCGGGGCGGCCGTCCCGTTGATGGCGAGGACGCCGACCTGGACCGGCTCGGCCGGCCCGTAGACAGGCCGGTCGGTGTGCGTCGCCACCTCGACGCCGGCCGGCCGCGGGCAGGGGTTGTGATTCGGCCGCTCCGGGCCCGGGCCGCCGCCCAGCCGCACCCGCCCCAGGCTCCCCTCGACGAGTCCGGCGTTCCCCGACACCAGGTAGAAGACGATCGTGTCCGGGGGAGGGGTGCCCCCCGCGTAGCCGGGCGGGCCGGGCCACGAGCAGAGACGGTTCGCCATCCCGCCCAGACCGTACGGCTGCGTGTAGACCCCGGTCGAGCGGAGCACATCGATCAGGCCGGTGTAGAGATTGAACGACTCGAACCCGGCCTCCGGCTGCCAGACGATGCGGGACGGATCCGGCACCGAGACGAGGATCAGCCCGTCGTCCAGGTCGCAGGCGTCCCCCTCGCCATCCCCGTCGAGATCGTTCTGATCCGGATTGGGGACGGCCGGGCAGTTGTCGCGGTTGTCGGGGACCCCGTCCCCATCCGCGTCGGGCGCGGCCGGCTCGAAGGCGTCCGCCGACGGGGCCGCGAGGAGGACCGCAGGGACGACCGCCAGAGCGAAGAGCAGGAGCGCGCCGGCGACGAGGCCGGCGTTTCGGCCGCCGCGAAGGATCACCGGGACGTGGTGAGAACGGATCATGCGGCCCACCCGGGGACGACGTGCACGCTGTTCTGACAAGCGGCGAGTGAACCCAATATCCCACTAAGCGAGATCCCGGGGGCGACGATGGCCGAAACTGCCAATTCCGCGAAATGATCCCTTGTGGACCCGATTCCGAACGCCAATGAACCGGTTTGTGCCCGTTCTGAGCGGCGAATCGCCGTTTCCGATCGCACGCGGATCGGCTGACCGGGCACCGGGTGACGTGTCAGTCAGACGGATGGGACGATCCGCGGGACGGTACCGCGACCACGCGAGCGTGTGTGGCGCAGGGGATTGCCGGATGCCCGGTCGAGCCTGTCGGACGTCCGGGCCGGGCGGGCGCCGGGGTCAGCGCCGGCTATTCGCCGCCGCCCGCCAGGGCCGCTGCC
>JBFGDZ010000097.1:0-13278 GCA_041580375.1 Candidatus Polarisedimenticolia bacterium
GCGCGCCCGCCACACCGGACACGTCGACCGGCGCGCTGACCGTCTCCACCTCCAGCCCGGCACCGCGAGGCACCTTCACCTCGAGATCGGCGAAACCGATGTCTTCATGCGTGCCATCCGGGATCTCGATCTCGATCGAGATCCGATCCCCCTCCCCGTCGACGGCGAGCCGCTGCGACCTGCCCTTCAGATCGGCGATCACCTCCACCTCCTTGCGATCCCAGCCGGTCACCCGCACCGAGCCGGCCACCAGCTCGATATCCACCGCGACATCGGCCGAGGCGGGGCGCGTCTCGCGCACCTTCTGCCCCGCCCAGGCGACCCCCACGACGACGAGGGCCAGGAGAACGGCGAACACCACCAGCACCACCAGGCGACGGTTGCTCATGTCGACTCCCCTTTCAGCTCCGGGGCGGCAGGCTCGTCGCCTGCTCCAGGAGCATCATCTTCTGCCGGCACAACGACGTCAGCAGGGCGCGGTGGGCTGCGCTGCGCGGGTCGTTCTCCAGCGCGGTCCGAATCTCCCAGAACGCCTCGTCGATGATCGCCAGGTTCCGCTCGATGACGTCGACCGTGGCGGGCGACATGCGGCTGCGGCGCTGGCGCAGGAGCGTTTCGAGATCGGCCGAGACGCGCTCGTAGTCCGCCTCGGCCTCCCGCAGGGACGCCCGCATGGCGTCGCCCCGCGTCCCGGCCTCCGGGCGGAGGGCGCCGTGCGGCGGCCCGGAGGCGCGGTCGAGAAGAAGCGCCGCTCCGGCCGCCAGGACGACGACGGCCGCGGCGGCCGCCAGGATCCCGCGCCAGAGGCCGCCTTTTTCTCCCGCCGCGGAAGCGTGTCCGATCCGGCGCTCCAGTTCGGGCCAGAGATCGCGGGAAGGATCGATGCTCCGCGACAGCCTCGCCGCCGCGGATCGGAGCGACCGGAGATCGTCCACGAGAGCCCGGCACGCGGCGCACTCGCCGAGATGCCCTTCGATCGACCGCCGCGTTCCGGCGTCGAGCGTCTCGTCGACATAATCGTTCAGCCTGACTTCGTCCATCGTGCCGCAGATCGTCATGGTCGGCCTTCCTCTCCCGCCCGATGCATCGCGCGTCTCCTCATGAGCCGATCAGGCCGGCGACCCCGGGCCCCCGACCGCGGTTCCCGCGAGGGCCTCGCGAAGCAGACGTCTCGCCCGGTGCAGCTGCGCCTTCGTCGTACCCGTGGAAATCCCGAGAAGGCCGGCGACCTCCCCGTGCCGGTATCCCTCCACGTCGTGCAGAACGAAGACCCTGCGCGCTCCCTCCGGGAGCCGGGCGATCGCCGCCTCCAGATCGATCGCCCCGCCCGGCCGCGGCGCCGATCGATCCCCGAATGCGTCCACGCGCTCGATCGGCGACTCCCGCTTCTCCCGCCGCATGCGCCCGCGCGCCTCGTGAAGCGACAGGTGGATCGCGATGCGACAGATCCAGCCGGCGTACGCGTCGCCGGGCCGGGCGCTCCTGCGCAGCTCCCAGGCGCGCGCGAACGTCTCCTGCGTCAGATCCTCCGCCCGCGCGGGGTCTCCGCACAGTCTGCGACACAGCGCATGGACGCGCCCCGCGTGCTTCCGGTACAGGACCTCGAACGCCTCGGCGCTCCCGCGCCCCGCCCTGAGGACCGGATCGTCGAACTCGGGTCGAGACACCGTCTGATGAACCGCGCTCACCTGCACAGGACCGATCCCCCGCGTCCGCCGGGCCCGTCGAAAGGCCGACGCGACGCCGGCCCCTCCCTTGCAAGTGCCGCAGAGCCCCCGTTGGTTTGAAGGGGATCTAATGATTCCGCAGGCCTGCTCCGGGAGCCGTCGATGCCGCCCGGCCCGTCACCGCCCCCCTCCGCCCGGAACGCTCTTCGCTCCGGCCGCGAGCCCGCCGATGACGGGTCGGATCGCCTCGGACACGAGCCGACTCTTCTGCTCCATTCCGCGGTCGTCGACGTGCACGGCATCGAGGTAAACGGCCGGATCGCGCATGCGCGAGTACAGATCGATCAGAAGGATTCCCTCCCGGCCCGCGATCTCCTCCTGGATGCGATTGTTGCGGCGGACGGCTTCGGAGACGGCATCGTAGTAGACCCCCTGACCCCGCTCGCGCTGCGGGTTGAGCGGCATGTTGATCAGGACGGGCTGCGCCCCGGCGCGACGGATCAGGGCGATGATCGTCTCGACGTTGCGCCGGAAGTACCGGCCGGTGGCCCGGCTCGCGTTCT
This sequence comes from Candidatus Polarisedimenticolia bacterium, assembly GCA_041580375.1. Classification (GTDB taxonomy): domain Bacteria; phylum Acidobacteriota; class Polarisedimenticolia; order Gp22-AA2; family Gp22-AA2; genus JAPUIN01. The sequence goes on from JBFGDZ010000097.1 coordinate 2,231, forward strand.
CCGCGATGCGCGCCTTCGACGGCGGCGGATACTGCATGGCGAGGCTCATGTCGCCGAGGTCCCGGCCTCCCCGCGCGAGCGTGACCATGCCGACGACCCGGGCGAGGTAACTGGCGCGCATCAGGCCGCGCAATGCCGCGGGAACGGACCGGTGCGTCCAGGCATGGCGGAACGTCCTGTTGTCGGGCCCGCCTTCGTCCGGATAGCCGACGGCGAACGCGTCGTTGAGTCCGGCGTGGAGGAGGACGACGTCCGGGCGGAACTCCGGAACCCACATGGCCGCCATGCCGATCAGCTCGTAGGTCGTGTGGCTCGGCACCGAAACGTTGAGCACCTCGACGTCGGCCCCGGTTTCCGCGCGGAGCCGTTTCTCGAGAAGGGCGGGCCAGACGCGCGAGGCGTCCTCGAAGTAGTAGCCGTAGGTCGTGCTGGCGCCGAGCGCCACGATGCGGACGACGCCCTGCCGCTTCTCGGTCGGCGGCGCGGCGGTCGCGCGGATGCCGATCGGGCCGTGCGGACGGAGACCGCCGGGTGTCGTGTAATCCGGATTGTTGATGAAGTTGACGTAGGGATGGGCGACGTAGCGGACCGAGCGGTTGGGACCGGCCGCCCCGAGCCCGATCGCGCTCTCGACCGTCTCGCGTCGTTGATCCGGGAGGACCAGGAACCAGTAGACGGCGCCGGCGGCCTCCGCAAAGCCGAGGACACCGGCCGCGAGAATCAGGCCGAAGATGATGCGCCTGGCCCCTCCGGGCGCTCCGATCCGGCCCCCCGGCGGCGGCGCCGCCGGGTTGCCCTGGCGCGCCCCGCCCGCGCTCGGATCCTCGCTCGCCGGTGGAATCGGTCCCGCCTCCAGATCGCCCGCAGCCGGGAAGCCTGTTCCGGCCTGCGGTGGGGCGGAATCAGTCTAGCACCTGGCGGCGGACCGGACGCGGCCGGACGGGTGAGGCGGGCGGACGAGAGAGTCGGTCGGCCATTACGCCGGAGGACCGGGCGCCTGAACGACCTGCAGGAAATCGTCGGGCGGACGGATCAGCGCGATCCCCATGCCCACGCGGCCCGTCGTCATCCACTGCACCGGGCCCTCTCGCGCCCAGATCACGCGGCCGAGCAGGCGATACGTGGCCGAGGGCAACTTCACCTCCAGATGGAGGAGCGTGCCGGGCGCGAAGGGGCGGACCGACGCCACCATCATGCCGGATCGGGAGACGTTGCGCGAATACCCGATGTATCGCGGCCGGTCCGCTCCGTAACGGATCTCGACGCGCCTGCGTATTCGAGTGAACTCCTGCTTCGGTCTCGGCATCCTCGTCCTCCTTCCCTCAGAGCGATTCCAGAAACTCCAGGAGCGCCGCGCGGTCCGCGTCCGGCAGTCGCTCGAAGCGATCGCGCGACGCCGCCGCCTCGCCGCCGTGCATGCGGATCGCCTCCCCGATCGAGAAGGCACGCCCGTCGTGCAGGAAGCGCTCCGCGAGGCGCAGGCCCATGAGGGGCTCGGTGCGGAACTCGGACGGCGCGGCGTCACCCAGGCAGATGTCGGCCAGATCCTCTCCCATGTCATGGACCAGAAGATCGGTGTAGGCCGCGACACGGCGGTTCCGGAGCGCGCGCACCGGATGATCGCCCGTCCGGAGCACCGGAACGTGGCAGCTCGCGCAGCCGATCTCATCGAAGATCCCGCGCCCCTTGCGCCCCTTCCTGGTCAGCGGCAGGGGCTCGGGCGGCGCCAGGAAGCGGACGAAGGCGTCGGTCAGGTCCACGGCGAGCGCATCGATCTCCGGGTCCGGAACGGGATCGACCCCCTCCGGAACGGGCGCCCCCGCGATCGTCTCCTCGCGGGGGTTGCGGGGCGTCGTGATCCCCTGCTCGATCGGGAAAGCGCCCTCGTTGAACTCGGCCAGTGTCGGGAGGAACGCCTTGCGGCCGAACCGGCCGAGACGTCCGTCGACGAACCGGTTGATCCGACCGGAGATCCCGTCGCCGTCCCGATCGTCCGGATCGGCCAGCGCCAGGATGACGCCGTCCGGAACCGCGTCGAGCAGGCCGAATCCGAAGAGATCGGGCGTCGTGCGTGTGGCGGTCCCGGTGGCGCGATCCGGGATCGGCTCGGCGTCGATCCCGAGCGCGTTCCTCAGCGCCGGCGTGACGCCGAGCTGATACACGGGTCCCCCGGCATCGAGCAGCGGATCGCAGCCGGTCCCCGGCGCGAACGCCGTGGCGTGGATCTCGACGATCGACCCCGCGCCGCCGGATGCCGGCGCCGCGTGACAGGCCGAGCAGGACGCGGCGTTGAACAACGGCCCCAGGCCCGTCTCCGGCGTGAAGACCCTGTCGAATTCCCTGCGTCCCCTCTCGAACCGGTCGAGCTCCGAGCGCGCCAGCCCCGGCAACGGATCGCCCGGCTCGGGCGGGGGGGCGCACCCGGCCAGAAACGCGACCGCGATCAGCGCGGCGGGGCCGGCGCAAAATCGGCTTCCCCTGTCCATGGATCACCTCCCGGACCGATCCGCCGTGGGAGCCGGGGCCCGTACCCGGAGGGCGGGCCGGCCCCGGAGCGTGTCGTCTCGTTGTCTCGGACGGATCGGATCCTTCTGAATTCAAGGTGAGCCCGGAGGGGCGGGAGGGCAAGGGCCGGCCGGCGGATCGCGAAATTGATGCGTCGCGCGGATGACGCGCGCGGTTGACCGTGTGACCAGAATCTGGTATTCCCGCACCGGGAGGGTACATGAACATGAAGAAAGGCCTCGCCTGTCTGTTCGCCGTGCTGCTCGTCGCCTCGATCCCTGCGGTTCTCGCGGATGACGATTCGGAGGGATCGAAATCCTCGGCCGGCCGCAAGCGCGCCAAGATCGACGCCACGGCGAGCGAGACGCTGCAGGAGCTGTTCAGCAAGAGCCCCAAGGCGCAGGAGCTGTACGAAAAGGCCTACGGCTACGCCGTCTTCTCCAACCTCAAGATCTCGCTCGGGCTGACGGGTGGCGGAGGCACCGGGGTCGCCGTGAACAAGTCCAACGAAACCCGGACCTACATGAGGATGGGGACCGCCGGTCTCAATCTCGGGCTGGGAGGCCAGAAGTACCAGCTCGTCTTCCTGTTCCAGGACAGCAAGACGTTCAAGGACTTCGTGAACAAGGGATGGCAGGCCGACGCCTCGGCCAGCGCCGTCGCCGGGAAGGCCGGGGTCAATGCGGAGACGACCTTCACCAACGGCATCGCCCTCTTCCAGCTGACCGATGGCGGCCTGATGCTGCAGGCCGACATCTCGGGCACCAAGTACTGGAAGTCCGAAAAGCTGAACTAGGGGGACGCGCGGATCGTGGGCGCGGCGGGGCCGCCCCGCTCACCGGCCGTCGGAGATCTCCAGCACCACCTTGCCGAGAGGGCCCCGCTCCACCGCTTCGTGCGCGGCCGCGGCGGCGTCGAGGGGGAATCGCTCCGCGACGCGGTGAACCAGCTCGCCCGACTCCAGGCAGCTCGTGATGTCCGCGACGGCGCTCTGCTTGGCCGACTCCGGCATCCCGAAGGCGATCACGAACCGGACGGTCAGGCTGCCGTACGCCATGCGGTAGAACGGTATGGCCGGCTGCGGATCGGCCTCCGAAGCGTACGCGGCGATCGATCCGTTCGGCTTCAGGACGGCCAGCGCCGTCTCGAGGTTGCCTCCGAACTCGACCTCGACGATCCTGTCGAGGCCGCGGCCCCCGGTGATGTCGCGGATGCGCTCGGCCACGTTCTCGGTCCGGTAGTTGATCACGTGATCCGCCCCGGCGGCGGACGCGACCTCGCCCTTTTCGTCGGAGCTGACCGTGGCGATCACTCTCGCCCCCTCCAGCTTCGCGAACTGCACCGCGTAGGACCCGACGGCGCCCGCGCCTCCGGTGACCAGGACCGTCTGGTCGGAAACCGGACCGTCCGCGAGGACCGCCCAGTGGGCGGTCATGGCCGGGATGCCCAGGCAGGCCCCCTCCGCGAACCCGACGCCCGGCGGCAGACGGACGGCGCGGCTGGCGGGGACGGTCACGTATTCGGCAGCGGTCCCGAAGGGCCGGCCCCATTGCGCCTCGAAGATCCAGACGCGCTCGCCGAGGCGCGCGTCGTCGACGCCGTCCCCGATGCGATCGATCACGCCGGCGCCGTCGAAGTGCGGGACGACCCGGGGCGCCGGCATCTCACCCCGCGCACCGTTCCGCCGCTTCACGTCGACCGGATTGATCCCGGAGACCGCGACCCGGACGCGCACCTCACCCTTCGCCGGCTCCGGAGCCTCGATCTCGCCCGACGACAGGACCTCCGATGCCGGTCCCATCCTCTCGTACCAGATCGCTTTCATGGAGCCCTCAGCTTACACCAGGTCGGCTAGACTGATCCGGATCATGGGCGATCGGCCGACCCTGAACGGGAAGACCCTCTTCATCACCGGCGCCAGCCGCGGCATCGGCCTGGCCATCGCTCTGCGCGCGGCGCGGGACGGCGCTGGCGTCGTCATCGCCGCCAAGACGGTCGCGCGCCACCCGAAGCTCCCCGGCACGATCCACGAGGCGGCGCGCGCGATCGAGCGGGCGGGCGGTCGCGCCCTGGCCTGCCGGACCGATGTCCGGGACGAGGAGCAGGTGGCTTCCGCCGTCGCGAGGGCGGTGGAGACGTTCGGCGGGATCGACATCCTGGTCAACAACGCCAGCGCCATCAGCCTCACCGGCACGCTCGACACGACGATGAAGCGGTACGATCTGATGCAGGCGATCAACACGCGCGGGACGTTCGTCTGCTCGAGGGCCTGCGTGCCTCACCTGCGCGTGGCGCAGAACCCCCACATCCTCAACATGTCGCCGCCGCTCAACCTCGACCCGAAGTGGTTCGCGCCTCATCTCGCCTACACGATGTCCAAGTACGGCATGAGCCTCTGCGCGCTGGCGATGGCCGAGGAGTTCCGCACGGACGGGATCGCCGTCAACGCGCTCTGGCCGCGCACGCTGATCGCCACCGCGGCGGTGCGCAACCTGCTGGGGGGCGAGGAGGCGGCGCGCCGGAGCCGCGGGCCCGAGATCGTCGCGGACGCCGCCCACGCCATCCTGACGAAGCCCGGCCGGGATTTCACCGGCCGGTTCCTGATCGACGAGGACGTCCTGAGAGCGGAGGGGGTCGTCGATCTCGATCGATACGCCGTCGTGCCGGGCGCCAATCTCCTTCCGGATCTCTTCCTGTGAAAGGATTCCCGCCGGGCGCGCGGATCCCGGGCCGCGGACCGGGAACGCGTGGCCCGGGTGCCCGGTCCCTCCCCGCTTGCGATTCCCCTTCTCCATGACCATAATCGAGCCCTCTCACTGAATGACCATCGGGGCGGATCGACGCGCACAGCGCAATGACCCCGCCCGCGCGGAGAGCCGTCACCCGTGATGGATCATCGATTCGCGCTTCCGGTCCCGCGATCCGGGGCGGCTCTTTGCGTGGCCGCCGTCGCCCTCGTCCTGTCGTCGCCCGCGGCGGGGGGGCCTCCGGCGCACCGGGATCGCGGGCTCCCCTCGATCCGGCCGCATCGGGCCGGGTTTTCCGGCGAGCGCCTCGAACGCATTCCGGCGGCGATGCGCGAGTACATCGACGCGGGGAAGATCCCCGGCGCGATCACCGCCGTCGCACGGGATGGCCGGCTGGTCCACTTCGAGACCCAGGGATGGATGGACGTCGAGGCGCGGCGGCCGATGCGTCCGGACACGATCGTCCGGATCTACTCGATGACCAAGCCGGTCACCGGCGTGGCGGCGCTGATCCTCTATGAGGAGGGGCGATTCCTTCTGACCGATCCGGTCGCGAGGTACCTCCCCGGGTTCTCCGACATGAGCGTGTACCTCGGCGGCGGCGCGGACGGGCCCCGCACCGGGCCGGCCGGCCCGATGACGATCCGTCACCTGCTGACCCACACGTCCGGCCTCATCTACGGCGGCGACTCGCACGAGGGCCTGGCCGGCATCTACGAGCGCGCCGGCATTTGGAAGGCTTCGACGCTTCAGGAGTTCGCCGATCGGGTGGCGGCGCTGCCGCTGGCGGCGCAGCCCGGCACCGCATGGAACTACGGCGTCTCGCTCGACGTCCTCGGACGCCTCGTCGAGGTCGCCTCGGGCATGCCGTTCGATCGCTTCCTCCACGAGCGGATCTTCGAGCCGCTCGGCATGGTCGACACGGGCTTCTTCGTCCCCCGGGCGAAGATCGAGCGCTTCGCGGCGAGCTACGGGCCGGACGATCGGGGCGGGATGAGGCGGATCGACGTGCCGCGCGAGAGCGGCTTTCTCGACCCCGGCGTGGTGCCCTACGGCGGCCACGGGCTCGTCTCGACGGCGGCCGACTACCTGCGCTTTGCGCAGATGCTCGCCAACGGCGGCACGCTCGACGGGGTGCGCATCCTCGGCCGCAAGACCGTGGACCTGATGCTGAGCGATCATCTCGGTCGCGACCTCGGCCCGGCTCCGCTGGCCGAGGCGGCCGGCTGGTACCAGAACGATCCGCGCGGGCTCGGCTTCGGACTCGCCGGCGCCGTCGTGACGGATCCCGGCCTCGCCGGCCTGAGCGGCTCGGCGGGGACGTTCTTCTGGGGAGGGAACGCCAGCACCTTCTTCTGGATCGATCGCGCCGAGCGGATCGTCGGCCTGCTCCTGACGCAGCTGGAGCCGTCCGACACCTATCCGCTCCGCGGCGCGATCCGTGCCCTGACCTATCAGGCTCTGATCGACTGACGCGCGGCGGCGCGCCGCCGCGCCCGGAGGATCTTCATGGCCCGGAAGGATTTTGCGCCCCTCATCTCCATCGGCCCGCGGGTCCGCAAGTCGCCCTACTTCGACGCCACCGTGCGGTGCGGGGCGAAGGCGTTCACCATCTACAACCACATGTACATGCCGACCCTCTACACGGACCCGGTCGACGAGTACTGGAGCCTGGTCAACGACGTGACCGTCTGGGACGTCGCCTGCGAGCGGCAGGTGGAGATTACGGGCCCCGATGCCGCCCGGTTCGCGCAGTACCTCACGCCCCGGAACCTCTCGAAGTGCGCCGTCGGACGTTGCCGCTACGTTCTTCTGACCGATGGGGACGGCGGCATCGTCAACGACGCCGTCCTGCTGCGTCTGGGCGAGAGCCGGTTCTGGATCTCGCCGGGGGACGGCGACGTCCTGATCTGGGCGAAGGGGGCGGCGATCCACTCCGGCATGAATGTCGCGATCGCCGAGCCGGACGTCTCGCCGCTCCAGGTGCAGGGGCCGAAGGCTCCCCGCGTCGCCCGGTCGTTGTTCGGCGACTGGGCGGTCGGGCTTTCCTACTACCACCTGAAGGAGACCGAACTGAACGGCATCCCCGTCGTCCTGGCGCGCACCGGATGGAGCGGAGAGATCGGGTACGAGATCTACCTGAGGGACGGGACGCGCGGAAACGAGCTGTGGGAGATGGTGATGAAGGCCGGCGAGCCGCACGGGATCAAGCCGATCGCCCCGTCGACGATCCGCAGCATCGAGGGCGGCATCCTCTCCTACGTGTCCGACATCACGCCGAAGGACAATCCGTACACGCTCGGCTTCGATCGTCTCGTCGATCTCGACATGGAGGCCGACTTCATCGGCAAGAGCGCCCTGAAGGCGATCCGCGCCCGCGGACCGGAGCGCCGTCTCGTCGGGGTCGAGATCGGAGGTCCCCCCATCGCCGGCAACGACGCCTTCTGGCCCGTCACCCTCGACGGCGCGAGGATCGGCCACGTCACGCGCTGCGCCCATTCGCCCCGCCTGAAGAAGACCGTCGGCTTCGTGAACGTCCCGGCCCGATGCGCCGCGATCGGATCGAGGCTGCGGATCGCGACGCCGGGCGGCGGCGCCGAGGCCGTCGTCGTGAAGACGCCGTTCATCGAGTCGAAGAGGACGATCGGAGACTGAGCGGGCCCGGTGCCTACGGCCCGGACCACTCCACCCGCGCGTACTCTCCGCTGCGGCCGGTGAGATCCCAGTTGCGCCCCCAGTCGCGGAAGCGGCTCTTCGTCCCGCGGCAGACGGTGATGTCGGGCGACATCCAGTAGGCGGTGTTGGTGACGCGCGTGCGGCCGTCGTCCCCGGGACCGTCGATCGGCTCGACGTGGCCGTCGATGATCTTCGGCACGGTGACCTTCCACCCTTTTCCCTGCTTCTCGAATGCGATCGGCACCTTCCGCGTTCCGAGGAACTCCGAGATCATGATCGAGAACCACGAGGTCGGGCCGCCCGCCCTGCCGGAGAGGATCGCCGTGAGCGCTGCCTCCGCCTCCGGGCTCGCCTTCTCGTCCAGATAGAGCCCGACCGCCCACTGCCCCTCGGCCAGCGGGCCGGGAATGTCCATCAGGACGGCCGCTTTCAGGCCGTCCAGCTTCACGCTGCCGGCCCGGCCCTCGTGGATGTTCAAACCCCACCAGGTGTGGCAGGCGCCGTGCGACGGTTTGCTCCTGCCGAGCGAGATGACGCAGGGGCAGAAGACTTCGCAGTTGCAGCTGAGCACCACCTCGCCCTTGATCGTCCAGGGTGTCTTCATCGTTTCTCTCCGTTCGCGATCGTCATCCCGTCCTCACCGCCGCGCGGCCGGCGCTCACGCCGGCAGGCCGGCGACGAGCAGATAGGCTCCCCAGCCGACCAGGACGATTCCGGCCAGGTGCCCCGTGAGCCGTCCTCCCGGCGCCGCCTTTTCCAGCAGCACGAAAACGGTCAGCACGGCCAGCCAGACCACGTTCATCATCCCCAGAACGAACATCAGCGCCATCAGCGCCCAGCAGCAGACGACGCAATAGATCCCGTGCCGCCATCCCATGATCAGCGCGCCGCGATCGCCCGGGCGCCACTCGGTCATCAGGAACGCGAACGGCGATCGGCAGCGCGACAGGCAGGCCGACTTGAGCGGGGTCCACTGGAAGATCCCGGCGACGATCAGGAGCGCGCCTCCGAGGATCGCGCTCTCGCTCACGCCCGCCGGCGACACGAGGGCGGCGCTCACCAGTCCCCACTGCCCCAGCGTGGCCAGCGCCGCGTACAGGCTCCAGGCGACGACGTACCCGAGGAGGAAGATCGCCGTCCGGCGGACCGGGTCGGGCCCCTCCGGCCGCCTGCGCTCGATGGCGGCGAAGGTCAGGACCATCCCCGCGGCGGTCGGGACCATCATGGCGATCATCATGACGACCCACATGAGGAACAGGAGCGCCAGGTCGGCCGACCCGAAGGCGCGCAAATGGGGGTGCACCACGGACCCGTGGCCGGCGACGGCGTCCGTCATGTCGTGGCTGAGGGAGATCGTGTAGATCCACGCCAGGATCGTGATCCCGGCGAGACCCGACAGGACGATCGCCCGATCGCGCTTCAGGATCTCTATGAGCGGCGTCGGCGCGCTCCGCATCGCGTGCTCCGGCCCGTTTCTGTTGACAGGCCGCTCAATATAGCATATTGAAAACGCGGCATCCCGACAGGATCGGCGAGGAGAACCCCGATGGAGATCTGCGACCTCGGTCAGCGTCCGCCCCCCGGAGAAGTCCCCAAGAAGATGCACGCCTTCGTCGTCCGCCAGGATCGCTTCGGCGAGCCGCGCGACGCATGGAAGCGCGAGATCATCCCGACCCCGGCCATCGGGCCGCAGGACGTGCTGGTCTACGTGATGGCGACCGGCATCAACTACAACAACGTCTGGGCCGCCCTCGGCAAGCCGCTCGACGTCATCGCCGAGCGCCAGAAGAAGGGCGAGCCGGAGGACTTTCACGCCGGCGGCAGCGACTGCTCAGGGATCGTCTGGAAGGTCGGCGAGGGCGTGAAGAACGTCAAACCGGGAGACGAGGTGATCGTCCACAGCGGCTGGTGGGAGCCGGACGACCCCTGGGTGCTGTCGGGGCGCGACCCGATGCTGGCGGAGAGCACGCGGATCTGGGGTTACCAGACCAATTACGGCAGCTACTGCCAGTTCGCCCGGGCGCAGTCGCACCAGTGTCAGCCGAAGCCGAAGCACCTGACCTGGGAGCAGGCCGGCTGCTTCCTGCTGTGCGGCTCGACCGCCTACCGCATGCTGATGGGCTGGCCGCCGAACACGGTGCAGAAAGGAGACGTCGTCCTGGTCTGGGGCGCCGCCGGCGGCCTGGGGAGCATGGCCCTGCAGATCGTCAAAGCGCACGGCGGGCGTCCCGTCGGCGTCGTCTCGGACGACTCGAAGAAAAAGTACTGCATGGACCTCGGGGCCGTCGGCGTCATCAACAGGAAGAGCTTCTCCCACTGGGGGACGCTCCCCGACACAGAGAGCCCCGAGTACGCCGCCTGGGCCAAAGGCGCGCGCGGCTTCGGCAAGGCGATCTGGGAGGCGGTCGGCGAGAAGGTCAGCCCGCGGATCGTCTTCGACCACCCCGGGCAGGCGACGCTGCCGACGTCCGGCTTCGTCTGCTCGACCGGAGGGATGATCGTCATCTGCGCCGGGACGAGCGGCTACAACGTGACGATGGACCTGCGCTACCACTGGATGCGCCAGAAGCGCTTCCAGGGGAGCCACCTGTCCAACGACGAGCAGGCCGCCGCCATCACCCGGCTCATCGCCGATCGCAAGGTCGATCCCTGTCTGTCGAAGACCTTCTCGTTCGACGAGATCGGAGAGGCGCACCAGCTGATGCACGAGAACCGGCACCCGTACGGCAACATGGCGTGCCTGGTGAACGCGACGAAGGCGGGACAGGGAGCGTCCTGAAGGGGCGCCGGCCGGACCGTCAGGAGGGATCCGGTCCCGCCGCGCCGTATTTCTCGCGCAGCCGCTTCTTGTCGATCTTCCCGACGCTCGTCTTCTCGATCGCCTCCACGATGAGGACGCGGTCCGGGACGACCCATCTGGAGATGAGCCCCTGATCGACGAGGCGCTGCACGTGGCGGCGGATCGACTCGCCGCTGAGCCGGCCGGCGTGATCCGGGGCCGGGACGACGAGCACCAGGGGCCGCTCCCCCCACGTCTCGTCGGGAACGCCGATGGCGGCGACTTCGGCGACGCCCTCGTGTTGCGACACGATGTCCTCCAGGTCCAGCGATGAGATCCAC
>JBFGDZ010000098.1:0-13114 GCA_041580375.1 Candidatus Polarisedimenticolia bacterium
GACCTCCGTCATCGATTGGTATCGGTCGGCGGGGTCCTTCTCCAGGCACTTGAGGATCACGCGCTCGACCTCCGGCGAGATCCGGCGGTTGAGCGCCCGCGGAGCCACGGGCGTCTGGCGCAGGATGGCGTCGGTGAGCGACGCCGCCGTCACGCCATGGAATGCGCGCCGCCCGGCCGCCATCTCGTACAGAACGTCGCCGAGCGCGAAGATGTCCGTGCGACGATCGACTGGATCGCCGCGCAGCTGTTCCGGTGCCATGTACGGGGGCGTCCCCGCACGATCCCCTTCCAGACTGATCGTCTCGGCGCGCGTCATCTCGCCAGCAGGCCGCAGGAGCCTCGCCAGGCCGAAGTCCAGGATTCTCAGCCGGCCGTCGGGCATGACGAGCAGGTTCGCGGGCTTGAGATCGCGGTGCTGGACGCCGTGATCGTGCGCGCAGGCCAGAGCGTCCGCCAGTTGCACGCCCAGGCGCAGCAGCTCGGCCTCCGGCAAGGGGCCCGCCTGCAGCTTCTCGTCCAGCGTGCCGCCGGGGATGTACTCCATCACGAGGAAATCCACGCCCTCGTGCGTGTCGAAGTCGTACACCGTCTCGATGTTGGGATGACTGAGGCGCGAAAGGGCCAGCGCTTCGTTGCGGAAGCGTCTGCGAGCGGCATCGTCCTCGAGCGTGCCCGCGGGCAGCACCTTGAGGGCTACCTCGCGCTCGAGGCGCGCATCGGTCGCGAGATAAACCTCACCCATTCCGCCCGCGCCGAGCAGCCGGACGACTTCGTAGCGGCCCAGACGCGTTTCGGGGGACAGGGACATCCGCTCGATCCCGAGAGAGCACGGACGCCGGGTGATTAGTCAGAACGGGTGAGGTCTCGCTGCAAGCGCCCGCGTTGCGTTCATTGTGCCACAGGGCGGCGGAGAGAGGGACACGGCACGCTCCGGCCCGGTGACCGGCGACGGCAGCCGGCCGAAGTGTGGCATGAACACGCGCGCGGGAAGGTGCGGTAGAATGCGCCCGCCTTCGGCCGCGTGAGATCGGAACGCCGCCGGCGACGGAAGACGCCGGGTCCTGCGGGAGGAAACATCATCGCGCCTTGAGATGAGCCATGATTCGGACACGGACATGATCGGAAAAGCAACCATCGTATCCGCAACGCTCGCGCTGCTCGTCGCCGCGTGCGGCGGAGCCGGGACCGAGCCGACACCGTTCGAGCCGGCCTCGACCGTCGAGGAGACGTTCCGCTGGCATCGGGCGCTGCCGTCCGACCTGGCCTGGTGGGACGTCGTCGGCGAGCAGCAGGCCTGGTACTTCAGGAACGCCCACCAGCTCTATCCGAGCGTCAACGTGTACCGCGACGGTCCGGTCCGCGAGCTCCGATACCGGTTGATGGACGCGATCGCGGACTACCCGGTGGAGAAGCCCGGCGGCGAGATGCGCTACGCCGATTTCCTGCGCAGCGAGCACTCGACGACGATGGGGATGGTCATCGTGCACAGGGGCGACATCGTCTTCGAGACCTACCCGAGAATGAAGGAATACGAGAAGCCGATCTACTGGTCGGTCACCAAGGCGTTCGTGTCGACGGTCCTGGCGATCCTGGAGGACCGCGGGCTGGTCGACGTGAGCAAGCCGATCGATTTCTACATTCCCGAGCTGAAGGGATCGCAGCTGGCGGGCATCACCGTGCGCAACGCCCTGGACATGGCGTCGGGGATCGACTGCGGCGACAACTACGTGGATCTCGACTCGTGCTACTACCGCTTCGAGGCCTCATTGGGTGACGCCGTCCGCACCGCGACCAGCCCGGACAATCCGTACGACATGATGATCGCGTACGACTACGGCTACTGGTCCGAGCAGGGGACGGGGTACGAGTACTCCGGCGTCAACACCTTCCTGGCGGGCTGGGTGGTCGAGAAGGTCACGGGGATGCCGTTCCAGGACGCCCTGACCCGGGAAGTCTGGATGCACATCGGCGCCGAGGCCGACGCGTCGATCTTCGCGGGACGCCACGGCGTGCCGCTCACCCCCGGCGGGCTGCTCGCGAAAGTGCGCGACGTCGCGAGGTTCGGCCTGCTCTTCACGCCGAGCTGGCGCGTCGTCTCGGACCGGAAGATCATCTCCGATCGGTACGTCGATCTCATCCTGCACGGCGGCCGGCCGGAGCTGCTGGCCAACGCGCGCTCCGGCGGTCCGGTCCCCGAGGGCGTGCGCCACAACGTGTATCAGTGGGACGTGGTCTTCGACAACGACGACTTCTACAAGGGCGGCTGGGGAGGGCAGGGCCTCCTGATCAACCCGCGGCTCGACTACGTCGCCGTCTACACCGGCTACTTCAAGGACAAAGAGCAGAGCGAGGTGCAGCCGCTGCCGGTCCTGCGCGAGGTTCTCCGCGGCGTGTTCGGAGACTGAGCGCCCGTCTCTCCCCCGTCAGTCCCGCAGGAAGTGGCAGGTGTACCCGTTCGGGTTCTTCTGCAGATAGTCCTGGTGGTAGTCCTCGGCGGACCAGAATTCGCCGGCCTGGACGACCTCGGTCACGATCGGACGCTTCCACTTGCCGGAGGCCTCGACCTTCGCGATCACCTCGCGGGCGATGCGGGCCTGCTCGTCGTTGGCGGCGAAGATGGCCGAGCGGTACTGCGTGCCCCGGTCGTTCCCCTGCCGATTGAGCGTCGTCGGGTCGTGCATGCGGAAGAACCAGCCCAGCAGGTCGGCGTACGACAGGACGCCCGGGTCGAAGACGACGCGGACCGATTCGGCGTGGCCGGTGGCGCCGGTCTTCACCTCGCCGTAGGTGGCGTTCTTCGTCCGTCCGCCCGAGTAGCCGACCTCGGTGTCGATGACGCCCGGGATCTCGCGGATGATCTCCTCCATCCCCCAGAAGCAGCCGCCCGCCAGAATCGCCTCCTCGCGGGTGCCGGCCTTGCCGGCGGCTTCGCCGTCCGATGCCGCGGCCGCCGCCCCGGCCCCCGAGCGGTCCTTCGCGTCCGGGGCTCCGCCGCCCACCGCGCCGCCGTCCTTCGAGAACAGGGACGCGTACCGTCCGTACCCCTCCTCCTCCAGCCTGGAGGCGGGCACGAAGCGCATCGCGGCCGAGTTCATGCAGTAACGCTGGCCGGTCGGCGCCGGTCCGTCCGGGAAGACGTGGCCCAGGTGCGAGTCGGCGTGCTTCGATCGCACCTCGGTGCGGCGCATGAAGAGCGAGCGGTCCTCGCGCGTCGCGATGTTGTCCGGCTCCAGCGGCCGCGTGAAGGATGGCCAGCCGGTCCCGGATTCATACTTGTCGAGCGACGAGAAGAGCGGCTCGCCGGAGACGACGTCGACGTAAATCCCCGGCTCGTGGTTGTCCCACAACTCGTTGCTGAACGGCGGCTCGGTCCCCTCGTGCTGGGTGACCTTGTACTGAAGCGGCGTGAGCCGCTTCTTGAGTTCCTCATCCGAAGGCTTCACGTAGTCTCCCATAGTCTCTCCGTTCCACCCCTGAGTCCCCGAGGACCCCTCCGGCGTTACGGAGGCGGCCCGGGTTCCGGCGGCGGCCCGGGCCTCCGACGGCTCGCCGCCCGTCCGGGCCCCCCCGCAGGCCGCCAGGACCAGCAGGGAAGCCGCGGCGGCCAGCGCCGCCGTCACGGTTGCGGAATGGCGGCTCGCCGCCCGGGTCGCGACCGGCGTTCCCGGCCGCCCCTCGCACCGGATCGATTTCGTCATCATATTACTACCCCTTCGTGCCCGGTTTGGATGCCGGGCGGCGGCGTCGCGATTCATCCATTGTCTCATCGAGGCCCCCGGCTGACCAGCCCTGCGGGGGACGGGGATGGCGACGGCATCCCCGGGATTCGCATCCGGAAACGCCGGGGTTCCTTCGAGTATTCCCCGAACGCTTGATCCCCGCGTCCGCGCAACCTATATAGGCCGCGGGCGCCGGAATCACGGCCCGCGCGTGCGGCAGGCCGGCGCGGGCGGCCGGGAGTCGCGATGTTCATGCAGATCGTTCGCGAGCGATGGTCGATCAGGCAGAAGTTCGACATCTCCATCGACGGGCAACCGCGGATGGTCGCGAAGCGCAAGCTCTTCACCTGGTTTCCCAAGTTCACCCTGTACGAGACGGGCGGCGAACCGATCCTCCGGACAAAGTGTCTCTTCCACGCCGTGCGACCGCGATTCGAGATCAGACTGCGGGACGGCCGGACGATGCGTCTCGCGGCGGAGTCTCACAACTTCCATTTCGTCTGCCGGGCCGGCCGCGATCGGTACGAGCTGTTCGCGCACAAGGGTCGGCGGGTCTCGATCTTCAGGAACGATCGGCAGATCGCCTACTTCGAGCGCCAGAAACTGACGGTGCTCAACAAGCGCGTCTACGACGTCTACGCGGATGATGACGCCAACGCCGAATGGCTCGCCGCGTTCATCCTCGCGTGGGACAGCCATCACGTCGACGAGACGGGCGAGGCCGAGATCCGCGTGGATCTCGGTTTTCTCGGACCCGAGGACAGACCGTTCGACGAGTCGTGGACGCCGCGCGCCGCCGGCGAGCGCTCCGGCGCGGCCGGGTCGTCCGGCGAAGGAACCGGGGCCGCCCGGTCGGCGGCATTCTGATCCGGTTCGCTCACTCCTCCCGTTTCAGGATCATCAGCGTGAGGTCGTCCGAGGGGGGACGGCCGGACAGGAAGGCGCTCAGGTCCTGCAGGCAGGCGGCGGCGAGCCGGCGCGGGGCGAGGCTTCGCTTCTCGCGCAGGACGCGGTGGAGGCGGCCGGCGCCGTACTCGCGGTCGTTCCGGTCGCGCGCCTCGACGAGGCCGTCCGTGTAGAGGACGAGAAGGTCGCCGGGGTCGAGGTTGAGCCGGCTGACCGTGTAGGGGCTGCTGCTGAACAGTCCGACCGGGAAGCCGGTGGCGTCGATCGGCTCCACGGAGTCGCCGCGGATCACGACCGGGGGATGGTGGCCGGCGTTGCAGATCGTCATCTCGCCGGCGGCCGTGGCCCGCCCGCTCACGAGCGTGGCGTACTGCGAGGAGATCGCGCTCTCGGCGAACAGACGGTTGGCATGGCCGACCATCTGCTCGATCGGCGGCTCCGACTCGATGAGGCTGCGGAACATCGCGCTCAGCCGGGCCATCAGAAAGGCCGCCGCCACGCCCTTCCCGGAGACGTCCCCCACGAGGAAGTCGAGGCTGCCGCCCTCCCCGTCACGTGTGACGACATCGCAGTAGTCGCCGCTCACGGGGCCGGCCGGACGGTAGCGGTGGTGCACGAGCCAGCCGGCGTGCATCAGATCCTCCTTCGGAAGGAGCGACCACTGAATTTTCGACGCCAGATCGAGGTCGCGCTGCAGCGCGTCCTGCTGGTCCGGCGTCAGGCGGCACAGGCACCACTGAAGGAGGGGGTGCGCTTGGAGCATCTCGTCCTCGACCTTCTCGTGGCACGCCTCGCAGGTGCCGAAGGCCGGCCCGTCGATGCGCTTCAGGGCCGAGTCGACTTCCTTGAGCAGGCGCACGAGATCGTCCGCCGGCCCGACTTCCTTCAGGGTCGTCTGGACCCGCTCGCGCCGCTCGAGCAGCTGCTCCCGAAGGGTTGCCTGTTCGGCCATGCCCCGCGCTCCGTCACCCTGCCCGGTCCGTGATCCGGCATCGGTGGATTTCGAAGGCTAGTCCCGCAGCGCCCGGCCGTCAAGATCGGACACCGTGCCGCCCTCAGGTGTGCAGGAGGATCGACGAGCGCCGCTGGCCGCTCCTCATCCGCCGGGCGAAGAGGAGCAACACGATGCCGCCGACGATCAGGAGGCCGCCGAAGAGTTGCTGCGGCGACGGAAACGTCTGGAAGGCGAACCAGGCGGCGAGGATCACGAAGAACGGCTGCGACGTCTTGATGGCGGTCGCCTCGGTCACGTCGATCCGCACGAGGCTGGCGTAGAAGGCGACGTTCGCGAGAAACGATCCGGCCAGCGAGGCGCCCGCGATCACCAGGAGCGTCGTGCCGGACGGCATCTCCAGCCGGCCGGTCACCAGGCCGCAGACGAGGGCGGCGAGCGCCGCGATCAACGAGCGATAAAAAGTGATGACGAGCGGGCCGGCCCTGCGGACGGCCATTTTGGCGAGCACGACGACGACGCCCTGCAAGAGCGACGACATCAGGCAGAGGCCCAGCGCGAGAAGGACGACGTGGCCGCTGCGGAACGCGATGATCAGGCTGCCCGTGAAGGCGACGAGCGCGCCGACCCCCTCGAGCGGTGTCAGCCGCTCGCGCAGCAGGGCAACCCCCAGCAGCACGGCGAACAGGTTGTCGGCGCGCGTGTAGAACGACACGAGCGCCGGGTCGATCAGTTTGAGCGCGTGAAACAGAAGGAGGATCGACGCCGCCGACGCCAGCCCGATCGCCGCGATCCCCTTCCACGGGTGTCCCGTCGCGAGGATCCGGTGCATGCGGCGCCGCCGCCCCAGCGACAGGAGCGCGTAGCACGCTCCCATCGCGAACCAGAAGACGACGAACGTCTCGGGGTGCATCGTCCGCAGCGCGTACTTGCTGCCGACGTAGGTGACTCCCATGGCGGCGGCGGAGGCGAGAGACAGGAGCCGTCCCCGGTTCCGGGCGGATGCGGCGGTTCGTTCGTCGTCGGCGGACACGGGCTCCCCCGGGGGCCCGGGGCCGCGCCCCGAACGCTGCGCCGGAATCCCCTGGGAATATGGATTCCGACGACCGATTCCGCAAACCGGCCGGAACACGGAAACCGGCGCATCCCGGCGATCCCTCACGGCGCTGCGGGAGTTCGCTGCCTGTGGCGGGTCCTACCCTCTTTATGATCCAAGTCATAGCCGGTCCCGCGGCCGATCCCTAACCTTGACCATCCTGATCCACCTGCCTTGGAGCGGAGGGACCCGGGGATGGCGAGCGGGCAGGAAGGGCCGATCGGGGCGGGCTCGGGCCCGCCGCGGAGCGGAGTCGTGCCGGGCGGCGCGGCGACCGGGGTCGCGCCCGTGTCTCTGCACGTGGACCCGCCCGACGAGGGGTACTACCGCCGGCTGATCCCCTGCCAGAGCGCCTGCCCGGTGCGCACCGACGCGCGCGGGTACGTGCGGGCGATCGCCGAGGGCCGTTACGAGGAGGCGTACCTCATCGCCCGCGGCCCGAATCCGCTCGCCTCGATCTGCGGGCGCATCTGCGGCGCCCCGTGCGAGGCGGCCTGCCGGCGCGGGAAGATCCCGCGCACCGACGACGACGGCCGCTACGTCGGCAACGATCGCCCCATCGCAATCCGCGCCCTCAAACGCTTCGCCTGCGAGCGGGCCGGCGTCGAGGCGCGCCCGCCGGACGAGGTGCTCGAGGACGCGCGCGCCTTCGTGCCGGACGTCTGCGCCGACGCCGACGAGATGGCGGCGCTCCTGCGCGCGTTCATGCGCGGTGGGTTCGAGCCGGCCAAGGGGGAGAAGGTCGCCATCATCGGCTCGGGGCCGGCCGGTCTCGCCGCGGCGCACGACCTGGCGCTGATGGGGTTCCGGCCGATCGTGTTCGAGATCGAGCCGGTGCCGGCGGGGATGCTCGCTGTCGGCGTGCCCGGGTACCGCCTGCCGCGCAAACTCATCGAGCGCGAGGTCGCCGTCATCCGGGCCCTGGGTGTTGAGATCCGCTGCGGCGTCACCGTGGGCGCGGACGTCTCGTTCGCGGACCTGCGCCGCGACCACGCCGCCGTGATCATCGCCGTCGGGGCCAAGCGCCCCCGCATGCTGAACCTGCCGGGCGAGCGCGGGCCGCACGTTTACGGCGGCGTCGATTTTCTGCGCGCGGCCGCGCTGAACGAGCCGATCGATCTCGGCCGGGAGGTCGCGGTCGTGGGAGGCGGCAATGTCGCCTACGACGTGGCGCGGACGGTGCTCCGGCAGATCGCCTACGACACCGCCCGCACGGCGGCGCGCCTCCCCGGGACGGAGCGCGTGCGGCTGGTGTCGCTCGAGACGCTGGAGGAGATGCCGGCCGACACGGTCGAGATCCTGGAGGGGGACGAGGAAGGGATCGAGCGGGTGAACGGCTGGGGCCCGGTCGAGGTGATGCGGGATGCCGGCGGCGGCGTGACCGGCCTCGTCGTGCAGCGCTGCCTGCGCGTCTACGACGAGTCGCGCCGCTTCGCGCCGCGGTTCGACGAGAGCGACCGCCGCGTCGTCCCGTGCGACACGGTGCTGCTCGCTACGGGGCAGGCGACCGATCTCTCCTTCCTGAACAACGGCGGAGGCGCGGTCGTCGAGGAGTTCCGTCCGGGCTGGCCGAAGGTCGATCCGGAGACGCTGGCCACCTCCGCGCCGGGGGTGTTCGTGGCCGGCGACCTGGCGCACGGCACCCGGCTTCTCATCGACGCCGTCGCCTCGGGCAAGAGGGCGGCGCGCTCCGTCTACCGGCACGTGACCGGGAGAGCGATCGCGATGGAGTCGCTCGAGTGCCACGTGCCGCTGCCCGCCTACCGGCGCGAGGCGGGGTACGAGTCGATCCGCCGCGTCGACGCGGGGACCCTCGCCCCCGAGATGCGGCTGGCCGATCGCGACGCCGTGGTCGAACGGGTCTACACCGAGGCGCAGGCGCGCACCGAGGCGTCGCGCTGCCTCGACTGCGGCGTCAGCCCGGTGTTCGACGGCAGCCGCTGCGTGCTGTGCGGCGGCTGCGTGGACGTCTGCCCGACGCTCTGCCTGAAGCTCGTCCCGCTCGACGCGCTGGCGCCGTCCCCCGCCATCGACGCCGCCGTACGGGCCGGCCTCGGCGACGGAGTTGATCGATCGGCGCACTCGGCCATCCTCAAGGACGAGGACCGCTGCATCCGCTGCGGACTGTGCGCGATGCGCTGCCCCACCGAGGCCATCACCATGGAACGGTTCTGCTTCGCGATCGACTGGAGGAAGGCATGAGCACACCCTCGCGTCTCACCCCGGAGCGCGTCCCGCGGCGCGACTTCCTCGGCCTCTCGGCGCTGCTGTCGGCCGGCGCGGCGCTCCTGTTCGCCGGCCTCGGCATGATGCGCCTGCCGAAGGCGGCGGTGCTGCCGTCGCCGTCGAAGCGCTTCCGCGTGCGGCTTCCCGAGTCGCTCGCCGACGGCGAGATCTACATCCCGCCGGGACGCCAGGTGGCGCTCGTGCGCCGGGGGGGCGAGGTGTTCGCCCTCTCCACCGTCTGCACGCACCTGGGGTGCATCGCGAAGCCGATGCGCGACGGGTTCGACTGCCCGTGCCACGGGTCGCGCTTCGGCCGGGACGGCACGGTGCTGAAGGGGCCGGCGCCGAAGTCGTTGCCCTGGCTGAAGGTGACCGACGCGGGGAAAGGGGTCTACGTCGTGGACGAAGGGCGCACGGTCCCGCCGATCAGGATGGACGTCGCATGATGGCGGAGCGCGGATGAGCACGGAGAAGGCATGAGCGGCACGGACGGTCCCGCGCCCGCGGGCGGCGCGATGGGGCGCTTCCTCGCCAATCTGAGGTCGGCGCCGCGCGCCTTCCGCGAGTCGATGGCGCGGGGCGGCGCGCCGACCACCGACCGCACGCGATCGACGTTCATCTTCGGCAACGTCTTCCTGCACCTGCACGCGGTGCGCACGCACCGCTGGTCGCTGCGCTGGAGCACGACCTGGGGACTCGGGGTCGCGGCGGCGTCGGCCTTCCTGATCACGCTGATCACCGGCGTGCTGCTCATGTTCTATTACAAGTCGTACCCCGACGTCGCCTACCAGTCGATCAAGGACATCCACTTCGTCGTCCCGACCGGGCGGTTCATCCGCAACATCCACCGCTGGGCCGGCAACGTCATGACCGTCGTCGTGCTGCTGCACATGGCGCGGGTGTTCTTCACGGCCGCCTACCGCCGCCCGCGCGAGTTCAACTGGGTCGTCGGCATGATGCTGCTCGTCATCACGCTCGGCCTCGCCTTCACCGGCTACCTGCTGCCGTGGGATCAGCTCGCGTACTGGGCGATCACGATCGGCGCCAACATCGCGCAGTCCCCGCGCGAGGTGACCGACGCGCTCGGCGTCACCGGGTGGTTCGATCCGGGCGGGCTGCAGAAGCTGCTGCTGCTCGGCTCGGAGGAGGTCGGGGCGGAAGCTCTCATCCGCTTCTACCTGCTGCACGTGATGATCCTGCCGCTGGCGCTCGCGGCGCTCGTGGCGGTGCACATCTGGCGCGTGCGCAAGGACGGGGGAATGACGCGCCCCGCCGACGCCGACGCGCGCCTCGGGGGGCCGAGCGGCATCCGCCCGTCGTTCACGGAGGAGCCGCGCAAGACCTACCACCTGGCCGCGGTCGTGCGCGGGCGCTCGCCGGCCGTCGGCGCCGGCCCGGAGAACACGGTGCCGTCGATGCCGCACCTGTTCTACGCCGAGATGGCCGTCTTCATGCTGACGACGTTCGCGTGCCTGGTCCTGTCGCTCCTGATCGACGCGCCCCTGAAGGAGATCGCGAACCCGCTCGTGCCGGAGAATCCGGCCAAGGCGCCCTGGTACTTCCTCGGGCTCCAGGAGCTGGTTTCGTTCTCGGCGTTCATGGGGGGGATCGGGATTCCGGCGATCGTCGTGCTGGGACTCGCGCTGATCCCGTACCTCGACCGCGAGACGGCGGGAACGGGCGAGTGGTTCGGCGGGCCGGGCGGTCTGCCGCTCGTGCTGCGCTCCACCGCGGTCGGGCTCGGCTCCGTGCTGGCGCTCGAGATCGTCGCCATCCGGTTCGGCTGGATCCGCGAGTGGTGGCCCGCGGCGCCGCAGCTTCTGATTACCGCGCTCAATCCGGGGACGGTCCTGACGCTGATCTACGCGCTGTACTCGGTCTGGCTCGTGCGCCGGCACGACTCGACGAGGGCCGGGGCGCTGGGCCTGTTCACCTGTTTCCTGTGCGGGTTCATCGTGCTGACCGTCATCGGGTCGTACTTCCGGGGGCCGAACTGGGAGTTCTTCTGGTCGCCGGCGCAATGGCCGGGGCACTGAGATGAGAGCGACGAAGCATCTTCTTTTATGGACGAGCCTGGGGACGCTGGCCCTCCTGGCCTGGGCCGCGTACGCGGAGAACAACCTGCAGGAGTGGCGCATCCTGCAGGCGCGCTATCGCGAGCGGCTGACGGAGGCGGAGCGGACGAACTTCGCCGTGCAGCTGCGGCAGATCGTCGTGCCGGCGCTCGGGGCCGCCGACCGCTGCGTGTCGTGCCACGTCGGCATGTCCCCGGGCGAGAGCGGCGTGCCGGGGGATCCGGTGTTCGGGCCGCATCCGGACGTGGCGCACGACGTCGGCCGCTACGGCTGCACGGTGTGCCACGGCGGGCAGGGACGGGCCACGACGCGCGCCGACGCGCACGGGCTCGTCCGCCACTGGCCCGAGCCGATGATCCCTGCGTCGATGTCGTACGCCGGCTGCGGCGCCTGCCACACGCACCTGTCTGTCCCGCACTCCGCGCAGCTCGAGCGCGGCGCCGCCCTGTTCGAGCGCTACGATTGCCTCGCCTGCCATCGCGTCGACGGGCGCGGAGGCACGATCCGCACGGGCGGCGCCGGCGGCATGGAGGGGCCGGACCTGTCGCGGGCCGGCGCGACCGGCTACGACGCGGGCTGGTATGCGGATCATCTGAAGCGCCGCGCGGAGTCGGACGATCCCGCGTGGCGCGCGTCGTTCGCGGAGATCCGGGAGGAGGACGTCGC
This sequence comes from Candidatus Polarisedimenticolia bacterium, assembly GCA_041580375.1. Lineage (GTDB taxonomy): Bacteria > Acidobacteriota > Polarisedimenticolia > Gp22-AA2 > Gp22-AA2 > JAPUIN01. The sequence goes on from JBFGDZ010000098.1 coordinate 11,643, forward strand.
CCTGCTCGAGGTCTACATGTCGTCCCGAGTCGGCGCGCCCGGCCTGGTGGAGTCGAAGGCGCTGTTCCACTCCCTGGGATGCCGCGGCTGCCACCAGGTGGGGGGCGTCGGCGGCGACGACGGGCCCGACCTGACGCGCGAGGGGCAGCGCGATCCGGCGCAGCTGAATCTCTCCGCGGTGCCCGGCGCCGGCACGTTCGCAGACTGGCTGGCCGAGCACTTCCGCGCGCCGGCGCGCGTCGTGCAGGAGTCGGCGATGCCGTACCTCGGGCTCAAGCAGGCGGAGATCGACCGGCTCACCTTCTACATGCTGTCTCTGCGACGGAGCGACTTCCCCGAGGCGTTCTGGCCGAAGGATCGGATCCGCGCCGAGCGCTTCGGCGAGCGCGAGTTCGCCACCGACGGCGCGACGCTGTACGGCACTTACTGCGCGGCCTGCCACGGGCCGAACGGTGAGGGGATGCGCTTCCCCGGCATGACGGCGTTTCCCGCGATCGGCAATCCGGATTTCCTCGCCATCGCTCCGGACGGGTTCGTGCGTGAGACGGTGCGCCGCGGCCGCCCGGGACGGCGCATGCCCGCCTGGGGCCAGTCGGACGGCGGCCTTCGTCCGGATGAGATCGACGCGGTGGTCGCCCACGTGCGCGCGTTCGGAGACGGCGCGCGCCCGGAGCGCGATCCGCGGCCGGCCCGCTGGGCGAGGGACGACGAACGTATCGGCGAGGGGCTGTACCTGGACGCCTGCGCCTCCTGCCACGGCGACAAGGGCGAGGGCGGCGAGGGCCCGGCGCTCAACAACCGGGTGCTGCTGGAGACGGCGACCGACACGTACCTGTTCGAAACCGTGCGCCGGGGGCGGCGGGGGACGTCGATGGCGGCGTTTTCCGATCCCTCGCCGGCGCGCAGCACGCTCGCCGACGAGGAGATCGAGGCGATCGTGGCGCACATCCGCAGCTGGGAGAACGAACGATGACACGGGGAACAGCATGAGAGCGAACGGCGCATCGCGACGCGACTTCTTGAAGGTGGCCGCGGCCTCCGGCCTGGGCGCGTTCGTCGGCTCGGTGACCGAGGCCTGGGGCCTGGACGCGATCGACAACCCCCTGGCCCGCTACCCGGCGCGCGACTGGGAGAAGGTGTACCGGGATCTGTGGCAGTACGACAGCACGTTCACGTTCCTGTGCGCCCCGAACGACACGCACAATTGCCTGCTGAACGCCTACGTGCGCTCCGGCGTGATCACCCGCATCGGCCCGACGATGAAGTACGGCCTGGCGACCGATCTGTACGGCAACGGGGCGAGCCACCGCTGGGATCCGCGCGTGTGCCAGAAGGGCCTGGCGCTGACCCGCCGCTTCTACGGCGACCGGCGCGTGCGGCACCCGATGGCGCGCGCCGGATTCAAGCGCTGGGTCGAGGCCGGATTCCCGCGCGGCGACGCGGGCCGTCCGCCGGAGGAGTACTTCCGGCGC
>JBFGDZ010000099.1:0-13032 GCA_041580375.1 Candidatus Polarisedimenticolia bacterium
GCCATGGTGATGGCGCGGCCGATGATTACGACGCGTGTCTTTTGGAGTCGGGGCTCGTAGGCACGGTTGCTGTGGATCTGACGACACCCGCCGTTGGAATGGCTAATTTCTATCTGATCACTGGCAACGGGCCCCTCGGCGAAAGTGGGCTTGGTAGTGCTAGTAGTGGCGCCCCGCGGCTAAACACGAATGGATTCTCCTGTCAACCTGGTTTCGATGTCGCGAGCGTCTCCTTATCTGCCAACCCCGCTCAAATTGTGCTCGCGAGCGGGATCCAAACTCAGCCTGTGACGCTTGTTGCCACTGTCCGCGACAGCTTGGGCGCACCATTGCCTGACAAGGAGGTCCGCTTCACGACAACTTCAGGCGTACTGGATCCTGCTGCTGGGACGCCCGTTGTGACCGACATCAGTGGTAATGCCTACTCGGTATTGACTCAAGCGACGCAGGGGCCAACAATCACGGCGACTTCCGGGGAAGTAACAGCCAGCCTGACGCTGACCGCTGCGACTGGCCTACTCTCGACCATCACCCTATCGCCGAACAGCATTGTATTCAACAACTGCTCCGATATGCCGCAACTCACTGCAATGGCTCTTGATCCTGATGGCAACCCGATTCAGGGTGTGTCGATTGAGTTCTACTTCGTGAATCCGGGCACCAGCACGCCACAGGGGTCATTCAACCCCAGCCCAGGGCAGACAGATGCCTTTGGTCAGGTGACGACCACCCTGACTTTCGTCATCAACGACTGTCAGACAAAGTGCGGCAGCGGCAGGACCTGCACCGGTACAATACAGGCTCGGAACATCGGCCAGACCGTGGCCAGCAATACGGTATTTCTGAGCGATGCTGTGCCATAGAATCACGATCGCAATACCTCTAGCAGGAGGGTTTATTCCTCTGTCTCTTCAATCGGCTGCGGTACATAGACGCGCTTGAGTGGAAGAACCCGCTTGTACTTCGACTCCAGTGCTTCGTAGTGTCCGAGGATCAGTGTTACTAGTTCGGCTCCATCGATCAGGTGCAGATTACTCTTGCTTCTAGCAAACGCCTTTGCCTGCCGCGTGTAGCTGCCTAGGGCCCGACCGCGCGCCAACGCGCGCCATGATGAAGGCGGTCGGCTACACCGATGCCGACCTCGAGCGGCCCCTCGTCGGCGTGGCCAACACCTGGATCGAGGTGATGCCGTGCAACATCCACCTGCGCGATCTGGCGGCGCACGTCAAGAAGGGGATCCGCGAGGCCGGCGGGACGCCGGTCGAGTTCAACACGATCGCCGTCTCGGACGGCGTCAGCATGGGGACGGAGGGGATGCGGGCGTCGCTCGTCAGCCGCGAGGTCGTGGCCGACTCGATCGAGCTGGTGGCCCGGGGGCACCTGTTCGACGCCGTCGTCGCTTTGTGCGGGTGCGACAAGACGATCCCGGGGACGGCGATGGCGCTGGCGCGGCTGGACCTCCCGGGGCTCGTCCTGTACGGCGGGTCGATCGAACCGGGCCGATTCGAGGGGCGCGACGTGACGATCCAGGACGTCTTCGAGGCGGTCGGCGCGTTCGCGGCGGGCCGCATGGACGGGAAGGCGCTGAAGGCGCTCGAGGATCGGGCCTGCCCCGGCGCGGGGGCCTGCGGCGGCCAGTTCACCGCCAACACGATGGCGACGGCGCTGGAGTTTCTGGGGATCTCGCCGATGGGGAGCGCCGGCGTCCCGGCGACCGACTCTCATAAGAAGGACGTCGCCCGCGAGGCGGGGCGCCTCGTGATGCGCGCGCTTCGGGACGACCTGCGCCCGGCCGCGATCCTGACGAGGCCAGCGTTCGAGAACGCGATCGCCTCGGTCGCAGCGACGGGCGGATCGACCAACGGCGTGCTGCACCTGCTGGCGCTCAGCCGCGAGGCGGGCGTCCCCCTGACGATCGACGACTTCGATCGGATCAGCGCCCGCACGCCGCTGCTGGCCGACCTGAAGCCGGGCGGCCGGTTTGTCGCCAACGACATGCAGCGCGCCGGCGGCACCCGGCTTCTGGCGCGCCGCCTCATCGACGCGAAGGTCCTTCACGAAGCCGCCCGCACCGTGAGCGGCGGCACGATCGGCGAGGAGGCGGCGCGCGCCCGGGAGGCGAAGGGGCAGGATGTGATCCGACCGCTCGCGAATCCCCTGCGGCCGACCGGAGGGCTCGTGATCCTGAAGGGCAGCCTGGCGCCGGAGGGGTGCGTCGTGAAGGTGGCGGGACACGCGCGGCTGAAGCACCGGGGACCGGCGCGGGTGTTCGACCGCGAGGAGGACGCCTTCCGCGCCGTGCAGGAGCGGCGCATCCGGGACGGCGACGTCGTCGTCATCCGCTACGAGGGGCCGCGCGGCGGGCCCGGCATGCGCGAGATGCTGGGCGTGACGGCCGCCATCGTCGGCCAGGGTCTCGGCGAGAAGGTCGCGCTGCTGACCGACGGCCGCTTCTCCGGCGCGACCCACGGCCTGATGGCGGGGCACGTGTCCCCCGAGGCGGCCCGGGGCGGACCGATCGCCGCCGTGCGCGACGGCGACATGATCGCGTTCGACGTCGAGGCGCGCCGTCTCGACCTGGATCTCCCGCGGGAGGAGATCGAGACACGGCTGCGATCGTGGAGGGCGCCCGCGCCCCGCTACGCGAGCGGGGTGTTCGCCAAGTACGCGCGACTCGTCGGTTCGGCCAGCGAGGGGGCGATCACGGGGGGCGGCGTATGACGGTCGCGGCCGGACCGATCCGGGGAGCGCGGCTGAAGCCCGGGATCGACCCCGGGTCGATCGGCGCTCCGGGCGCCGCGCGGGGATCGGAGGGCGAGCGAGAGACGGCCGGCGCGGCGCGTCGGGCGGGAGGCGAAGCCCCGCGCGTCATCCGCGGCCGCGCCCTGATCGTCTGGGACCCGGACCGGCCGGGGCGCAAGCGGGACGCCATCGACACCGATCAGATCACCCCCTCCGCCGACTGCGTCTCCGAGAGCCTCGAGCGGCTGGACGAGCGCTGGAAAGCGGGCGCGTTCCGGCACCTGATGCCCGACTTCCGCGAGCGGGTGCGCCGCGGAGAGACGTTTCTCGTCGCCGGCGACCGCTTCGCCATCGGATCGTCGCGCGAGATGTCGCCCGCGGGGCTGAAGGGGATCGCCGAGGAGGCGGGTCGCGAGATGGTGATCGTCTGCGGCGCCGGCATGGGGGACATCTTCCGCCGCAACGCGATCAACCTGGGGCTGCACGTCGCGCAGTGCCCGGAGGCGGTGGAGGAGGCGCGCGACGGCGACGAGTTCACCTTCGACACGGCGACCCGCGTCATCGCCAACGTGACGCGGGGGCGGACCTACATCCCGCTGCCCTTGAGCGACAAGGAGGACGAGATCCAGAAGAGCGGCGGGATCTTCGCCGTGGGGCGCCGGGAGTTCCCCGAGTCGGTCCGCCGCGCGCCGCGCATCGTCTTCCCCGACCCGGACGAGGCCCGCGCGATGACCGTGGCGCAGCAGATCGTCATGGCCCACCGCGTCGATCGCGACGCCGCGGTGCGGCCCGGCGCGACCCTCCGCGTGTACGCCGATCTTCTGCCCGCGTCCGACGGCACGTCGCCGTTCGCCATCCACACCTTCAACCGGATCACCGGCGGCCGAACGATCCATCCGCGGCAGGCGGCGATGGTGAGCGACCACTTCGTCTTCACCGGCATGGACGCGGACGATCGCCAGACGGCGATCTCGCTCCAGTTCGCGCGGGAGCACGGCATCGAGAAGCCCTATTACGCCGCGCCGGGGGACGGCATCTTCCACTTCTACCTCCCCGAGCAGGGGCTCGTCGTGCCGGGCGGGTTCTACCCGGGCGGGGACAGCCACAGCCGCGCCTACGGCGCCTACGGCGCGGTCGGCATCGGCGTCGGCAGCACGACGATCGGCTTCGGCTGGTCGACGGGATACGTCTATTTCACGCTCGCCCCCCAGCGGCGCGTCGTCTTCGACGGCGTCCTGCAGCCGTGGGTGACGGGGAAGGACATCGTCCTGGAGCTGCTGCGCCGCTGGGGAGGGGAGCAGGCGGGCGGCATGGGGGTCCAGTTCGCCGACGCCCGCGCGCAGCTGCCGATGACCTACCGCAACACGATCGCCAACATGATGGCCGAAGCGGAGGCACAGAACGGCCTCTTCCCGCAGGACGCGATCACCGAGGCGTGGTACCGCGAGCGCGGCATCCCCCTGCCGTACCCGCGCCTGGCGCCGGGGCCTCACGCGCGCTTCGAGCGCGACGAGACGCTGGATCTCGGCGGCGTCGTCCCGATGATCGCGCGGCCGTTCAGCCCCGGGAACGCGTTGCCGGCGGAGGAGGTCGCGCGCGAGCGGATCACCTTCGACAAGGCGCTGATCGGCTCGTGCACCAACGGCTCCTACGACGACCTGCTGGGCGCCGCCCTCGTCCTGCGGGCCGCCCGCCGTGCGGGACACGAGCGCGCGGCGCGTTCGATCGACTTCCTCGTCTTCCCGGGCAGCGGGACGGTGCGGAGCGCCATCGAGCGGCCCGAGAGGCGCCTGGAGGGGGAGTCGATCGCAGAGGTGTTCCGGCGGGCCGGGGGCAGCGTGCGCGAGTCGTGGTGCGGACCCTGCTTCGGGCAGGGTCCGGACGCCCTCAAGCCGGGGCAGCGCGCCATCACGTCGTTCAACCGCAACTGGCAGAACCGCATGGGCGTCGGCGGCGAGGGGTACCTGGCCAGCCCGGCCGTCGTCGCCGCGTCGGCCCTCGCCGGGTACATGGCCCCCCCCTCCGAGATCGGCCTGGCCTGGGATCCGTCCGCGTTCGGCGTCTAGGAGCCCGTCCAAGTCCGAAAACGTCATCCGGCGCGCCCCCTGCGCGCCGCAGAATCGTTGACTGACGGGCCTTTTCTCGAAGCGCCAGAAATCCGACGCATTTGAATTCGATCCCTCGCGCGAACATATTTGGGAGCGGACGCGTGTCGCCCGCCGCCACCGCGGCGGGGGATCCACGAAGGAGAGGACCATTCCGGGATGGGCGAGATGAGCGCAGGAGCGGCGGCCCCGGGCCCGCACGGCGCGGGGCATCAGGAGGGCGGGCTCGGCCCCGACGACATCGCCCGCATCATGGAGCGGCTGGGCGAGGGGGCGATCCTCGTCGATCTCCTCAGCCGCGCCGTCCTCAAGGCGAACGAGCAGTTCTACCGCATGAGCCGGTTCACCGCCGAGGATCTGTCGAAGATCAGCCTCGCGCGGCTGCACGATCTGGCGGACCTGGAGCGGATTCTCCAGAACGCGCACGATCCCGTGCGGTCGGGGGAGATCCTGAAGGACATGACCGTCTCCGGACGGGACGGAGCGCTGTTCGCGGCGGACGTCAGGGTGACCTCCTTCGCCCACGGCGAGAGCGCCCTCGTGCTGCTCACGTATCATGCCCCGTCGAGAGAGGAGGCCCCGGAGAAGACGGCGCGGGACGCGGGCGCGACGCCGCAGCCGGCGACGCCCGCCTCGCTCCCGGCCTTCACGCAGAGGCTCGCCTCCGTGCGCGAGAGGGACGATCTCTGCCGCGTCCTCGTCGAGGCGTCGGCGGCGCTGATGGGCGCGGAGGCGATCCTGCTGATCGTGCAGCGCGGTTCCCAGCCCGGAACCGAGACCATCGCGTCGTCCGGATTCCCGCCGCCGGCGGAGGAGGCCGCCGGACGCTGGCTCGCCCAGCAGGTGACGAGCGGGCTCCTGTCGCCCGAGCGCCCGCGCGTCATCGAGTCGCTCGCGAGCGAGGAGGGGATCCGGACGGTGAACGGCGCGCTGCCCGACTCGAAGATCCGGGCGCTGGTGATCCTCCCCTTCGAGAGCGACGGGCGCCTGCTGGGGGCTTGGGCGCTCGGCTATCCGGAGGCCGGGAGGGCGCGGACCTGCGACCTTCACCTCGGCCGGACCCTCGCGGCGCACGTCGCGGGGACGGCCGCCGGCGTTCTCGTGCTGGAGCGCACGCGCAGGGAGAAGAGCCACCACGAGGTGCTCAACCGGATCATCTCGTGGCTGAGGGGCCCCCTCGATCTGAACGGCATCCTGGCCTCGCTGTGCGCCGAGCTGTCCCGGGCGCTGGAGGCGGACCGCTGCATCATCCTCGTCGCCGAGGGAGGCGGGGAGGAGGCGGGCGCCAAGCTGCGGGTGGAGGCCGAGTTCTGTGGCGGTGAGAGGCCGCCCCTGAAGCCGAAGGGGTCGATCGCGTTCGGAGCGTCGTCCCTCGGCTCCGCCGTGCTCTACTCGAAGGGCCCGCTCGCCGTCGAGGACGTCACGATGCGCGCCGATCTCACCGAGGACGGCGGGGAGGCGATCCGCCGCTTCGACCTGCGCGGATTCATCATGGCGAAGATCGTCTCGCGGCAGGAGGTGATCGGCCTGGTGGCGGTGGGGCGATCGGCGCAGCCCCGTCCGTGGACGGCCGAGGAGGTCGACCTGGTGCGCGCCGTCGCGGACCACGCGGCCATCACGATGGAGACGGGCCGTCTGGCCCAGGCGAGCCAGGAGCGCGCCGCGCAGATCGAGCGCGAGCGGCGCGAGTGGGAGCGCACCTTCGACGCCATCCCGGACATGCTGTCGATCCATGACGGATACGGACGCATGCTGCGGGCGAACCTCGCGCTGCAGGTGCGCCTGGGAGGCGATCCCCGCCGGTTCGCGGGCCGGACCTGCACCGAGATCCTCGAGATCGTCATGGGGCAGTCGAGCGGCTGTCCCCACGAAGAGGCGCAGCGCTCGCGCCGCGCCATCGTCCGCGAGGTGCAGGGCGAGCTGGGCGTCTTCTCCCTCACGGCGATCCCCTGCTTCGACGCCTCGGGGAAGTGCCTCTACATCATCCACGTGGCCAAGGAGATCACGGAGGAGAAGCAGATCCGCGAGCAGCTCCTGCAGACGGAGAAGATGGCCGCCGTGGGGAACCTCGTCTCGGGCGTGGCGCACGAGCTGAACAACCCGCTCGCGGGCGTCATCGGCTTCTCGGAGATCCTGCTCGAGAAGGAGGACGAGGGCAAGAGGAAGAAGACGATCGAGCGCATCCGGGACGAGGGGGAGCGCGCCTCGCGCATCGTGCGCAACCTGTTGACCTTCGCGCGCAAGCACAAACCCGAGAGCAGCATGACGGACATCAACTCGGTGATCGGAAGAACGCTCGAGCTGCGCGCCTACGATCTGAGGGTCAACAAGATCAAGGTCGTGACCGAGTTGAGCCAGGACCTGCCGCGGACTCTCGCAGACCCGAACCAGCTGCTGCAGGTGTTCATGAACATCGTCACCAACGCCGAGCAGGCGATGCGGGAGGCCCACGGCAAGGGGACGCTGACCATCCGATCCACCGTCGCGGACGGGGTCATCCGGCTGACGTTCGAGGACGACGGCCCCGGCATCCCGCCGGAGCACCTGAAGAAGGTGTTCGATCCGTTCTTCACGACGAAAGAGGTGGGCAAGGGGACCGGTCTCGGACTGTCGATCTGCCACGGGATCATCAAGGAGCACAACGGAACCATCGGAGCGACGAGCGCCGAGGGACAGGGCACGGTCTTCACCCTCGATCTGCCGATCGCGACGGGCCCCGAGATCCGGGCCGAGGTCCGCCGATCCGCGGCGGCGATCAAGGCGCCCCCCTCCAGCATTCTCGTCGTCGACGACGAGCTCGCGGTGCGGGAGATGATGCGCGACGCCCTCACCGCACGCGGCCACCGCGTCGACGTCGTGGAGAGCGGCCAGGGCGCCCTCGACGCCGTCCGCAGGCAGCGGTACGACGCCATCGTGAGCGATCTCAAGATGCCCGAGATGGACGGCCGCGAGCTGTTCGAACGTCTCATGAAGGATCACCCGGACCTCGCCGGCCGGACGGTGTTCACCTCGGGGGACACGGTCTCGGACGAGACGCGCAGCTTCTTCGAGAAATCCGGACGTCCGTACATCCTCAAACCGTTCAAAGTCCAGGACATGATCGAGAGCGTCGAGCGGGTCATCGTCGACGCCTCCCCGCCGGACGGACGGCGGGCCGCCTGAAGGCGTCCGGGCCACCCGGCGCCGGCGGGCCACCCGGCGTCGGCGGGCCACCCGGCGTCGGCGGGCCGCCCGACACCGCCGCGCGGGGTTGTGCGCGGCCGCGTCCGGGATGATAGACTCGCGGCCTCTCGGACCACGATCAACGGTTCGCAACGGTTCGCGTTTCAACAGGTGAGGTACACGAATGGCTCGCACTCCCGATCTCGCAGGCGCCATGGCCGCCGTCGTCGCGCGCAGCGTCAAGGGGACGCTCGGCGGGCGGCTGAAGAAGCTGGAGACCCGCATGAAGCGGCTCGAACGCCGCCTGAGCAAGGTCCGATCCAGCCGCGCCGCCGGCACCACGCGCCGGCGCCGCCGTCCCGGCCGCCCCCGCAAGCGCGGCCGGCGCTCCCGCTCGCGCCGCTGAACGGTCCGGGTTAAAATAACGACTCCATTCCAACCGGCCGGGATACCCCGCGATCGAACCGCGCGGGGATCGGCTCTTGCGGAGGCGATCCGGTGAGAAAGCTCTGGATCAACGGTGCGTTCGTCGACGCCGCATCGGGCCGGACGATGACGGTGATCGATCCGGCCACCGAGGAGCAGGTCGACGTCGTTCCCCGCGGAGGCGCGGAGGACGTCGAGCGGGCGGTGGCGGCGGCGAAGGAGGCGTTCCCGGCCTGGAAGCGGACCTCGGCCTGGGCGCGCGCCGATCTCCTCACGGAGGCGGCCCGCAGGCTGCGCGGCAAGGTCGAGGAATTTGCCGTGACGCTGACGCGGGAGACCGGCCGTCCGATCCGCAAGAACCGCGGCTACGTCGACTGGTCCTCGACCTGCTTCGACTACTACGCCGGGCTGATCCGCGAGCGCCGCGGGCGCGTCGTCCCCTCGGCCGAGACCGGGCAGCTCAACCTGGTGCTGAAGGAGCCGCTCGGCGTCGTCGGCTGCATCGTCCCGTTCAACTACCCGCTCATGCTCCTGTCGTGGAAGGTGGCCCCCGCGCTGGCGGCGGGGAACACGGTCGTGATCAAGCCGGCCTCGCACACGCCCCTCACGACGCTCGACCTGCACGCCTTGTTCGATCACCTGCCGAAGGGCGTCGTGAACATCATCACCGGATCGGGCGAGGAGGTCGGCGACGCGCTCGTAACCCACCCCGACGTCCCTTGCATCGCGTTCACGGGCAGCACCGCGGTCGGGCGGCGCATCTTCCGGCTGGCCGCCGACCGCATGAAGAAGCTGCACCTCGAGCTGGGCGGCAGCGACGCGTCGATCGTCTGCTCCGACGCCGACGTCGACGCGGCCGCCCGCGCCGTGGCCTGGAACGCCTTCCTCAACGCCGGGCAGGTCTGCACGAGCGCCGAGCGCATCTACGTCGAACAGACCGTCTACGACCGGTTCCTGGAGAATCTCGCCGGGCGGGCCGCGAAGCTCGTCGTCGGTCCGGGCATGGACGAGCGATCCGAGATCACGCCCCTCATCGGCGCGAAGGAGCGGGACGCCGTGGAGACGCTCGTCGCGCGGGCGAAGGAGGAGGGCGCCGGGATCGCCTGCGGCGGCCGGCGCCCGGGGCACCTTCCGAAGGGGTTCTTCTACGAGCCGACCGTCCTGGCCAACGCGCGCCACGGCATGTCGATCTTCCGCGAGGAGATCTTCGGGCCGCTGGCGCCGGTCATCCCGTTCCGCTCCTTCGAGGAAGGGCTGGCGCTGGCGAACGACTCGCCGTACGGGCTGGGGGCGTGCCTCTATTCGAACGACGCGCGCAAGGTGCGCCGTTACTATGAGGAGATCCAGGCCGGCAACGTCTGGATCAACGACCCGCTGGTGGACAACCCGGCCGGGCCGTTCGGCGGCATGAAGATGTCCGGCCTCGGCCGCGAGCTGGGCGAGGAGGGCCTGGAGGAGTTCCAGCAGACGAAGCACGTCCACTGGGACATCGAAGCCGCCCCCAAGGAGGCCTGGTACCCGTGGACGTGAGACGGATCGTCCCCGGCATCGCGCCCCGCGGCGCAGCGATCGCCGCCGTGCTGGCCGCCGCGCTCACCGCCTCCGCGGCGCTGTCGGCGCGACAGGGGCCGCCGGGCGAGCTGGTCCGCTTCCAGGCCGGTGGCGATGAGGTGCGCGCCTACCTGGCCCGCCCCGCCGGCGACCGGCCGGCCCCCGGCGTCGTCGTCCTGCACGAATGGTGGGGCCTCAATGGGCAGATCAAGGGGGTCGCCGACCGTCTCGCGCGGGAGGGGTTCCTGGCGATCGTGCCGGATCTCTACCGCGGAAAGGTCGCCGACACGGCCGAGCTGGCGCACGAGCTGATGCGCGCCCTGGACGAGGATCGCGCCGTCGCCATCGTCCGCGCCGCGACCGCGTACCTGCGCGAGGAGGGGTCGGCGGCGGAGCGGCCCGTCGGTACGATCGGATTCTGCATGGGGGGCAGCCTGTCCCTCTCGGCGGCCCTGGCGATCCCGGAGATCCGGGCGGCCGTGATCTATTACGGGCGCGTGAAGACGTCGGCCGAGGCCGTCGCCCCGCTCGGCTGTCCGCTCCTGGGCCTGTTCGGCGAGGAGGACCGCGGCATCCCGGTCGAGGACGTGCGCCGGTTCGAGAGCGCCCTCAAGGAGGCCGGCAAGACGGCGGAGATCCACCTCTACCCCTCGGCGGGACACGCGTTCTTCAACGAGACCCGGCCGTCGTACGACCGCTCGGCCGCCGCGGACGCGTGGGAGCGGACCCGCACCTTCCTGCGCAAGCACCTGACGGCGCCCGCCGCGGCGACGGACGACTCCCCGGGGCGGAACGAAGCGGGCGGAGAGTGACGTGCCGACGCAACCGTCGAAGGGACTCGAGACGTTTCCCAACCCGCGCCCGGGGCGCGACTACGAGATCTCCTTCGAGTGCCCGGAGTTCACCTGCCTGTGCCCCCGCACCGGCCAGCCCGATTTCGCCTGCATCCGGATCGTCTACGTCCCCGCCGACCTGTGCGTGGAGCTCAAGTCCCTCAAGCTCTACCTCTGGTCGTTTCGCGACGAGGGGCACTTTCACGAGGACGTCACCAATCGCATCCTGGACGACCTGGTCGCGCTGCTGCGGCCGAAACGGCTCACCGTCACCGGCGATTTCAACGTGCGCGGCGGGATCCACACGGTGGTGACCGCGGTCCACCCGGACCGGTGAGGCCAAATCGATCCTCGATCCGCCGCGGCTTTTCGTATTGTCCGGACCGGGATGTGACCGTATATTTCCGGCTGCGCTGCCGGACTAAACTGTTGAGGAACAAAAACTTGCAGACTATTCAGCGTTGGCGCGGCCGGCCCGCGCGGAAGATCCTCGCTGCCGTCCCGGCGATCGCGCGCTCGTGCGCCCTGTTCGCGGTCGCGTGCCTCGCGGCCACGGGGTCCGCGCACGCGGCCGTCGTTCCATGGATGGAGATCGAGGAGATGACCCGCCGGGCGGAGGTGATCGCGCTCGGCCGGGTCGATCGGGTCGACAGCGAGTGGACCGCCGACGGCGCCATGATCATCACGCGCGCCGTCATCGATGTGGAGAAGGGGCTGAAGGGAGGACCTCTCCGCGAGGTGACGGTCGAGGTGCCGGGAGGCCGGGTGGGGGATCAGATGATGGTCGCCTCCGGGGCGCCGGGATTCGAGCGCGGGGAGCGGCTCATCCTGTTCCTCGAGCGGCCCGGAGGGAAGACGCCCGGGGGGAAGACGGCCGGGACGCCGTTCGGCGTGGTCGGCTGGAACCTCGGCAAGATGACCGTGCGGCGCGACGCGCGCACCGGCCGCGACGTCGTGCACGGAGCCCCCGGTCCGGCCGTCGCCTACGTGGGACCCGACGGCCGCCCGATCGATCCCTCACGCAGCCGCCGCGGCCCGGAGGAGCTGGGCCGCTTCCTCCAGCGCATCGAGGAACTCCTCGAGGCGCCCGGCCCGTCCGGCGACCCGGCCGCGCCCGGCCGATCCGCGGGGGAGCGGGGATCGTGAAGCGTCAGGACACCCGCGCCGGCGCCCGGCGCGCCGCGACCGGCGATGCCGCGCGCGCGATCCTGGCCGTGACGCTCCTGGCGCTGGCCTCGGCAGGGACGGTCCTGGCCTATGTGCAGACCAACCTGGTGGAGTCGGGCTTCCCCGACATCGGTCTGTTCGTCCAGGGCAACAGCAGCGTCCACCGCCTCGAGCGCGACGCGTCGTTCCGGATCACCGACGGCAGCGACATCACGGCGCTTCAGGACAGCATGGACCGGTGGACCAACGTCGCCACCTCGGCGGTGACGGTCAGCCGGGGGGCCGATTTCAACTTCAATTCGCCGATCGACGCCGGCGCCGGCATCTCGCAGGACGGCAACAACCGCATCTACTTCGCCGAGACCGACATGAACAACCGGATCGGCGGCGCGATCGCGGTGGCGTTCTTCTTCGTCAGCGTCAGCGGCGTGATCAACGACTGCGACATCGTCTTCAACGAGCGCGTCTTCAACTTCAGCACCGTCACGCCCGGCAACCCGAACCAGATCCTCGGCGGCAGCACGTACGACCTGGGCGAGATCGCCACGCACGAGATCGGACACTGCCTGGGCCTGTCGCACAGCGCCGTCGTCGGCAACTTCTCGACTTTCTCGGGACTGCAGATCTCGGGGTTCAGCAGCGGCGATTTCAGCCTTCACGCGACCATGTACCCCTTCGGCAGCCGGACCATCCAGGGGCGCAGCCTGTCGCAGGACGACATCTCGGGGATCTCGTTCGTCTATCCGAACAGCGCGCTCGCGAGCACGACCGGCACGATCAGCGGGCGGGTGCTCGACGGCCTCGACGGCTCGCGCGTCCGCGGGGCGCACGTCGTCGCCGTCACCACCGCCGCGCCGAACACCCCGGTGGCCGGCGTGCTCTCCGACGTCGAGGCGGGCGGGCCCGGCGGCGAATACACGATCGTCGGGCTGCCGCCGGGGGACTATTACCTGAGGCTCGAGCCGATGGTCGGCACGAGCAACCCGTTCGACGAGGGCAACGTGCCGTTCTCCGGCTTCGACACCGACTTCCCGTGGGAGTTCTAC
>JBFGDZ010000100.1:0-13014 GCA_041580375.1 Candidatus Polarisedimenticolia bacterium
CGCTGGAAGAGCATGGTCACCGCACCCGCGGTCCTCCGCTGGACGCGTCCCTCGCGCGGCTTCTCGAGGCCGGCCAACGCGCGCAGCAGGGTCGTCTTGCCCGCGCCGTTCGGCCCGAGGATCCCGAAGATCTCGCCCGCCGGAACCTCGAGCCCGACACCGTCGAGCCCGACGATGCGCTTCGCGCGCCGCAGGGGCCGCGTCACCAGCTCGCGCAGGGATCGGCGCTTGATGTAGACCTTGGACAGGCTCTCCGTGACGATGGCGGCGGACATGGGATGTCCTCAGCGGCCCTGAAGCCGCCGGGTGTTGTAGTGCTTTCGATAGGCCCGGTGATCCGGATCGTCGGGATACGTCTCCCCCTCGGGGTACGGGTAGCCCGACATGGCCCGGAACGGCAACGGCTCCACGGTGTCGCCGAAGGCCGTGTGCGGATCCATGTCCTTGCAGTAGCCGCTGGCGAACAGCAGGAAGCTCCGCACGACGCCCTTGCGCAGCTCGGGCAGCTCCCCGGCCGGGAACTCCAGCGTCACCTCCTCCCCCCTGCCGAAGATGACGAACTTGTCGTCGGTGCGCCGCAGCAGATCGGTGACGCGGCCGAAGCGCGTGTAGTCCCCGGTCATCACCTTGAACGGCATGGTGTTGTCCATGATGGTGTAGTCGTAGATCTTCGGCTCGCGGCCGTCCGGGCTGTGCTCGCGCGGGTAGCCCCGCCGGTGCAGGTGGGCGCCGGAGGGCGCGATCTCCTTCACCTTCACCAGGTCCGCCATCTCCGCTTCCGGAATCGGCTGGGACAGGAAAATCTGATCCCAGTAGACGCGCATGTTCGTCCGCAGCCGGAACCGGGGCGTGACGAGCGGCCCGATCCCGGAGAGATCGACCGTCATCATGCGCGGCATGCCGGGCGGGAATCCCATCGGATTCATGACCGCTTCGTAGAGGAGATCCGCGTTCTGTACCTCGAGGATCGGCGGCGTCAGGACGATCCCCGACTGAGCGGCCGCGAAATTGCTGGACGAGTACTCGAAATCGACCCAGCCGTAGAGGAAGAGAACCGGGTTCTTCCGCTTCAGGATCTCCTTGGGGAACTCGATCTCCAGCGTGTGCATCTCCGAATAGCCCGCGAGACGGTGCAGCCGGAAGCCCTCCGCATAGATCCGATCGATCTTCAGGAGCCGGTCGGAGACCTCCCGACCGTTGTGTGCGGTCGCCCGAATCGGGAAGATGCGCTCGTCGCGCCGGACGGCGTACAACCGGTGATCGGGCTCTTCCTCCACGGGGAAGCGCTCGTTCGGATAGACGTCGATCGATTGGGGATGATCGATGGCGATCAAGCGGACCTCGTCCAGATACGTGACCTCCTCCAGATTCTCGACGACCTGCAGGTAGTAAGCGCCGTCGAGCGGCACCAGCTGATCGGGCTCGATCTTGACGTACTCGTCCGGATCCGGCTTGCCGTAGACGCCCGGCCCCAGCCACAGGCCCAGGCCCCCGACGCCCAGGAAGTCGGTGACGAATCGATAGCGCCCGCCGTCCCACGCGAACAGAAGCGGACAGGAGGAACCCTTGCGATCGAGCTCGACCTGCTCGACCTCCTGGCCGGCCGGCACGTCCAGCTCGGCCTGCAGCACTCCGCCCGGCCACAGCAGGCGCAGGACGTCCACGATGCCGCGGTCCCGCAGGCCGAAGTGGACGGCCGCAGGTGACTGCGACAGGTATCCGGATCCGGCCTGCACCTCGCGCCGCTGCCAGAACGCGCCGGTCTGCACTTCGATCTTCGTCCCGACCCCGTGGTGGTTGCTGCTGCGGCCGCGGGCCATGACCCGGAGCCATCTTTTGCCGTGGGTGCCCTCGTTCTTGAGGACCAGAGGCCGTGCGCCGTTGCGGGTGACCAGGAGATCGAGATCGCCGTCGCCGTCCAGATCGGCCGCGGCGGCCGCCCGGCCGGTTCCGGCTGCGAGTGCGCCGAGGCCCGCCTCGTCCGAGGCGCGCTCGAACAGGCCGGTGCCATCGTTCCTGAAGAAGTCGTGCCTCTCGCCGGTTGCGAAGAGATCGAGATCCCCGTCGTTGTCCGCGTCGAACAGCACCGTCCCGTATCGGGATCCCCGGGACGCGGGGTCGATCGCGCGGACCGTGAAGCGACCGTCCTCGCCGTTCATCAAGGCACGCAGGCCGTCCGGAGCGGGCGCCGCGAACACGAGATCCGGGCGGCCATCGCCGTTGAGATCCCCCGCCGACACGCCACGCCCGCCCCCGCGACGCGCGAGACCCGCGGCGGCCCCGCGGTCGGCGAAGCCCCGCTCGCGCCGGTTGTCGAGAAGAGCGTCCTGCCCGCCGGGCACGGAGAGAACCACGTCGATGTCCCGATCGAGATCGAGATCGCTGAACACGGCGCCGACCGAGCCGCGAGGCGGCCCCGCGAGCCCCAGAGCGTCCGTGCCGTCCATGAAGGTGCCGTCGCCGCGGTTGAGGAGAAGACGCGTTCCCGCGGAACCTCCGGAGCCCGGCTCCGCCAGCCGCGAGACGTACAGATCCAGATCGCCGTCGTGGTCGACGTCACCCCACGACGCGCCCAGGCAGAATCCGCTCAGGGAGACCGATGCGCTCTTCGTGACGTTCTCGAACACGCCCCGGCCGTCGTTGCGGAAGAGCTCAACGCCGCCCAGCCTGGTCAGGACGAGATCCAGATCGCCGTCTCCGTCGTAATCGGCCAGGCCCGCCGCCATGCCGACTCCCTGGAAGTCGATCCGCGACCGCTTCGTCACGTCCTCGAACCGCATGCCGCCGCGGTTGCGGTAGACGACGGGGCGCGCGCGCCCGTCGGCCGACGCGTTGGCGAACACGACATCCGGGAGACCGTCCCCGTCGAGATCCCCGATCGCCACGCCCGATCCCCAACGCGCCGCCTCGGACGGCTCGGGGATGCCTCCCGTGGCGGCCGCTTTCCCGCTCGGGACCTCCGCCTCGCCCCCCGGACCGGCGTGGACGAACGCGATTCCCGAGTCCCCCGTCACGTCGCGGAACCGCACGCGCACGGGCGGGGGAGGAGGAGGAGGCCCGCCGAAGGCGGCGTAGTCGGTGATGACGAGCGCATTGCGTCCGGCCTCGCCGTATTGATTCCCCGTCGGCACGGCGAAACGGCTGTCGTCGGCCAGCTTCTGATAGGCCGCCATCTCGGTCTCACCCTCTCCGCGGCGGCCCGCCTGCAGCAACGCCCGCGCGAGCTGGTACCGGATCGACATCCCGTTCGGATCGAGCTCGCGCGCCCGGTGCAGCCGATCGACGGCGACGTCGAACAGCCGCTTCCTCACGTGCAGCAGACCCAGGTTGTAGAAGATCTGGGGATCATCCGGATCGAGGTTTCTGGCCGTTTCCAGCCGGGCGATCGCCTCGTCGGTGCGCCCCTGATCCCGCAGCAGGATCGCCAGGGCGTAGTGCGCCTGCGGGAGATCCGGATCGAGCTCCACGGCCCGGCGGAGGGCCGTTTCCGCCTTCTCCATCTCCCTGGCGTAGAGCGCGGCCAGTCCCAGGTTGACGAACCCCGGCGCCCAGGACGGAGCCAGCCCGGTGACCCGTCCGAACTCCTCCATCGCCTGCGTGTGCTTGTACTGCTCCATCCGCGCGGCGCCGTGATTGTTGGCCTGGATCGCCGCCCGCGGCCCGCTCTCGGGGCGCTGCAACGCCTGACTCGCCGCCCAGAGCGTGATCAGCGCCGCTGCTCCCAGGAGCACCGCGAGCAGCACCCGGCTCGCACCGATCGCCCTCGTCATGTTCGCTCCCCCCGTCTGAGCACCCGCCCGGCCGGGGCCGGCCGGAAGGCGCCGCCGGCGACGACCCGTGTTCCGTTGATGAGGACCTCCTCGATCCCGGCGGCGTGGCGACGCGGCTCGCTGAACGTGGAGCGATCGCCGACCAGGGACGGTTCGAGCACGACCAGATCGGCCTTCAGTCCTTCGCGGATCAGGCCCCGATCGGCGAGGCCCAGGCGGCTCGCCGGCAACGACGTCATCTTGCGCACCGCCTCCTCCAGCGTCAACACGCCGCGCTCGCGCACGTAGTGACCGAGCACGCGAGGAAAGGCTCCGTATGCGCCCGGGTGCGGGAATCCCTTTCCGATCTCCCACGCGTCGGTGACCAGCGCCAGCCCGGGGTGTCGAAGCAGCGGGAGCAGATCGTCGTCCCCCCGATCGTCCCCCGAGATGCCGAAGATCAATTGCGTGGCGACGCCGTTCTCAGCCACCAGAATATCGGAGAGGGCGTCGAAGGGATCCCGGTTCGCCCGCCGTCCGATCTCGGCGAGCGTGAGATGCTCGTAGCGCTTGTTCAGCGGCCCGTCCACGTGCGCCAGCCGGATGCGATCCCAGCCGCACTCCCGCACGATGTTCATCGTCCAGCGTCCGGGCTCGTCCCAGGGCGGCCACACCGGCGCTGCGTCGGCCATCTCCTCCTTCATGCGCGCCCGCGAGCGCGGATCCCTCAGCCGCTCCAGGAAGGCGGACACGCCGCCATCGAGCGACCAGGGAGGATAGAGGGCCAGCATGGTCGTGCACACCGCAGTGTACGGGATGACGTCCGCCGTCAGCCGGACGCCGTCCCGCGCCGCCTCATCGTGGATCCGCAGGACCGACTCGGTTCCCGGCCAGGCGCGCGGGCCGACCGTCTCCACGTGCGAATGATGGACCGGCGCGCCGCTGCGCCGGCCGACCTCGAGGATCTCCCGCACGGCGGGCTCGAGCGTCTCCAGACTGCTCCCCCTCTGGTGGAAGGCCGCGAAGCCCCCAGCGTCCGCGCTGGCGCGCGCCACCGCGATCAACTCCTCCGTGTCGGCGAACTGGCCCGGCGGGTAGATCAGTCCGAAGGAGACCCCGAACGCACCCTCTTCAACGGCGGTTCTCACGGCACGATCCAGGGCCCGCTGCTCCTCGGGCGTGGGGCGGCCGGCGCGCGCCCCCATGGCCGACGAACGGGCCGCGCCGTGAGCGACGAGCGTGGCGACGTTCAGCAGGACCCCCCGGGACTCCAGACGATCCAGGTAGGAACCCATCGAGTCCCACTCCCACGGGACGCCGTCGGGGGTGATGAACCCGCAGACCCGCGCCACCTGATCGCGCGAGCGGCCGGACACGGGGGCGCAGCCGATGCCGCAATTCCCCATCAGCTCCGTGGTGATCCCCTGGCGGATCCGCCCTTCCAGGAGCCCGGACTGCCGCTCGAGAGGCAGCGCGACGCAGAGGTCGGAATGGGAGTGCAGATCGATGAACCCGGGGGCGACGACACGACCCCGTGCATCGATGCGCGCGGCGCCGGGATGGTCCAGCGACGCTCCGACGGCCGCGATGCGATCACCTGCGATCCCGACGTCGGCCCTGAAGGGCGGCCGGCCCGATCCGTCGACGATCTCTCCTTGGGTGATGATCAGGTCCAGCGAGCACCTCCGCGGAACGCGCGGACGAGCAACCCCGGGGACCGTCATTATACACGTCGCTTCGAGGGACGCCCGCTCAGCGGGCGTACGAACGGCAGAGCATCGCGCGCACGGCGTTGATCCGCTGGCGCCGGGCCTTGAGATTGCTGGCCCCCTGGCCGCAATCGGCGCAGCCGTCGAAGGTGCGGAGAGCGTGGCGGTAGCAGCAGTCGCGGAGGTTGTACCAGACCCCAAATTTCCAGCAGAAGAAGTCCGCGTCAGGCGGTCGGTAGGTGCATTTGAGGATCGGCTCGCGATCCGGCGCGCCGTCCCCGGGCTGTCCCGTATGGACGTCCGACGTCCGCGGCAGGGCCCGCAGCCGCCGCCGCGCCGGGTTCCGCTTCAGAGGGTCGATGGCGCTCATGGCGGGGTATTGTAAACGAAGCGGCATGCCGCCGAAAAGCCCGCGCCGCAAGGCATCCCGCAGCGGGTCGTCGGGCGGCCTCAGAATTCGTAGGCGTAATGCCGTACGCGCCGGACGTAGGACTGCACCCGGCCCGCCGACGGCACCCCGCCGCTCTTCACCACCGTCATCTCGCCCGCCACGTACGCCCCCAGCGCCCGATCCAGATCTCCCTTGAAGAGCTCCAGCAGGTAGCGGAGATACCGGGTCCCCGCATCGATGTTCTGAGCCGGGTCGTCGATCGCCCGCGCCCCGAAGCGGGCCGCCGTCGCGGGCATCAGCTGCATGAGTCCGCGGGCGCCGCTCTTGGAGCGCGCCTTCGGGTTGAAGTTCGATTCGGCCTTCATCACCGCCAGGACGAGGCGCGGGTCGACGCCGTGGCTGGCGGCGCTCTCCTCGACCATGCCGAGAAAGGGTCTCGCCCCCGCATAGTGCGGGCCGTCCGGCCGGATCGGCCCCTCGGGCGTCCCGGGCACGCGGCCGAGGATTTTCCCCTCGAAGTTGGCGAACGGGCGCGGCACGACCCCGCC
The DNA here is from genome assembly GCA_041580375.1 of Candidatus Polarisedimenticolia bacterium. Lineage (GTDB taxonomy): Bacteria > Acidobacteriota > Polarisedimenticolia > Gp22-AA2 > Gp22-AA2 > JAPUIN01. The sequence goes on from JBFGDZ010000100.1 coordinate 6,398, forward strand.
CCCGCGCCCCGCGGACCCGGCGGATCCTCCCGCGCAGGGCTCCGTGCGCCCGCCGCCGGCACGGGAGCCCGTGAGCGCGTCGAGGCCGGCCCGGGCCTCCGCGTTATAAGGGTCGAGCTCCAGGGCGGCGAGATAGTGGAGGAGAGCCGCGCGAGGCTTGTCCTTGCCCGCGTCGTGATCGCCGCGGCGGACCTCTTTGGCGGCGCGCGACCGGGAGCGCTCGGAGACATCGATCCGTTTTCCGGCAGTCGCCGGCGTGAACGCGAGAAGCAGAACGGCGCAGGCCGGGATGACACAGGTTCTCAACGCTCGTCGCACGTGCGATCCTCCGCTCGGACCGCGCCCGCCGGGGGGCGGCTCCGTCCCTTCCAATATGGTGCGCGATGACGGTCGAGTGCCAACCCCGCCGCCCGGAGGGCGGGCCCGCCCGCCGGCCGACTTGAACTCCGCCGCCCCGGGCGGTAGAGTCGGGCGTTCTGAATCCTTTCCGGGAGCCTGCATCGGTGCCGATCGCGAAGCGGGCGGTCCGTCCGCCCCGATGGATCCCCCTCGCTCTGGTCGTGCTGCTGGCCTCCGCGTGCGCCGGCGACCGGCCGCCCCTCCCTTCCGAAGAATCGATCGTCATACCGGCCGAAGGGACGGTCATCGTCTACGTGGAGGCGGCCCGGCGCACCGCCGGCCCGATCCTGAGCACCTTCAGCCAGCAGACCGGTATCGAGGTGCAGCCCGTCTACCGGGATGCCCTGGGAGACGGGTTTCTTCCGGCGCTGAGGCGGGAGGCGGAGGCCGGCCGTGTGGACCTGTTCTGGGGAGAGTCCCCCCTGCCCGCAATGGAGCTCGCGGCCGAAGGGCTCGCCGTCCCGTTCCGGCCCGTCGCCGCGCGCCCCGTTCCGTGGCAGTACCGCGACAACCAGTTCCGCTGGATCGGGTTCGCCGCCAACCCGCGCGTGATTCTCTACAACACCGACCTCGTCGAGCGGAAGGACGCTCCGCAGTCGATCTGGGACATGGCCCGCGCGCCCTGGGGAGGACGGGGCGCACTGCCCTCGATCGATCGCGGACCGGCCGCGTACCACGCCGCGGCTCTCTTCACGATCTGGGGCGAGGAGCGCGCGCGCGCGTTCTACGACGAAACGCGCGCCAACGGCACCCGCATCGTGGAGGATGACGCCGCCGTGCGGCGGCTCATCTCGTCCGGCCAGACGTTGTGGGGCGTGCTCGGCATGGACGAGTCGATCTGCGCGAACCGTGAGGGCGAGCCCGTCCACATCTTCTTCCCGGATCGCTTCAATCTGGGCGCCGTGGTCGTCCCCCACGTCGCGGCCCTGATGCGCGGCGCGCCCCATCCCGCCCAGGCCAAGGGGTTGTTCGGCTACCTGCTCTCCAAGGAGGCCGGCTGGCAGATGGGCCAGTATGATTGCGCCCTCATCACTCTGGTTCCCGAGGTCCCGAGGCCGAACTGGGTGCCCACCCTGTCGGTGTTCAACGTCACTCAGGTCGACAACGCGGCCCTGTTCGAGGCCTACCGAAGCCACGCCGACTATTTCCGCGCGTGGAGCGATCCGGACCGCGCCCCCGGAACCCTGGGGTCGATGGTTCGTTGACGCCACGACGGGCGACTGACACGGATCCCCGGAAAGCCGCACCAGGACTCGATTTGCCGTTGCCCGGCCCCCGACCGGATCGTATAGAATACGCAGACGCGCGGGGTCGTGCCGCATCCCCGGGGCTTCCATGCAACCGCCACCTCAGGGCCAGCCGTCCGCTCCGGCGGGTGGACCCACACGCAAGTACCGCATCCTGATCGTCGATGACGATCGGGATAGCGTCGATCTGCTCTCCGAATGGCTCGGCATGGAAGGGTACGAGGTCGAGACCGCGCCCGACGGCGGCGCGGCCCTTCAGAGCATGTCCTCGAGCCGTCCCGATCTGATGCTGCTGGATCTTCTGATCCCGCCTCCCGATGGCATCCAGGTGATCCGCAGCGCGAAGCGCGATCGCACGCTGTCCGCGATCCCGATCGTCGTCATGACCGTGAAGCGCGACGTCCCCTCGAAGGTCGAGGCGCTGCGGGCTGGAGCGGACGAGTTCATCGTCAAGCCGTTCCACTTCGACGAGCTCGACGCCGTCCTGCGCGCTTCCCTCAAGAAGCGCTACCTCTATCGATCCCTGGAGCGCAGCAACCGCCAGCTGCGCGAGGCGAACGAGCGGCTGCTGAAGATGTCGGTCACGGACGACCGAACGAACCTGCTCAATGACAGATACCTGAGCCGGCGGCTGAGCGAGGAGTTCAAGAGGGCGCAGCGGTACGGTAGCATTCTGTCGGTGGTGCTGCTCGATCTCGATCACTTCAAGCAGATCAACGACAAGTACGGTCACGACTGCGGCGACCAGGTGCTGCGCTCGTTCGGCAAGGTGGTCGTCGACAACGCGCGGGAGACGGACATCGTCGGACGGTTCGGGGGTGAGGAATTCCTGATGATCCTGCCGAACACGGACGGCATTCGCTCCGCGATCGTCGCCGAACGGGTCCGCAAGGCGGCGGAGGAGCAGGTCTACAAGTACAAGGAGTTCCTCGTCCGCGTGACCGTCAGCGCCGGCATCGCCTCGTACCCCACGAACCGCCAGGTGCGCACCGAGACCGATCTGCTGAAGGCGGCCGACGAGGCGATGTACCGGGCTAAGAAGGTCTCCCGCAACAAGGTGATCATCGATCGCGCTTCGATGCCGCCCGACATCATCGAGGGCGATCTCTCCTCCATCTTCAAGGCGTCCTACGAGGGGACGCTCCCTCCCAAGTCCGAAAACCAGGACGACTGAGCCGGCGAAATTCCCCGCGGAACGGAGCGGCGCAGCGGCCTCCCGGCGGGGCCTTTCGCCCCGACGGTGCGCAGCGTGCTAACCTAGACCGCCTCGCCGAACCGCTCGTCCCGCCGGTCGGCGCGGGGGAGTGCGGATGGGCTCGAACCGATCCCGATCGAAGACGCGACGACACCCGGGCCTCTCTCTTCTCGGGATCGTTGTGAGAGCGGGGGCGGGCGTGGCCGTCCTCCTCGCCGGCATCCTCACGGTCGCCGTGATCGATGCCAACGTCCGCTTCTCGAAGCTGCAAGGCACGTCGTCCACCCAGGTCTACTCGGCACCCTACGTCCTCGAGCGGGGAGTGTATCTCTCGCGGGATGCTCTGACCGAGCGTCTCGATCGCCTCGGGTACCGCTTCGTGGACGGCGCACCTGCGCGTCCGGGGGAGTACACGCGGCGATTCCGCTCCCTCGACGTCTATCTCAACGGCTTCGAGTACCCCGAGGGGCCGGCGCCTCCCGCGCTCGTGAGAATCCGGACGGGTTTCGGTCACGTGACGCGCGTGAGCGATCTCGACTCGGGCGAGGACCTCGACGGCGCCCGGATCGAGCCGGAGGTGCTGGGCGTGCTGTCGGGCGATACCCACACCGAACGGTCGCTCGTGCCGCTGGACGAGCTGCCGCAGGATCTGGTCCGGGCGGTCGTCGCCGTCGAGGATCGTCGTTTCTACCACCATCCCGGCATCGATCCGAAGGCGATCCTCCGCGCGCTCTTCGCCAACGTCCGAAGCGGTGAGATCGTGCAGGGCGGCAGCACGATCACGCAGCAGCTCGCCAAGAACCTCTACCCCAACTCGGGTGCACGAACCCTCGTCCGCAAGATCTGGGAATCCCTGGCGGCGTTCGGCCTGGAGGCGTTCCGCAGCAAGAACTCGATACTCGAGGCCTACCTCAACAACATCTATCTGGCGCAGCGGGGCCCCGTCTCGATCCTGGGCGTGGGCGCGGCGGCGCGACACTATTTCGGCAAGGACGTGCGCACTCTGTCGCTCCCGGAGTCCGCCCTGCTCGCGGGACTGATCCAGTCTCCGGGCCGCTACCACCCCCCTCGTCACGGCCGGGATGCGCGACAAAGACGCGATCTCGTCCTGAGGCTCATGCGCGAAGAGAAGGCCATCTCCGAGACGGATCTCGAGAGCGCGCTGGAATCCTCGATGAACGTGCGGCCCGAGCCCTCCCCGGTGCCCCGGCGCGCGCCCTATTTCCTCGACACCGTCGCCGAAGCGCTGAGAGAGCTGGGGCTGCGCGATCGCGCGGGCCGCAACGGGATGCGCGTGTTCACGACTCTGGACCCCCTGGTGCAGGCCCGGGCGGAGGCCGCGCTCTCCCGCAGTCTCTCCAGCTTCGAAAAAGGGTATCCGGGTCTGCGCCCGACGCCCGGCGGCGAGCTGCAGGGAGCGCTCGTCGCGCTGCGCCCCTCGGACGGAGCGGTCCTGGCCCTCGTGGGAGGACGGGACTACTCGAGCACGCAGTTCAACCGCGTCACGCAGGCGCACCGCCAGCCGGGATCGCTGTTCAAGCCGTTCGTCTACCTGGCGGGGTTCCGCAAGTCTCAGGACGCCGGCGACGATAGCTTCACGCCGGCCACCGTTCTCGACGATTCTCCGCTCGAGATTCTGGTGAGCGGTGACGTGTGGTCGCCGCGGAACTTCGATCTCACCTACCACGGGCCCGTTCCGGCGCGCCGGGCGCTCGCGCTGTCGCTGAACGTTCCCACGATCCGGGCGGCCCAGGCGATCGGGCTGGACGAGGTCGTTCGCACGGCCCGGCGTTGCGGCATCAGGAGCCCTCTGCAGGCGGTGCCTTCAATCGCGCTCGGAACGATGGAGGTCACGCCTCTCGAAGCGGCGGCGTCCTTCACGCCGATCGCGAATCTCGGCACGCGCACGTCCCCGCGGTTGCTCACCCACGTCGTGGACGACGATGCTCGATCCCATCACGTGCCCCGACCGTTGAGGGAGGACGTGATCACGCCCCAGGCCGCCTTCCTCACCCTGGACCTGATGCGCGACGTCGTCCTGTACGGCACCGGCGCCGGGATCTGGAACTACGGCCTGAGCGGAGATTTCGCGGGCAAGACGGGGACGACCGATGACGGGCGCGACGCCTGGTTCGTCGGATTCCATCCCGATTTCCTCGCCCTCGCCTGGGTCGGATTCGACGATAACCGGCCCCTGCGCGTGGGGGGATCCGCGCTGGCGCTCCCGATCTGGGCCCAGACGGCCAAAGGCGCGGTGCTCGATCCCGACCGAAGGTGGGAGAGGCCGGTGGGGCTGGTCGAGCAAGTGATCGATCCCGAGACCGGACTTCTGGCCAGCTGGCGCTGCCGCGATCAGGCGTGGGAGATCTTCATCGAGGGGAGCGAGCCCCGCGAGCAATGCCACCACGACCGCCGGCGCGACACATCGTGGACCACCCGGTTCCTCGACTGGTGGCGCCGCAAGCAGGATTGAGCGAAGCGGGTTCCGATCAGGGAGATTCGAAGACCGCTCTCGAGGCGCCGGTGTTGCCGGCACCATCGGTGACGCGCACGACGATCGTGTGCTCGCCCGGCGGAAGGCTCGCGATCAGCAGCTCGTAGGATTCCTCCTGCGCGTCATGCATGCCGTCGAGCGGGGCCGCCGGGACCCACTCGCCCGCGTCGATCGAATAGGCGACGTCGCGGATCAGACTGAACGTGTCGACCGCCGAGAAGACCACCCGGATCGCCGACGATCGCACCGAGACGCCGATCCCCTCGACCCGCGGCGGGGTGTTGTCCACGTCGAACGGGCGCGAAAGGGTCTCCGCCGTCAGCTCCTGGCCGGCCGGATTGGAAACCGCGTCGCTCGCCACGACCCGGAACTGGTAGGTGCCGTCCGGCATGGCCGTGCTGTCGACGGTCACGAACTCCTCCTCGATCCGCGTGCGGAGGGGCTTCCATGTCTTCTCGTCGACGGCCCGGAAGTAGACATCGTAACGAAGATCATCGTCGTTCGGATCGCTCCCCCGCCAGGTGACGGAGCGCGCCCCCGGATCGAACCCCCTCCGCGCCTGCACGCGGGCCGCCCGGCGGCTGCCACCCTCGTGGCCGGACGGCACGTTCCCCGCGGATCCCGCCTCGGGTCCCCCGCGCGGCCCCGCGGCGGGGATCTTCTGGAAGGAGATACCCGGAGCCTGCACCTCGACGGTCCGGACCTCGGGAGGCAGATTGCGCTGCAGGTAGGTCACCCCGACCTCCCTGAGAGCCGGCGATCGATCCGGCTCCGTGGTGCCCAGCGCGGCCCGCCACTGGAAGAAGCGCGCCGGCGGACGATCGATCAGCGCACCCCGGGGATCGGCCAGCGGCCCGCTCCATTCGGACCAGGTCGAATCGGGCTCTTCGGTGTTGCCGGTGCGCGCGCTGATCGCGATCGACGTTCCCTTCGGGCTGTCGCCGCGCCACATCAGCCGGCCCCAGGTGGCGAAGGACCGGGCATCCAGCACACCGGAGAGGAACGTTCCGGCGGACGCGTACCCGTCACGGAGAAGGAGGACCGCGCCGAGGTTGCTTCCGCCGACGAGAACGCCGGTCGCGCCTCCGGGCCCGCGGGACGGCCGGCCTGCGTCCCGGAATGGCAGAAGCGATGTGATCTGGCTCGATGGCGCCCGCGTGATCTCCGTGACCGATCCGTCGGGATCGAGCGCGTAGATCCGTCCCTGCAGGCTGGAGCCCATGAGCAGCCGGCCGTCGGATCCGATCGCCAGGCTGAGGATCGCCTCCTGGTTGCCGGCCCA
>JBFGDZ010000101.1:0-12952 GCA_041580375.1 Candidatus Polarisedimenticolia bacterium
CACCTCGACCAGCGGCTCCGATCGGCGCGACGAGTAGCGCGCGGTGATCGCTGCGATGAGGCGCATCAGTTCGCCGTCCGGCTCGCCCTCGACCAGCGTGATGGGACTTCCGCAATCGACCGCCTCGAGGTGCCAGCCGGGAGCGTTCAGCCGCGTGAGAAAATGATTCTCTCCCTCGTCGCGGGCGACGATGATCTTGACCTCCGGAGACAACCGGAAATGGCGTCCGACCTTCAGGAGGATCATATCCTCCTTGCGCAGCGTCTCCGGACGGCTGTTCTCCTTCTTGTCATGGAAACGCCGGGCGAAGTTCTCATCCGCCAGGAAACAGCAGCCGCCCGAAGGCTGGGGGTAGTCGTGCAGGTCGCGCGACTCGCCGTAAGCGATCTGGTGCTTGCGCGATCGGCCGGAGATTCCCAGAAGCTTCTCACGGTCCACCCACCCCAGTTGCTCGGGGATCGTCGGCGGGAGATGCTTCGCCGACAGCGGGCGGAGCAGATACCCGGGGATGCCGCACTCCTTTTCGATCAGGCGCAGGGCCTGCATGTGCTGGGACATCGGCCTCTGGTTCAGCACCTCGCCCGTGAACACGAAGTGGGCGCCGCGCTCGCGCATGTAGTCGGCGGCCCCGTGAATCATGAAGATGCGGCAGTCGATGCAGGGGTTCGCCCTCTTGCCGTAGCCGTGCCGCGGGTTGAGGACCATCCGCAAATAGGCCTCTCCGGCGTCGCGCACCTCGATCGGGATCCTCAGATCGGCGCCCGCCCGGAGGGCTTCGTTGCGCATCCGTTTCGGATCCTCGCCCGGCTTCGCCATGGCGCGGCGGTGATCGTTCATGCAGAATCCGGTGGAGAAGTTCAGACCCAGGACCTCAATGCCCTGCTCCACCAGAACCCGGGCCGCCAGCGTGCTGTCCAGGCCGCCCGACATGAGTCCGATCGCCCGCACCGTCCGAGGTCGTTCCACGCTCCCCTCCCGCTCCCGCTCAGGCCGTCGCCGGCTCCCCGCTCCTCTGCACGAACAGGTGGTACTCCTCCCCCTGCCGGCGGGCGCCGAGATAGCTATGGCCGGTCGACAGGCACCAGGCCGGCATGTCGATCAGAATGACGCGGTCATCCGACAGGATCTCCAGGACTTCCCCGGGCTTCAGGCGCTTGATCCTCTCGGCGGTCCTGATGATCGGGACGGGGCAGAAGAGCCCGACGGTGTCGAGCACCTCGTCCGCGCGGAGCCCCTCGCCCGGCTCCGGTCCGGGTATCCCGTTTCGCATCGTTCCCTCCGGGGCACGCCGGCCCCGTTTCCGCGAGCGCCCCGGGAGGTAGCTCCCGGGGCCCTTCTTCGTTCCATCGTAACAAAGGGACCAGTGCCGATCAATCGACGGAAACGTCGACGCCGGGAGCGCTCCCCCCACCGATGAGACGGCGGGAGCCGATCACCGTGGCGTGGTGCACGAAGACGCGGGACCCGCCCCGTGGCTCGAGTCGGAGAAGATCGGTCTTGAACGTCGCCGCGAGTTTCACCTCCAGATCGCCGCCGGCGGGCAGGAGCAGGCGGAAGTCACGCTCCGAATCGGCCGGCGGCGCCATCTCCTCGAAGGTGTACTCGTGGCGCAACAACGAGTCCCTCCCCGGCACGCGGAAGCCCGATCGAGACCTGAACTGGTACGCGATGCTGTGCGGCGCCTCGGAGGCAGCAAATCGGGCCGTGCTCGTCACCGCGACCCCCTCCTCCAGGGGCTCGCTCTCGCTCCGGGCCGAAAATTCGAAGCGATCCGCGGGCGGATCGGCCTTCAGGGTGGCCCGAAGCGCTCCCCGGTCCACGCGCCCGTGCACTCCGCCCCCCAGCCGCACGCCGTCCAGAACATCGATCGAATCGAGCGCGGCCGTCGCGGATCCCGTATCCAGGTCGACCGTCTGCCTGACGTGCACCAGCTGCCGGTGCGCCTCATCGTAGGCGGGCAGAAGCCCCGCCGCGATTCCGAGGACGGCCCAGGCGGCGAACGCCGGCCCCCCCACCCACGGTCCGGACAGGCGCCACCAGACCGGGCTGTGGAGACAGTCCTGAAAGCAGGCCACGTGGGCGAGGAAGAGCGCGAACGGAAGCGTCGCGGCCAGGAAGCCGACGTACAGAACGGTGCCGGGGATCTCCACGCCGCCCAGCGTCACGAGCGCGCGGTAGTCTGCCAGGTTCATCAGGAGCGTGAAGGGCGCGAGGCCCGCCAGACCGAGGGCCAGCTTGCGGCCGATGCTCCGCACTCCGAGGGAGAGGAGGAAGGCGACGGCGGGCGCGCCGGCGATGGCGGCCAGCTCCGGCCATCCGCCCGAAAGACCCAGGACGACGCCGCTCAGCGGCAGAAGCAGGGCTGCGGCCAGGTAGGGTCCCGGTTCGATCGTCGGCTTGATCCGTCGGAAGAGATTGAGCCCCATCCATCCCGTCACGATCGTGCCGGCGATCGCCTGCGCGACGTGCAGTCCGTGATGCGCCGACCAGGGAAGCCGCACGCCGTGCACGAGCTCCATGAGCGCCTCGGAGGCGAACGCTCCGGAGACGCCGAGCGCGGTGGCGGTGGCGCCGACCATGATCGCCCGGATCGTCTCGAGAATCCTGCGGGGGGACAGCACCGCGCGCAGCCGGGCCAGAAAGAGCATCGCCGAGCCCAGCAGAGCCACCAGGCCGATCCCGGACAGGCCGGTGGTCGGGATCACGAGACCCCGGCCGAACAGCGTCACGGGCAGATGATGCGGGTCGTTGAGGCGGTCGGGCGGCTCGCGCTCCAGATCCAGAAGGAGCGCGTCGAGCAGCCGCGCCGCCCGCCGCAGGGCCCGCGGTCTGACGGCGGCGGCCCGATCCTCGGCGGTGTGGTAGGTCCAGTGGGGATAGGTGCCCATGAGGAGGAATGCGGGCACGCCGGCCCGCAGGAACGGCTCATGATCCGCGGAGTGATCGACCTTCATGAGGCGCGGCGCGATCGTCCACAACGGGCGCGCGGCGATGTTGCGCACGCCGCTGCGCCTCGCGGCGTCCACGACGGCACGCTGCGCCCAGTACTCGGGAGGCTCCGGTGCCGGGCCCGCCAGCAGCTCGCCGCGCCCCAGTAGCTCCAGCGCGATCATCGCGCGCACCCGCGTGAGATCGGCGCTCTCGACGAACGCCTTGGAGCCGTACAACCCCTCTTCCTCGCAGCAGAACGAGATGAACAGATAATGGGTGCGCCGCGGGCGCGAGGAGGTCAACCGGGCCACCTCCAGCAGCACCGCGAGGCCGCTGGCGTCGTCATTGGCTCCGGGCACGAACGCCCCGACCGAATCGTGGTGCGCACCGACGATGAGCGTGTCGGGCCCGTCCCCCTCGAGGCGGCCGACGACGTTGAAGGAATTGACGCGCCTCTCGCCGTCACCGTCCTTGAACACCGGGACTTCCTGCAGATCGACATCCAGTCCGTAAGCCTGCATCTCCCTGCGCACGTACTCCGCCGCGCGGCGATCGGACTCGCTTCCGATCGGGCGGGGTCCGATGTCCTGAGCGAGCGCGATGACGTGCTGGAAGGCCCGCGTCCCGTCCGGGGCGGCGGTCGGCGAGGAGGATGTCACCGCTGAGATCAGAAGCGCGGACAGTGCGATGCGTGAGGCCACGCCGGACTTACCGGACCAGGATGTGATCACGATCCCCGCTTCCTTGACTCGAAAAACGCGCGTAGATTAGCATAGTCGTTCAACAGCGGGGGCGCAGATCGCCAGATGACATCGACGCAGCGCCGCCTGAACGCGATCGTTTCCCTCGTCCTCCCGCTCACCATCGTCATGACCTGTTCCGCGACGGCGGCGAGCGCGCCGTCTCCCGGATCCGGATCCTCCGGGAGCGATGCGAGCCTCGGCGCGGCCGTGCGCTCCATCGAGATCGCCTTCAAGCGCAAGGACGCCCACGCGCTGCGTCCCGTGCTGAGCCGCCGCGGCAAGGTGTTTCTCTCCATCCCGGCGGTCGGGATCGAGGATGGGTATTACGGATCGGATCAGGTCGTTGCGCTCCTCGACCGCGTCTTCCGCGTCCGCGAGACGCTGCAATTCGCGCTCGAGTCCCGCCCGGGACGTCCCGCCCGGGGCGGCGCGACCCTGACGGGTTTGTGGCGCTTCCGGATGCGGGGCGGATCCCCGATCTCGATCCGGCTTCGGTTCGTCCTCGCCTCCGGGGAATCCGGCTGGTCGATCCGCGAGCTCCGGGAGCTCAAGTGATCCGGTGATCGTCGCTCTCGTCGCCGCATTCGCGACCGCCGTCTTCCTGCTGCTCTGGGCGGATCTCGCCTCCGCCGCACCATTCCTCCATCCCATGGCTCCTCTCGTCATCGCGGCCTCCATGGCGGCGGCGAGCGGGCTTCTCCCGCGCTCGCGCGGCTGGACACGCGTCCGATCCGGCCCCGGACCGGCGCTGCTGGCGCTGACCTGGGGCGTCTGCGCGATGGCGATCGTCGGGGTGGCCCGCGATCGGATGCAGGATCGTCTTTCGTCGGCCTGGGCGGACGGAGCCCGCGCGCGTCTCGAGGAGCGCGCCCGCACGCTGCAGAAGGGCTTCAACCGGCTCCTCGGGGAGATGTCGGGCGCCCTGGGCGCCGTCCCCGGTGTCCTCCCCGACGATCGCGGCGCGCTCTTCGACGCGCTCGAGCGATCCCTCGCCGGCGTGCGGATCCCCTCCGATCGTCTCGGCCTCGCCCTCTACGACGAATCCGGAGATGTCGTCGCTTGGGCCGGGTCGAGCGCCCCCCTTCCGGTGGGCCTGCTGGGGGACATCGGTGACGCCTCGACGTTCCGCGCCTTCGACGGAGCGGGGGCCCCCCGGCTCTACGCCATCGGCCCCGCGCGGCCGGACGGCTCCCGCCTGATCGCCGAGCTGTCCGTGGCCTCGCCGACGACGCTCGCCCGGGCGGGGACGGCGGACGTTCCGGACCTCGGTTTCCTGCCCGGATGGCGCCGCGCCGCCCCGGAACGCGTCCGCTTCGGTGGTGGCTCCGCCGGGGACGCGGATCTGGCCCGCTTTTTCGAACGACAGGGGGACCGTCACTGGGGCCTGCTGAAGGGACGGCCGATCGAGACGCTGTCGTTCCCCCTGCGGGATCCTTCGGGCCGTCAGCTCGCCGACGTGTCCCTCACGGATCGCGCGCTCGAATCGGTCGCATCCCGACGGACGTCCGCGGCCCGCCTGGCGGCTGCGATCGTGGCCGTCGGGACGTTCCTGGCCATCCTCCTCGGGCTGCTCGGCAAAGCGGTTCCACGCGGCGTGCCGGCGCGTCTCGCCGCGACGAGCCTCGCCCTCTGGGGTGTTCGAGTGGCCCTCGTGCTGACGGCCGCGCCGGCCGATCTTCCCGACCATCCGCTGTTCGACATGTCCCTTTTCTCCGCAACGGGGCTGCTCGGCCTGCTCCGCACTCCGATCGACCTCTTCCTCACGGCGCTCGCCGTCCTGGGTCAGGTCGCTCTCGTGCGGGCCGCCGTGCGCCGGCGGTTTCCGCCGGGTGGCCCGGCGCCGCCGCTGGCGGTCCGGCGAGCCGCGCTGGCCTTCGCGGCCCTGATCCTCACGGGGTCCTGGCCGATCCTTCACCGCGTCCTCGACACGCTGGTCCTCGACGCACGCGTCGATCTGAGCCGTCTCGCGCTCGACGATCGGCTTCTTCCCCGGCTCGCGATCCAGGCCTCCGTTCTCGCCATCCTGGCGGCCATGGTCCTCGCCGCCGCGACCGCGCTCGCCTGCGCCGTCCGTTCGTCGGAATGGCCGCGGCTCGCCGCCTGGATCGACGGCGGCGCCGCGGGCGGGCCGCCGCTCCCGGTCCGCCTGGGCGCCGTCGTGTTCCTCCTGACGCTGCTGTACGTGCCCTTCCTGCACCACGCCTACAACCGCCTGCGCGGGGAGTTCATCGAACACGAGCTGATGCCGGATTTCATCACGCAGAGCGAGGGGCGCGCCCGCATCCTGCGCGAGGGCCTGGAGGCGGCCGCCCGGACCGAATTCGCCGTAACGGCCGCGTTCGCCCGCGAAGCCGGCGGCGTCGCCTCGTCCGTGGCGTTCCGTCTCTGGTCGATGACGCCCCTCGCCGACCGGGCTCTCGCCTCGTCTCTCCAGCTCTTCGATGAGTCGGGCCAGCTATTGGGACGTTTCGCCGTCGATCTGGCCCCGATGCTGGAGATCCCGTTCAGCGCGGCCGCCGAGGCCGCCGGCGGAGAGGTCGTGACCGTCTCCCCCTTTCAGCGGGCGTCGGTCCGGAAGACGATCATCTTCGGATCGCGCTGGGTGCGTCCACCGCGGCGGCCCCCGATGCTGATCGTGATGTCCGTGGTGGACGATTACGACAATCTCCCGCTCCTCGGAAGCTCCTCGCCGTTCCTCAGCGCGGTGCGCGGACGGGGCCTGTCGGAGACCAATCCCGAGCTGATGCGGTCGCGTCCGCTCGTCGCCGTCTTCGGCCCGCTGCTCGAGCGCGTGTACGCCTCGGGCGGAGAGATTCCCCCTCCCGGTTCGGAACTGCAGAGGCGACTCCGCGCCGGCGGCGCCGCATGGAGCCGGAGCGACGTCGGCGACGGCCAGGCTCGCATTCTCTACGCGGCCGCCGGGGATCTCGTCTTCGCGATCGCCCAGCCCCATCCCGGGCCGATCGGCCTGCTGGCGACGTTTCTGCGCCACCTGATCCAGAACGCACTCTTCCTGTCGCTGCTCCTCCTGGCGCTCCGTGGGTGGCGGCGCGGCGCCCCCGCGCACCGCGAGATCGGCGCCCGGTTCTACAGGCGGCTGCTCGCCGTCTTCCTGATCACCGCCCTCCTGCCTCTCCTCGCCCTCGCCTGGTTCGTGGCGCGGTTCAGCACCCGCGAGGTCCACGATCAGATCGTGACGGCGGGGCTCGGATCGCTCCAGGTGGCGAGACGCGTGGCCGAGGACTACCTGACGGTCGTCGGGCCGGAGGAGGAGCCGCACCTCGATGACGACGTCGTGTTCTGGCTCAGCCAGGTGGTCCGGCACGAGATCAGCATCTTCGGCCGTTCCGACCTTCTGGCCACCAGCATGCGGGAGATCTACGACTCGGGGCTCCTCAACCCGCGCCTCCCGGGGGGAGTCTATCGATCGCTGCTCGTCGATCGCGATCCGTTCATCGTCACGTCGGACGTGCCCGGAGACTTCCCTCCGGCGACGATCAACGCCGTGATCCGCCTGGACGCGGCGGGGTCCCCCGGGGTCATCTCCATCCCGCTGTCCGCGCAGCGCCGCGCTGCGGCGCGACGGATCGAGCAGGTCGACGACGTGATCCTGATCAGCACCTGTTTGACCGTTCTGCTGCTGGCTCTCGCGGCCTGGGTCGTGGCCCGACGGGTCTCCGAGCCGATCGTTCACCTGGCGGGGGCCGCGCGGAGAATGGCCGGGGGCGACCTGAGCGCCCGGGTCCGCGTCGCGGCGCGCGACGAGATCGCCACGCTGGTCGATGCCTTCAACCGGATGGCGGGCTCGATCGAGGACCAGCAGGATCGGCTCCGGCGCCGTCGCGATTTCATCGAGATGGTGCTCAAGAGCGCCACGACGGGTGTCGTCACGATCGATGTGGACGGTTCGATCATCACCATCAATCCCGCGGCCCAGCGCCTCATCTCGGGAAGCCCCGACGAGCCGCGCGCGGGCGACGATCTCTCGGAGAAGCTCCGCGCCGATCCGCGCCTCGCCCCGCTCGCCGCGGAGCTCCGGCGGGCGCAGCGATCGAACGACGAGCGCGGGGCCGATCTCACCCTGGGGCGGGGCGAGGGCGAGCGGCGCATCCGGGCCGTCTTCCTGCCGTTCGCTCCCGAGGCGGGCGACCGGCCCGGACGGATCGTCCTGCTCGAGGACGTCACCGAGATCGTCCGCTCCGGACGGCTGGCCGCCTGGGCCGACATGGCGCGACGCATCGCCCACGAGATCAAGAATCCACTGACCCCGATGCAGCTCTCCGTCGAGCACATCCGACGCATCCGTCGGGCGAAGGACGCGCGATTCGACGAGATCCTGAACGAATGCCTGGAGAACATTCAGCGCCAGATCGGGGCGCTGCGCTCGATCGCATCGGAATTCTCCGCCTACGCGAGGCTGCCGCAGCTGCGCATCGAGCCGACTCCGGTCGAATCACTTCTCGACGATGCGCTGCGGCCCTACGCGGCCGCCCCGCCCCGCAACCTCCGCCTCGAGCGACTCGTCGATCCCGGCCTGCCCCCTCTCCACGTCGACCGGGCCGTCATCGGGCGCGCCCTAGTGAATCTGATCGAGAACGCCCTGCACGCGATGCCCGGCGGCGGCACGCTCACCGTGACGGCCCGCGGCGCGGACGGGGCGGGCGGCGCCGGCGCCGTCGTGATCGAGGTGCGCGACGACGGCTCCGGCATCGATCCCGACGTCATGCCGCGTCTTTTCGAGCCGTACTTCTCCACCCGGAGCGGCGGCACGGGCCTCGGGCTCGCCATCGCGCGCCGGGCGATCGAGGAGCATGGAGGCAGCATCACGATCGAAAGCCGCCGCGGCGAGGGAACGGTCGTCCGGCTCCGCCTGCCCGTCACGGCGCCGCGCGGGAAGGCGGCATCATGAGGCGAACGGGACCGGCGGCCGGCGCGGTCCTGCTGGTCGCGGCGTCGATCCTCGCCATTCCCGCCTGCGAGAAGACGACGTTCCGCGACTCGCGGCGCGAATACCAGGCGATCCTCTCGTCCTCGATGTCCGATGACGAGCGCGCCCGGGCGCTGGAGAGCTTCGTGCGGAGGTACCCCGAGCCGAAGACGAATCCGAACCTGTCCCGCGCCTGCCAGCAGCTCGCCATTCACCATGCCCGGGCCGGACGGCCCGAGATCGCTTCCTCGTGGTACGAGCGCGCGCTTCGCGCCGATCCGGACGATCCGGACCTGCTCAACCGGCTCGGATATCACTACGCGAGCGCGGGGATGAACCTGGACCGCGCCGTCGAGGTCCTGGAGCTCGCCGTCCGGCTCGCGGAGGAGCGGAACTATCCCGAACGGCGGCAGGGAATGATCAAGGACTCGCTCGGCTGGGCGTATCGGATGCGTGGGGATCTCCCCCGCGCCGTCGCCCTCCTCGAGGAGGCCTGCCGGCTCGCCCCCGGCGTTCCGATCCTGCGCGAGCACCTGGCGGAGACCTATCGGGCGCTCGGCGAGCGCGATCGCGCGCTGGAGATCTTCCTCGACCTCTACGTGGAGGGACGGGGCAGCGAGCGGCGCCACCGCGAGAGCATCGAGGCGCTCGCGGCCATCGATGGTCCGGGCGCCGTCCAGAGAACGGCGCGGCGCATCCAACGCCGGCTGCAGGAGATCCGTGAGGCCGATCGGCGCACCGCGGAGTCGGACGGCGCGACGCTCGTGGTTCTGAACGGCGCCGACGGCCAGCCGATCGTGGGATCGCTCTACCGGCCGGTCAGCCCCGCCGACCGGCCGTCGAAGCCGCCGGACGACCGGGGCGCCGTGCTCCTCCTGCACGGGCTCGGTTCCGATCGCGGGGCCGCCGTCCCGACCGCGCGCCTTCTCGCCCGGCGCGGACTGTTCGTCCTGGCCCTCGACATGAGGGGGCACGGAGCGAGCGTGAGCGAGCGGCTCGCGACCCCGATGCAGTTCAGCGACCGGCTCGATGCCAGCCTGGCGAACGCGCAGCAGGATGCCGTCCTGGCGCTGCAGTACCTGCGCGCTCTGCCGGGCGTCGACCGCGAACGCCTGGGTGCGGGGGGCGAGGGCCTCGGGGGCCTCGTGGCGCTCGGCTCGCTGGGGCAGGTCGCGCCTGCGCGGTCGACCGCGCTCGTGATCCTGTCGCCCTGGGGACAGGCCGCCGCCTACAGGCCCCTCCTGGAGCATCTGGGATCGAACTCGGTCCTGCTCGTGGCGGGCAGGGACGATCCGTCCTCCTCCGGCACGATCGCCGCGCTCGCGGAGGAGTCTCCGGCCATCGAGGGCATGACGGTGCCGGGGGGGAAGAAGGGATTCGATCTGCTGCGGGAGAACGCCGCCCTCAGGGAGCGTGTGGCCCAACTCTTCACGGGCTCGTTGCGCTGAGATCGATTCGCGGACGCCCGCCGCCCGCCCTCGCCTCCTAGCGGCGGGCGGGACGTGGCCCGGCGACCGGGACGAAGCTGATGTCTCCGGCGACCTCCACCGCCCGGTCGACGATCGCGAGGCGGCGGATGTCGAGGTTCAGTCCGACCGGGCGATCGGCGAAGCGCCACAGATCCTCGACGAGTGAGGGGATCTCGAAGCGCGGGATGTGCTCGCTCAGATCGACCGCTCCGAGCCCTGGAATGCGGATGGGAAGCCTGCGGAACACCACGAAGTACTTCCTGAGATTCTGATCGTAAACGATTGTCACCGTTGCTGAAAGCCTCTCGTCCACGGGAAGGGTCCGTCCGCTCACCCGGATCGTGAGATCGGCCCGGCCGGCTCTGAGCATCAGGTCACGGGGATCGCTGAGGATCAGATCGACGCTCATCAGCCCGCTACCCACCGTGATCGTGACGGGAGTCGCGGCCTGTAGCCAGTCCATGATCGCCGCGTCCGCGACGCGGAAACGGATCTCATGTGGCTCCTCGGTGGTCGCGTCGCGGGCCGGCGCTGCGGCGCCCAGGGCGATCGCGGCGACGGCGACGGTCAGCGCCCGGAGGAGCGATTCTGAGCGGATCATCTGCGTTCGGCCTCCCCTCCCGCTACGCTGCGGGACTTCGACTATAGCATGCGCGATCGGTTTCGGCCGGCGGCCCGGCGCTCAGCCGCGCTCCGCCATGCGCGCCGCGAGGGCGGCGCTCTTCAGCTTCGCGAGCGCCGCGGGCTGGGGGAGGTTTCCGAGATCGGAGGCCGGACCGATCCAGAGCCGATCGTGCGGCGGCAGGCCCCCGCACGAGGCGATCGTCCGGACGATCTCCTCCGGAGCCTCCACCGCCTCGCTCCGGCCGTCGATGAGACCCAGGCCGAGACCCGGGCCGTCCGGGAAGGGATGCTCGCGCAGCCGATCGAGGTTCCCGCGTCCGGCCACGGCATCGAGGCTCAGCCAGGCGAGGCGTTTCAGACGGAGCAGCGCGGGGTAGAGGCCTCCGAGATCCCCTCCCGGCAGGTGAAGCGCGAGACGGGCGGTGATCCCGCGCCCGAGGACCTCCCAGATGCGCGTGAATAACGGGAACTCCTCCCGGTGGGCCAGCAGCGCCGGCTCGTCCACCTGCACGAGCGTTGCACCCGCCGTCTGCAGGCTCTTCAGCTCCTGATTCACTGCCGAGGCCAGGCCCATCGCCAGCGCGTTGGCGTCCCCGTAGGCGCGGTCCTCGGCGATCTTCGACAGCGTGAACGGGCCGGTCAGGACGACCTTGATCGGCCGCTCGCATCCTTCCCGGGCGAACAGGAAATCCTCCACGAGCACCGGGGCGCTCCAGTGGATCTCCTGCTCCACGATCGGAGCGTTCATGGAGCCTCCCGCGCCGAACGGATCCCGCCGCTCCCCGCCGAGGCGGACTCCCCCGAGCCGTGAGATGAAATGACTCGCCGGATCGGCCCTGCGCACGAGGCCGTCGGTCGGAAGATCGAGCCCGGCATCGACCTGCGCCTCGAGCGACTGGCGCGTGGCGCGATCCTGCACCGCCTGCAGATCCTCCCTGCCGACGGAACCCGCGGCGTGTCCCGCCAGGGCGGCCTCGAGCTCGCCGGCGAGAGGGCCGCCGCGCCACGGCAGCGAACCGATGTTCGTGGCGATCATGAGCCACCCCGCGGCCGGGACTTGGTATCCGCGGAGCGGCCGGGGCCTCCCTTCGTGTTGAGCGGGGCGGGCGTCCGCGCGAAAGCGATCCCGTCCGGCTCGTCTCCGGCGGGGATCCTCCCGACGACACGCAGATCAGTCAGCGACAGGATCGCCACGTCGTCCGATCCGTTGCTGCACACCCAGGCCCGCTTCCCGGTCGCGTCGGTCACGACGCCACCGGGCCGATCCCCGACGGCGATCGACTCCGTCGTCCCGGGCCGGCGCAGGTCCAGCACGGTCACATCGCCCGTTCCCCGGTTGCTCACGAGCGCCGTGTCACCGTCGGGGGTCACGGCGATCCGCACCGGCGTCCGGCCCACCGCGATGCGGTGCCGCTCGCGGAGCGACCCGGGATCCAGGAAGACGACTTCGTCCGTGTGCTGCAGCGCCACGAGCACCCATCGGCCGTCCGGCGTCGCGGCGATCCCCTCCGGGCCGCCCGCGAGAGGGACGTGATCGCGGATCTTCAGGTTGTATGCGTTGGCGGCCGTGACGCTGCCGGAGATCCTGTTGGCGACGTAAACTCTGTCCCCGCCCCGGCCGACGGCCAGCATGTGCGCGCCCTCCTGCGTCGTCGTCAGGGCGCGATCGACGACGTCGCGCTCACCATCGATGAGAAAAAGGCGGTGGCTCCCCTCGCTCGTCACCAGGACCCGCCGGCCGTCCCGGCTCACGTGCAGACCGTGGGGTCGATCGAATCCGTCGGAGCCGATCGTCTTGAGGAGCGAGAGCGATCGCAGATCGACGATCGAGACGGCCCGGCCTTCGAAATCGGAGACGTACGCCTTGCCGCCGTCCGGAGACGCCGCGACCTCGTGCGGCTCGCGGCCCACCCTGACCTCGCCGATCAGCCGGCTCGACGGCGCCTCGAACACCATGAGGGTGCCGCCCGCCTTGTTCAGAACGAGCAGCCGTCCTCCGGCGGGCGCACCCCCGGCCGCGTCCGCCGCCGCGGCCGAAACCACCAGCAGGAGCGCCAGAGCGAGCCCCCGCATGCAGGACTTCGTGAGACGTTGCACCGAACCTCCGCTGCTCCGGATTCCGGCGATGCTATCAGAGCGCAACCTCCCCGCGCCAGCCGCCGATCGCCGCGCCGCGCGCGGCCGGGTCATCGGACCGATCCGCCCGCCCGGCCGGCGCGGGGGACGAGACGGCCACGCGCGCGGGCGGCCCGTCCGAA
>JBFGDZ010000102.1:0-12946 GCA_041580375.1 Candidatus Polarisedimenticolia bacterium
GGCCTTCCCGCGCGTCCAGTGGTTCGCCGACGGGGCGCTCAACGCCAGCGTGGAGGCGGTCGACCGCTGGGTGGAGCGGGGGCGGGGATCGCGCATCGCTTTCCAGTGGGAGGGGGACCGGGTCGACTCGGAAAAGCGCCCGCTCGAGCAGCGCGCGATCATCTACGCCGAGCTTCTGGACCGGGTGAAGGAGTGCGCCTCCGCCCTCCGGGCGCTCGGCCTGAAGCGCGGCGACAGCCTGGTCCTGTACATGCCGAACATCATCGAGACGTACGTCGTGCAGCTCTCCGCGGCGCGCATCGGCGTCGTCTACCACCCGGTCTTCGCCGGGTTCGCGCGCGAGGAGCTGAGCGACCGGCTGCACATGATGGGCGCGCGCGTGCTTCTCACCGCCGACGGCGCCTTCCGCAAGGGCGAGGTGATCCAGTACAAGCGCGACTTCGTCGACCCGGCGCTCTCGGACTTCGTGCCCGTCGATCGCGCCGTCGATCTGGCCGCGCAGGCTCTCAGGACGCGCCCCGCCGGCGCGGACGGCAGCCTCCTCGAAGGGCTGCGCGAGGCGCTGAAGGACAAGGTCACGATCGAGAAGCGCAAGCTGCGCGCCCTGTTCGCCCGCGGCCTGGCCGAACGGTCGGAACGGGACGCCCGGCGCCCCGGGGGCGCGGGCCGCGCCGGAGAAGCCGGGACGGCTGCGCGAGGACGCGGCGCCGGCGGACCGGTCCCGCCGCTCGACGACGCCGGGCTTCCGCTCGTGCAGCGGATCTTCGAGGCGGCCGGCCGGCTGGATCGGGAGGAGACGGAGCGAGCGCGGGGGGCCTCCCGGAGCGGGACGGCCGGCGCGGCGGTCGAGGATCCCGCGATCCCGGAAGAGGAAGCGCTCGGTGGCGATGAGCGGGCGCTCGCGGCGGACTTCGCCTCGCGCCTGGAGGGCGTGAAGAGCGCCGTCGAGAAGGTCGTGATCCTCCGGCGTATCGGGACGCGCGGGGAGGGGGCCTGGGTCGAAGGGCGCGACCGGTCGTTCGAGGATTTCATCGAGGCCGGGCGGCGCGCGGGCGCCTCGGCGGAGCCGGAGGCGATGGGGGCCGAGGACGCCCTGTTCGTCATGTTCACCTCCGGCAGCACCGGGAAGCCGAAAGGTCTCGTCCACACGCACGGCGGGTATCTCGCCCGGCTGCCGTTCCTGATCCGGACGCTGTTCGGCCTGACCCCCGATCAGAGCATCCTGACCGTCGCGGATCCCGGGTGGATCACCGGCCAGTCGTTCGTCTGCTGGGGCCCGCTCGTCTACGGCATGACGAGCATCCTGGTCGGCTTCGTCCCGACCGAGGACCGGCTGTGGGCCGCGATCGAGCGGTACGGGGCGAACTTCCTCAAGACCGGCGTCACCGGGATCCGGGCGTCGATGGGGGACGACCCCGAGCACGTGCGCTCGCACGACCTCGGAAGCCTGCGTCACCGGGGCGGCGGCGCCGTGCCGGCGGAGATCGACGCGACACGCTACACCTCCTGCTCGTGTGCCGAGCCGCTCGACGCCGCGGTGCAGGCCTGGTGGGAGGCGCACATCGGTCCGATGATGAACTGCTACTGGCGCACGGAGGACTCCGCCCCCGAGACCGGCGCCGCGCCCTCCGCGCATCCCCAGGAGCCGGACGCCTCGGCGCGGCCGCTGCCGTGGTCCGAGATGGCGGTGTTCGTCATCCGGGACGAGGACGGCGCGCCGGTCGAGCCGCGCCCGGCGTCGATCGGCGAGAAGGGCACGGTCTTCGTGCGGCACAACCCGGGCATCGCGCGCGGCACCTGGGCGCGCCCCGGGGTCTCCGGCGGCCGACCGGATCCCGCAGCCTGGCGATCCGATCCTCGCTTCGCCGCGATCTACCACGCCGACGTCCCCGGCTGGCACAACACGGGGGACGCGGGCGTCGCGAACGGGAACGGGACGATCACCTTCCTGGGCCGCGACGACGAGGTGCTCAACGTCAGCGGTCACCGCGTCGGCACGCAGGAGATCGAGGGCGCCGTGCGCTCGCACCCGGCGGTCGCCAACGTCGCGGCGATCGGGATCCCGGCCGAGGTGCGCGGCGACAACCCGGTGCTCTTCGTGGTGCTGCGCGAGGGGGAGGAGGGGAGCGGCCTGCTCGACAACCAGTTGCGCGACGCCGTGTCCGAGTCGAAGGGATCGCACGTCGCGCCGGCCGCCGACTTCATCTTCTACGTGCCGAGCCTCCCGACGACCAAGAGCGGCAAGATCCTGCGGCGGTTCCTGAAGTACGCCGCCGCGCTCGATCGCGACACGCTCGCCCGGATCATGGAGCAACTGCGCGACGGGGCCGCGCGATCGGGTCTCATCGCCGCCGATCCGGAGACGCTGGCGGCGCTGTTCCCGGCGCTCCGGAAGCAGAACCGCACCCTGCGCCTCGGCAGCGTCGCCACGGTCGATCGGATGGAGGTCCTGATCGACGTCCTGCGCGCCGTCGCGCGGCGCCGCGAGATCGAGGTGGACGCGGCCGGCGCCGCGGCCGGGGGGGCGGACGTCGCGGAGCGCGCGGAGGCCGGCTACCGGCCCTACGCGGCGCCGCCGGAAGCGATCTACACGCTCGGCCGGACCGACTTCCGCGCCGGCGTCGACCCGCTGCCTCTCGCCCAGGAGACCTGGGGGATGACGAAGGGCGCGGACGGGCGTCCCCGGCACGGCGAGCCCGAGCGGGCGCTGGTGAAGGTCGTCGAGCCGGTGCCCGGCGATCCGGAGCCGAACGAGGTGGTCGTCCAGAACCTGTTCTCCGGTTCGACGCACAACGTCCTGCACGCGCTGATGGCCGATCCGGTCTCCCCGTTCGAGTGGCACCGCAAGCCGTACCACGTCCTGGGCAGCGGCGCCGTCTCCCGCGTCGTGCGCTGCGGCCGCGAGGTGGATCGGCAGGGACTCTTCTCTCCCGGCGATCTGGCCGTGAACTTCCCGGCCCTCTACCGGGTGCTCGACCCGCGCGTCTCCGAGGACGCCATGCACGCGGGATTCGAGATCCAGGGCTTCGAGACGCCGGACGGGACGATGCGCCCCTTCGACCGGGTGCTGGCGCCGCAGCTGCTGCCGTTCCCGAAGGGGCTGACGCTGGAGCAGGCGGCGTCGTTCATGCTCAACCTGGTCACCGTCTACCGGGCGCTGACGCACCGCATGCCCGTGCGGCGCGGACAGAGCCTCCTGATCGAGGGGGCGACGGGCGGCACCGGGGCCCACGGCGTCGAAATCGGGCGCATCCTCGGGGCGCGCGTCATCGGTCTCGTGAGCAGCGCCGATCGGGGCCGGCGCGTTCTCGAGATGGGCGCGGCGGCGTACCTCGACCGCAAGGACCCGGCGGTGCGCGATCTGTGGACGCCGGTCCCGGATGATCCGGACGAATGGGCGGCGTGGGAGCGCGCGGGCGAGCCGCTGCTCGAACAGATTCGCGCGCGCAACGACGGGAAACTGCTCGACGCGGTCCTCTCCTTCACGGGACGGCCGGCATTCGGACGGCTCGTCCAGACGCTCGGGCCGGGCGGCCGGCTGTCGTTCTTCGGCGCCTTCCTCGGCTACTGCCAGCGCTTTTTGGGCCGGGGGCCGGAGGAGGGCGCGTCGGACGAGGCGCCGGAGACGATGTTCGCCCGCGCCGGGCTGCGCGCCGGGATGGGCGTGCTCGTGCACTACGGCGCCGCCGCCGGCGACGGGGTCGAGGACGGCAACGGCCTGGAGGCGATCCGCGCGGCCCTCGCGATGGGGGCGCGGGTCGTCGCCCTGACCCGGACGGACGCCCAGGGGGCCTGGCTGAACCGGCACCCCGAGATCGCCTCGCGCATCTCCGGCACGGTCAGCCTGGAGTCGCTGCGGCGCGGCTCGCGCTTCGAGTGGCCCGACCGCATGCCGGACTACGACCGCGATCCGGCGCGCTACGAGCGTTACGAGAACCTCACCCTCAAGCCGCTCGGCGCCGCGATCGGACGGCTGCTGCGCGCCGCCGGCGACCCGCGCGGCCAGCCGGACGTCATTTACGCCCGGGGCGACGAGGACACGCTCGCGGCGGATCTCTTCATGGTGAAGCCGTTCACCGGCTCCGTCGTCTACGGCGAGTCGCGCCGCCGCGCCTACACGATCTACGCGCCGCAGGTCTGGATGCGGCAGCGCAGGGCTCTGTTCCCCACGTTTGCGATCATCGGCAGCCACATGGGCAACCCGCAGCAGGGGCGCGAGGTGATCGACTGGATCGCGCGGGGCATCCTCCCGATCCGTCCGCCCCGCGTGTTCGAGGCGGACGAGGCGCCGCGCGCCTTCCAGGAGATGCACGACAACGCGTCGTCCGGGTCCTTCGTGGTGCACCTGACCTCGCCCGGCCGCTCGCTCACCACGGCGCGCGAGATCGACGAGGCGAATGGCGCGCAGTTCTTCGACGACAAGTACGTGACCGTCCGGCTCGACGCGATCCGGGAGGCGGCGGGGCCGAGGGACGGCGTGGCGAGCCACATCGCGCGCGTCACGATGCGCGGATCGGGCGGCCGTCCCCCCGCGCTGGCGCGCGACGCCGTCTATCAGATCGGGGACGCGTTCCGCCGCCTGGGGAAGGACCCCCGCGTCGCGGCCGTCATCCTCACCGGCGAGGGGAACGTGGCGTTCCTGGCCGGGCAGGATCTCCGGCAGCTGTACGACGACGTCGAGGACGTCGACGCGGCCCTCGCCATCGCGCGCGACGCGCAGCGGATCTTCGACGAGGTCGAGGCGTTCCCGCGGCCGGTCATCGCCGTCGCCAACGGCGTGGCCCTGGGCGGCGGCCACGAGCTGCTGATGGCGGCCCACTATCGCATCGGGACGCGCGCGCCCCGGGTCCGCCTCGGCCAGCCCGAGATCGTGCTCAACATCATCCCCGGCTTCGCCGGGACGCAGCGGCTGACGCGGCTCCTCGTGGATCGGCTGGGCCTGGAGCGCGGCGTGCGCGAGGCGCTGGAGATGGTCCTCACGGGCCGCCACTACGAGGTCGAGGAGGCGCTCGCGCTCGGGCTCCTGGAGGAGGCCGTCGAGGCGAACGCGCTGGAGCGCGCCTGCGCGCTCGCCCGGGGGCACGCGGAATCGCTCCGCACCGGAGCGCCGGATCCGCTGAGCGGGGCCCATCAGGCGCGCCGCCGGGCGCGCGCGGTCTGGCGCCGTCCCGTCGATCTTCCCGCAGATTTTCTGGATGGCGACGCGCGCATCGATCTCTTCCTGGAGCAAGCGCGCCAGCCCGGGATCGGCCGCGAGGCGCCGGTCGTGCGCGCCATCGAGGCGACGATCCTCGGGCTGCGCGAGGGGTTCGAGGCGGGCTGCGGGCGGGAGGCGTGGTCGTTCGCGTCGCTGGTGGTGGACGAGCGGTACGGACGGAAGGGGATTCGGAATTTTCTTGAGCGGCGGAAGCCGGCGCCCCTGCCGGCGCGGCGCTCCGAGACGCTGGGCGAGAGGAGGTGATGGCGGTGAAGAGCCGGGCGAAGAGGACGAAAACTGGGGCTGACATGTTGCGACGCGACCCCGGTGTGGCGGCCGGGCCGAACCCGGCGTTCGATCCGGAGCAGTTCCGCGGTCAGGTCGTGATGGTCACGGGCGCCGGCAAGGGGGTCGGCCCAGGCGGGATCGGCTACAACGTCGCCATGGCGTTCGCGCGCGCGGGCGCCCGGCTCGCCATCATCGGCCGCACCGAGGAGAAGCTGCGCGGAACGGCGGCCGACATCAGGAGGATCGGAGGGGAGGTTCTCTACGTCGTGGGGGACGTGAGCGAACCGTCCTCCCTGGAGCGGCTGTTCGCGGAGACGGAGCGGGTCTGGGGCCGCCTGGACGTGCTGGTCAACAACGCCGGCCTGTCGGGGGAGGTGCGCGCGCTCGTGCGCATCCCGCAGCGCAACTGGCGCTACGCGTTCAACGTGCACGTGCACACGATGGCGACCGTCCGGATGGCCGCGGGCCTGATGCAGGCGAAGGGGATCGCCGGGACGATCCTGAACGTGGGGACCTACTTCACGTCCCCGGACCGCCACGCCGTCCGGCCGTACCCGTTCCGCACCCCCTACACGGCCGCGCAGGCCTGGAAGCTCGAGCACTCGCGGGCCGCGGCCTGGAGCCTCGCGAAGTCCGGCATCCGGGTCCTGGCCATCAATCCGGGCCCGGTGGAGGGCGGACGGATCGATTCGATCGTCTATCCGCTCGGGGCGCTCGAGCGCGGATTGTGGGGGCGTGACGTCCTGGGCGCGGACATCCGACGCAAGACGGAGGAGATGCATCCGGCGCGACGTTTCCTCAAACAGGAGGACGTCGCCCGGTCGATCCTGGCGCTCGTCTCGCGCGAGCTGCGCGACGCGGCCAACGGATCGGTGATCGAGCTGTCGGGCGGCCTGGACTATCGCGTGCCGCCCCAGGTGGCGCCTCCGCTCCTGGGCGGGTCGGAGCCGGATCTCGCGGGCCGGCGCGTCCTCCTGATCGGGCGGCCGGGGCGCGCGCAGGCGGCGAACCTGGTCCTGGCTCTGAGCGGTTGCGGGGCCGAGGTGATCCTGGCCGCGCCCGACGCGCGGGAGATCCTCGCCGACCTGGACGGCGGATGCTCCCCCTCCGACTACGGCGACGGTCAGAAGACGCTCCTCGGCCGGGTGACGGCGATCCCTCTCGACCCGGGTCGCGAGGAGGCTGTGGCCGCCTTCTTCGATCGCCTGACCGGCGGCGGGAACGGCGAGGCGGTGAACGGCAACGGAGGACAGGCCCCTCCCGAGATCGACTCCGTGGTCGTGCTGACGGGCGATCCCGGCGGCGCGCGCGGGATCCGGGACATGACGTACGAGGACGAGAGGATCTGGAGGGAGCGTTACGCGCTGGAGCCGGCGTCGCTGCTGCGCTACGCGGCCGCCGCCCTGCTGCTGCAGGGGAACCGGCGCGCGGGGATCTCCGACGAACGATTCCAGTTGCTTCGCACATTCGTGCCGCTGCTCGAGCGGCAGCGCGGCGTCCCGGCCGAGGGCGGCACGATCGAGCGGGTCCCGGGCGGCTGGCGCGCCGAGGAGGAGATCCTCCTGCAGTCGGGCGCCCGCCGGGCCGCCGGATCCCTCGTGGTCGTGGGCCCCGCCCTGACCCGGGACGACGCGGAGGAGGCGGCGATGATCCAGGTGGCGCGCGGCGGGCTGCAGTCGATGGTGGCATCGGTCGCCACCGAGACGGCCACCGCGCGATCCGCCGTCCGCGTCAACGCCGTCTTCCCCGGCACCGAGACGGGATCGGCCGAGCCGTCGCGCACCGCGCGCGTCGTGCTGAGGCTCGTCTCGACGCTCGCGCGGGAGATCTCCGGGATGATCCTCCACCCGGACGAGAGGAACGCCCTCGTCGGCGAGCCCGGGCCGCTCGACGGCAGAACGGCGGTCGTCACGGGGGGCGGGCGGAACATCGGCCAGTCGATCGCGCTCCGTCTGGCGCGCGAGGGCGCGGCGGTCGTCCTGGCCGGCCGGGGGCGGGCCGACCTCGAGATCACGGCCCGCGCCATCGAGGCGCTGGGAGGCCGCGCGCGGGGCGTGGCGGCCGACATCGCGTTCCCGGGCGACCGCGCGAAGATCGTGGAGGCGGCCCGGGGCCTCCTCCCGGGCGCCGGCGACGGGGGGGGCGTCGACATCTGGGTGAACAACGCGGGCATCGGAGGGACCTTCGCCACGCTCGACCAGATCGAACTGGACGGCGCGGCTCAGTGGCATCAGACGCTGGCGATCGACTTCACCGGCGCCTGGCTCGGCATGGCGCGCGCGATCCTGGACATGCGGCGGCGGCGCGCGCGCGGGGGGATCATCAACATCAGCACCTACTACGCCGACCAGCCGTACGTCTTCCGCATTCCCTACACCGTCCCGAAGGTCCTCCTGAAGACCTGCGCGAGGCTGCTGGCCGAACCGCTGCGGCCCTTCGGCCTCTACATCACCGACATCCGGCCCAGCCTGATCGACGGGCCGCGGTTCCAGTGGGTGGCGAAGAATTACGCGGAGCACTTCCGCCGACACGGGATCGAGGACCCCGCCTCCGATCCGGAGGTGCAGGAGTGGTTCCGGCGGCAGATCCCCGAGAAGGCGCCCGGGCCGGAGGACGTCGCGGACGCGGTGCTGTTCGCGGCGCGGCGCGGGATGTCCGGCTCGGGCCAGGAGATCGCGGTGTCCACGCTGCCGATCTCCCACGACACCCTGCCGCCGGGCGCTTCGGACGTGGGCGGGCCCGGCCGCACGGTCGTCATCGTCACGACGGCGCGCAGCGACGCGGAGATCGATCGCGCGGGCGCCCTGGCGACGTGGTCGCTCGACTCGGGATCCAACCGCGTCATCGTCGCGGCCGACGACGGCATGATGGCGCGCCTGGTCCCGCGCCTGTCGCGGCGATCGAGCGCGTCGCCGTGGTGGAACCTGACGATCGCGCCCAGAAGCGACGGGCGGCTCGAGTTCCACGGAATCGATCCGGCGTCGCCCGGGGCGGTGGCGGAGTTCTTCGGCGCGCTCGGCGAGGTGGACAGCGTCATCTACGTGCCGGGGGCGCCGGGGCGGCGCGAGCGGTTCGTCAACTTCCCGGCCGAGAGGGGCCTGGACGGGCTCGACGAGGAGGCGCTCGAGGTGCGGTACCGCGGGCACCAGAGGGCGCTCTCCCTGTTCCTGGAGAGGCACGTCACCGCCGCCCTGATCGTCGCGAGGCAGGCGGCCCGATCGCTCGCGGCGGGCGGCACGCTCGCGATCTCGCGCGGGCCGGCGCCGACGCCCGAGGCCGTTCTGGCGAACGAGGCGATGCGCCAGATCATCCGCGTCGCCGCCGAGGAGTTCCGTCTCCTCGGCAGGAATCTCCGCGCCACCTACGCGCAGAGGACGCCGGCCTTCGGCGCGCGACTTTCGTCCTATCTGGCCGACGCGGAGACGGCCGCGACCGCCTGAACGAATGGTTGCCCGAGGGAACGTATCAACGTAGTTTCTCATGGAGGCCGGTGCCCCTCCCGACCGCGGGCGGCCCGGTTCCTCGATCCGCTCGATCGCTCGCCGAACGGTCTCGCCGCATGAGTTCGCCGCACGGATTCGCCGCGCGCACGCCATCGCCGCACGGGAGGTGGTGCATGAATCTCGAGAGCCTGCTGCGGATGGCGATCGAACACGGTCGGCTGCGCGAGCCGTTCAGCGCCGAGGACGCGACGCGGGCCGTCGCGCGCGCCGACTGGCCGCGGAAACGGGTGCACAGCTATCTGGTGCGGCACTGTCGCGGCAACCTGGCGGCGGTCGCGATCTACTTCGATCGCGCGTCATTCGGACAGTACCGTCTGCTCGGCGCCGAGGCGACGGCCCGTCGCCGCGCGGCCTCTTCGGGCCGCCGCGGCTGGACGCGCCGGGAGTCTCCGAATCCGTCCCCGCCGACCGATCGACGGGAGGTCTGACGGAGCCTTGCGTTGACGCGGCGTCGAGCCGCGCGTACGATGCCCCGGGGGCCCGGCCGGCGGACCGGGCGGCTCCGGAGGCGGCATCCATCTCCCTCACGAACGTGGCATTTCTCGAGCCGGGCATGCTGGTGCCCGATTGCCCGCGCATCGGCCCGTCGGGCCTCGTGGCCGTCGGCGGCGATCTCCGTCCCACAACACTCATCGACGCCTACTCGAAAGGCGCGTTCCCCTGGTACGACGAGGAGCCGATCCTCTGGTTCTCGCCCGACCCCAGAATGGTGCTGCTCCCCGACGGGCTGCGCATCGGCCGGAGCGTGCGCCGGGCCGTGGAGCGCGAGCGCTTCACGATCCGTTTCGACACCGCCTTCGACGAGGTCATCGAGGCCTGCGCCGGTGCGCGCCGGCCCGGCCAGCGGGGGACCTGGATCAACGCCGACATGCTGCGGGCGTACAGGTCCCTGCATCGCCTCGGCCTGGCGCATTCCGCCGAGGCCTGGAAGGAGGGGCGCCTGGCCGGCGGGCTCTACGGCGTGTCGCTCGGCGGAGTCTTCTTCGGCGAGTCGATGTTCGCGCGCGCGAGCGACGCGTCCAAGGTGGCCTTCGTCCACCTGATCGCGCTGCTGAGAGCCTGGGACTTCCGCATCGTCGACTGCCAGATCCGGACCGACCTGATGGCGCGCTTCGGCGCGACGGAGTGGCCCCGCCCGCGCTTCCTGAAAAGCCTCAAATCGGCCCTCCGGCTGCCGACGAGAAAGGGCCCCTGGGTCCCTGACGACGTCGGAAGGATCTGGACTCGGGGCCTGCCGGGGATAAAATTGAAGGGAGACGGACCCTGACGGGGAGGTCCGGGCATGACCGAGCGAAAACGTCAGACGGACGTCGAGATTCTGGAGAAGCCCTCGACGCGAACGCGCGAGCCGGAGCGCTACCGCGTCGTGCTGCATAATGACGATTACACGACGATGGAGTTCGTCATCCATGTCCTGGAGTCGATCTTCCACAAGGCTCCCGCGGAGGCCTACAGGATCATGATGAAGGTCCACGTGGAGGGGCAGGGGATCGCGGGGGTGTATCCTCATGAGGTCGCGGAGACGAAGGTGGAGAAGGTCCACGACGCGGCCCGGCAGCACGGCTTCCCGTTGCGGGCCAGCGTGGACGAGGCCTGAGAGGAAGGTTTCGGAATGATATTCAGCCCGACGGTCGAGAGGGTTCTGGCGATCGCCTATCGCGAGGCGACGTCCCGCCGGCACACGCACCTGACGCTGGAGCATCTGCTTTTCGTCCTGGCGCACGATCCGGACGGCGAGAAGCTCCTGATGGCGTGCGGCGCCGACCTGCCGGCGCTGACCGCGGCGCTGGCGGATTTTCTCGACCGATCGATCGAGCGGTTCCCCCTCTCGATGGAGAGCGAGCCGGAGCAGACCGCCGCCTTCCGACGCGTCCTTCAGACGGCGGTCCTGCACGTCCAGAGCGCGGGGCGGAACGAGGTGCGCGAGGGGGATCTGTTCGCCGCCATCCTGCAGCAGCCGAAGACGCACGCGGCCCGCCTGCTCGCCGACCAGGGGATCACGCGCCTCGACGTCCTGAACTACATCTCGCACGGCATCACGAAGATTCCGCTCGCCCCGGCGAACGACGCCGACGCCGCCGGGGATCCACGGGCGCGCGCCGGCACGGGCGAGGAGGGGCCGGCCCGGGCACGCGATCCGCTCAGCGCGTACACCATGAACCTGACGAAGCAGGCGCGGGACGGGCTTCTCGATCCGCTCATCGGGCGCGCCGCGGAGCTGGGGCGGACGCTGGAGATCCTGGTGCGGCGCAGGAAGAACAACCCGGTGTTCGTGGGCGAGGCGGGTGTCGGCAAGACCGCCCTCGCCGAGGGGCTGGCCCTCCGACTGCTGGGCGACGCCGAGCCGGTGCCGGGACCGCTGAAGGACGCGGAGGTGTTCGCGCTCGACACCGCGGCCCTCCTCGCCGGGACGCGCTTCCGGGGGGATTTCGAGGAACGTCTCAAGGCGGTCCTCGGAGCCCTCATGCGGCGACCCAACCCGATCCTGTTCATCGACGAGATCCACACGAGCGTGGGCGCGGGATCGACGGCCGGGGGGACGCTCGATCTCGCCACGCTGATCAAGCCGGTGCTCGCTTCCTCGAAGCTCCGCGTCGTCGGCTCCACGACGTTCGAGGAGTTCAAGCAGATCGAGCGCGACCGGGCCCTGGCGCGCCGTCTGCAGAAGGTCGTGGTGGACGAGCCGTCGGTGGAGGACACCGTCCAGATACTCCGGGGACTGCGATCGCGCTATCAGGATCATCACCAGATCACCTACACCGACGCGGCGCTGGAGTCGGCGGTCCGGCTGGCCAAGCGCCATCTCCGCGACCACCGGCTGCCCGACAGCGCCATCGATCTCCTGGACGAGGCCGGCGCCTCGCTCCGGCTGCGGCGCGCGGCGGCCGAGGCCGCGCGGGAGGAAACCGCCGATCGGAAGGACGACGCGGCCGGTTCCGGCGCGGGAGCGGCAGAAATGGAGGAGCCGCCGATCGTCGTCGACGTTTCGCAGATCGAGCGCGTCGTGGCGCGCATGGCCCGCATCCCGGAGTCACAGGCCAGCTCGTCGGACCGCGAGCGGCTGCGGTCGCTCGAGGAATCGCTGCGCCGCGTCGTGTTCGGCCAGGAAGAGCCGGTCCGTCTCGTGGCGGGGGCAATCAAGCGTTCGCGGGCCGGGCTGGGGCAGCCGGAGCGGCCGGCCGGCTGCTTCCTGTTCACCGGACCGACCGGCGTCGGAAAGACCGAGCTGGCCCGGCAGCTGGCGATCCACCTGGGCAACGAGTTCATCCGCTTCGACATGAGCGAGTACGCGGAGAAGCACGCCGTCGCCCGCCTCATCGGAGCGCCTCCGGGATACGTCGGGTTCGATCAGGGCGGCCTGCTCGTCGACGCCGTGCGCAAGCATCCGTACGACGTCGTGCTGCTGGACGAGATCGAGAAGGCCCACCCCGACATCTTCAATATCCTCCTCCAGGTGATGGACCACGCGACCCTCACCGACAACAACGGGCGCAAGGCCGATTTCACCCAGAGCGTGCTCATCATGACCTCGAACGCCGGCTCGCGGGAGATGAGCGAGGGCTCCATCGGGTTCTCCCCGGGGGAGGGGAAGGCCGGGGAGGACGCGCGCGAGAAGGCCTCGAGGAGCCGCGCCCGCAAAGCGATCGAGAGGCTGTTCAGCCCCGAGTTCCGCAACCGTCTGGACGCCATCGTGACCTTCAAGCCCCTGACGATGGACGTCATGGAGTCGATCGTCGAGAAGTTCATCCTGCAGCTCGAGTCCCAGCTCGCCGAGCGCCGCGTGGCGATCGCCCTGGAGCCGGAGGCGCGCGCCTGGCTGGCGCGCGAGGGCTACAACCCCGTCTACGGGGCCCGGCCACTGGCGCGCGTCATCCAGACGCACGTGCGGGATCCGCTCACCGAGGAGATCCTCTTCGGCCGCCTCGAGCGGGGCGGCACCGTCCGCATCGGGCTCGAA
>JBFGDZ010000103.1:0-12858 GCA_041580375.1 Candidatus Polarisedimenticolia bacterium
GCGAGGGAGAAGCGCGACATCGGCAAGCGGCAGAAGCTGCGGCAGCAGATGAACGAGGAGATGATGGGACTGTACAAGCAGGAGGGCGTCAATCCCATGGGCCAGATGGGCGGCTGCCTGATGCTCCTGCTGCAGATGCCGATCTTCTTCGGATTCTACAAGGTCCTGACGATCGCGATCGAGCTGCGCAAGGCGCCGTTCATACTCTGGATCGACGACCTGTCGATCATGGATCCGTGGCGCATCACGCCGATCGTCATGGGCGGGACGATGCTCGTGCAGCAGCTGATGACGTCCTCGGCGATCCCCGACCCGACGCAGAGACGGATGATGTACATGATGCCGATCGTGTTCACGTTCTTCATGCTCAACATGCCGTCGGGGCTGGTGTTATACTGGCTCGTGAACAATCTCCTCGCGATTGGGCAGCAGTATCTGGTCAACAAACAGGCCGAAGCCGCACCCGGGAGCGCCTGAGATCGCGGACGGGACGGAGGATGAGCGCGTGACGGCGGACGATGAACGGGGCGACGGGACGGCGGAGGGGTCCGGGGGCGCCGATCCGGAGAAGGAGACTCTCGTGGATCCCGAGCGGGTCCGCGAGCTCGCCGATCGACTGCTGCGGGGCCTCGGTCTCGAGGTGGAGACATCGGCTCGTGAGGAGGGCGAGCTGATCCAGGTCGACGTCTCGGGCGCGGACCGCGAGTACCTTCTCGACCGCCGCGGCGAGGCGTTGAACGCCGTCCAATACCTGTTGAACCGCATCGTCTACCGCGGGCGCAAAGGGAAGAAGATTCACGTCGACAGCGCCGGCTTCCGGCGGATGCGCGAGGAGGAGATCGAGGAGATCGCGCGCCGCACCGCCGAGAAAGTCCTGGCGAGCGGCGAGGAGTGCGTCCTGAGCCCGTTGAATCCGTACGAGCGCCGCCTGGTCCACCTGGCCCTGAGGGACGACGAGGGAATCGAGACCTGCAGTCTCGGCGACGGCTTCCTCAAGCGGGTTGCGATCCGGCCGGCGAAGAAGCAGGGCTCCGGCCGGGGCGAACGCGGCACCGCATGATCCCGACCGGGCGCCCCGGGTCCGGCCCGCGGCGTCGAGGTGCCGGCGATGGATCCCTTCCACACACCCGGAGATGAGCGGGTCGACCGCGACGAGAAACGCGGGCCGGATGTCGGTCCGCGCGACGGAGACACGATCGTCGCGATCTCTTCGCCTCCCGGACGCGGAGGGATCGGAGTGGTGCGGCTGTCCGGCTCCGGCTCGGTGGCGATCGCCCGGGGGCTGTTCCGGCCCGTGCCCGCGCCGCCCGCGGCGGGCGGCGACGTGGAGGCGGGGCGGGTCCAATTCGGCCGGTTCGCGACGTCGTCGGGCGGGACGATCGATCACGGATACCTCGTCACCTTCCGCCGCCCGCGGAGCTTCACCGGAGAGGACAGCGCCGAGCTCTGGACGCACGGAAGCCCCGTCGTGCTCCGCTCCCTCGTCGCCGCGGCGGTCCGCGCGGGCGCCCGCGTGGCCACGCCCGGGGAATTCACCCTCAGGGCTTTCCTGAACGGCCGCATCGACGCGACGCAGGCGGAGGCCGTGCGGGACCTCGTCGAGGCGCGCACGGAATTCCAGGCGAGGGTGGCTCTCGATCAGATCGAAGGGCGGATCGCCGGCGAGGTCGACCGCCTGAAGGATCGCCTGGCCGAGATCGTGGCCGGACTGGAAGCCTCGATCGAGTTCTCCGAGGAGGCGGAGGCCGATCGATTCCTCCCGGAGGGAGGCCTCGCCGGGAGGACCGGATCGCTGCGCGCCGATCTGGAGGCGCTCGCGGGGACCTTCGAGCGCGGCCGCCGGGTCCGGGAGGGCGCCCGGGTTGCGATCGTCGGCTCCCCGAACGTGGGCAAGTCGAGCCTCTTCAACCGGCTGCTCGAGGAGGAGAGAGCCATCGTCACGCCGCTGGCCGGGACGACGCGCGATGCGATCGAGGAGGTGCTCGACGTCGGCGGGATCGCCGTCACGCTGATCGACACGGCGGGACTGCAGGACGCGGAGGACGAGGCCGGGGCGGAGGCGGTCCGTCGAACGCGGGGCGTCATGCGGGGAGCCGACCTGGTGATCGCGGTCCTGGACTGGTCCCGGGAGCAGCGCGAGGAGGAGCGGGCGTTCCTGACGGAGATCGATGCTGCGAGGGGCGTCGTCGTTCTGAACAAGTGCGATCTGGACTGCCGCGTGGGGTGGGATCGGGTGCTGTATCTGCGCAAGACCCACGACGCGCTGGCCGTCTCTGCGAAGACGGGCGAGGGGCTGGCCGATCTGCGCGGCCGCCTCGCGGAGACGGTCTCCGGCGGGCGCGTCGCCTCCCGCGAGGATCTCTTCATCACCAACGCGCGGCACCACGAGCTGCTGCTCCGGGGGGCGGAGGCCCTCAGGAGGGCCGAAGGGGCGGCCCGCGATCGCGTCGGCGAGGAGTACCTGATCTGCGATCTGAAGCAGGCCCTCGATCACCTCGGGGAGATCACGGGCGAGGTGGGGCTGGACGACATCTACGATCGAATATTCAGTCGATTCTGCATCGGCAAATGAACTCGCGGACCGGAGACGCATTCGACGTCATCGTCATCGGGGCCGGTCACGCCGGCTGCGAGGCGGCGCTCGCGTCTGCGCGCATGGGGAGCCGGACGGCTCTCGTCACCCTGGACGCGCGGGCGGTCGGCCGGCTCTCCTGCAACCCGGCCATCGGCGGCCTCGCGAAGGGGCACCTGGTGCGGGAGATCGACGCGCTCGGGGGCGAGATGGCGCGCGCGATCGACGAGACCGGGATTCAGTTCCGCCTGCTGAACGCCAGCCGCGGGCCGGCGGTGCAGGCGCCGCGCGCGCAGGCGGACAAGGAAACGTATCCCGCGAGGATGCTCTCCGCCGTCCGATCGACGCCCGGGCTCACGCTGGTCGAGGGCGAGGCGGCGGATCTCCTCGCCGGGAACGGGGCCGCCCGCGGGATCGCGATGGCCGACGGGCGGAACCTCCGCGCCCGGGCGATCGTCGTGACGACGGGTACCTTCCTGCGCGGGCTGCTGCACGTCGGTCTCGCGAGCCGGCCCGGGGGGCGGTTCGGCGAGTCGCCCGCCATCGGGCTGTCGCGCGCTCTGGCAGGGCTCGGACTGCCGATGGGCCGTCTGAAGACGGGCACGCCTCCGCGCGTCCTCAAGAGCAGCGTCGATTTCACGCGCATGCAGCCCCAGCCCGGCGATCCGGATCCGGTCCCGTTCTCGTTCGAGACGGAACGCATCACGCAGCCCCAGGTCGACTGCCACATCACGTTCACCGTCCCCGCGACGCACGCGTTGATCCGCGGCAATCTCGACCGGTCCCCCCTCTACAGCGGGATCATCCGCTCCATCGGCCCGCGCTACTGCCCGTCGATCGAGGACAAGGTCGTGCGCTTCGCCGACCGGGATCGGCACCAGCTGTTCGTCGAGCCTGAGGGCCGCCGTCATCCCTGGGTGTATCTGAACGGACTCTCCATGAGCCTGCCCGAAGAGATCCAGTGGGAGGTCGTTCGATCGATCCCGGGGCTGGAGAGGGCGGAGATCACCCGGGCCGGCTACGCCGTGGAGTACGACTTCGTCCAGCCGACCAGCCTCACCCACTCCCTCGAAGCGCGCGGCATCGGCGGTCTGTTCCTGGCCGGACAGATCAACGGCACGACGGGATACGAGGAGGCGGCGGCGCTCGGCATCATGGCGGGGATCAATGCGGCGCTCCTGGCCGCGGCACGGGAGCCTTTCGTGCTGTCGCGCGCGGAGGCGTATATCGGGGTCCTGATCGACGACCTCGTGCTGAGAGGAACGGAGGAGCCGTACCGCATGTTCACCTCCCGCGCCGAATACCGACTGCTGCTCGACATCGACAGCGCCGACATCAGGCTCACCGACCACGGACACCGACTGGGACTCATCGATGACGCGCGTTACGCGCGCTTCGTGGACCGGCGGGAGAGGATGCGGCGGTTCCTCGAGATCCTCGAGAAGACCGAGCTGACGCCCCGCGCGGACGTCCAGCGGCGCGCGATCGATCTCCTGGGCATCCGGATCACCGAGCCGACGACCCCGGCGCTCCTGCTGCGCCGGTCCGACGTTCGCCTCGACGATCTGGAGAGGTTCCTCGACGGCCGCGTGCCGGACGGCCTCGGCCGCCGGGAGCGGGCCTCGATCGAGAACCGCCTCCGTTACGGAGGGTACATCGAGCGGCAGGAGCGCGACGTCGCCCGCATGCGTCGCGAGGAGGGGCGGCGGATCCCCGGCGGCTTCGATTACTCGGCGGTGCCCGGCCTCTCGAACGAGGTCGTCGAGAAGCTGGGGCGGGCGCGACCCGCAAACCTCGCGCAGGCGGCGCGCATCTCCGGAGTGACTCCGGCCGCCATCACGCTGATCAACATCCGCTTGGAGAGGGAGAGGCGCGCCGGGGTCTGAGAGCCGCCGCGCAGCGGCCGCCGCGGTCGCGCTGACGCGGCCCGTCGTCAACACGAACGGAGGGCTAGAGCAGGAACCGGTCCTTCACGTCGACTCCGAAAAACTGGTAACCGCTGTAACGCAACGAGAGCGTCGCCCCCCATGCCTCCTGTCCCTCCAGATCGAGACTGAACTCGCGAAACTCCGCGAGATCCGGCAGCGACAGCCTCTGGAACTCGTTCAGGAAGGTGATGGTGTAGAAGGCGCCGGTCGGCGGCTTCACGAGCGGGTAGATGAGAAACCGGGGTGCCTGTCGATAGGCCCGCAGCTCGCTCTCCAGCCTCCCGTCCTGATTGCCCGGCCGCGCCTCGACCTTCAGGAAGTTGAAGTTCTCGGCGTCGACCCAGACGCGACCGCTCCACTCGTAGACCGTGCGTCCCGTCGTGAACGGCAGCGGCGCGGTGAACTCCAGGACGTGCGCCATCCGGAGCGAGAACCACTCCTGGCCAGCGTGACGGAACTTGAACAGATGCTGGCGATCCGGATCGAACATCAGCGTCCAGGAGTACGAATCGGGAAAGTCGAAGCTCACGTTCGATTCCTGGGGGCGCCGTCCCGGCCGGCCGGTGTGCTTCTGCCGGTACGGCTTGTAACGCTGAGGCTGCTCCTCCACGTACATGTAGTCGTAGCGCCGGACCTCCTGCGGCTTGTCGCTGTTCTGAATCGATTCGATGCAGACGAACCTGAGGGCGACCTCCCGGTAGACGAGGGCTTTCTCGCCGAGGAGCCGGAGCAGCGATTCGAGATCAATCGACTCGCGGTAGGGGTTGGGTGGATCGGAGCCTTGCGCCTGCGGGGCGGGCGCGGCGGAAAGAACCGCCGGCATCATGAGAATGATCGCGAGGGCCGCCCGCACGGGCAACCGCCGCCGCGACGGGTTGGGGTGTCCGGTCAAATGCTCCTCCGGCATGCTAACGTAGCCACTATGGTAACCCGGCGCGCCAGCCGGACCACCCGCCGCGGTGGTTCATTTTGTGAAACGCTAGTCGCGGAATCCGAGCAGGCCGGCCGATCTCTCTCGCAGGAGGAGGTCCGGCTCTTCGAGATCCATTACCGTCTGCTGTCGCACTGGGGCCGCCGGATCAACCTGACCGGCCTGCGGGACGAGGATGCGATCATCCGGCGCCATTTCCTGGAGCCGATCGCGGCGGCGGATCTGTTCCCCGACCCGGGGACGCTGCTCGATCTCGGCTCCGGTAACGGTTTTCCCGCCATTCCGCTGAGCGTCCTCAACCCTCACCTCGAGCTGGTCATGGTCGAGGCTTCGGAGCGCAAGTCGGCGTTTCTTCGCGAGATCGCTCGCGAATCCGGCCTGAAGAGGATCCGGGTGGAGACGCGGCGCATCCGCTCCACGGCCGATCTCGCCGACCTGCTCCCGTGCCGCTATCTCACCTTCAGGGCGATCCGGGGCGCCGACTTCCTTCGCCGCGGCCCGCCCGTCCCGATCCTCGAGCCCGGGGGACGGGCCGTCCTGTTCATTTCGAAGGGCCAGCTCCGGGATCTGGAGAAGGGTGGCCTCCCGGGCATGCGGATCGCAGGTTCACGCCTGCTTTCGTCCCGGACCGATTCGATCGCGGCGATCCTCGAGCGGGCATGATCGGGGGATTCCCGATGTTTCACGTGGAACATGCCGGTCCGCGGCGAAGCCTGGAGTGTTCCACGTGGAACGTCGAGCCATCGACACGGGCGTCCCGGCGGATCGGGCCGCGGGAGTCTGTGCTAGTCTTGCGGGTCTCATGGGCCGCGTGATCGCCGTCGCCAATCAGAAGGGTGGGGTGGGAAAGACCACCACGGCCATCAGCCTCGCGGCCGCGCTGGCGATCGCGGAACGGTCGACTCTGCTCGTCGATATCGATCCGCAGTCATCCTCCACGAAGGGGCTCGGGCTCAGGCCGGGACCGGCCGGGGATATGTACTCGGTCCTCTCGGGCGAGTCGCGCCTGGAGGAGATCCTCGTCCCGACCGATCTGGAGTTTCTGACGGTGGCACCCGCGAGCCGCGACCTGGTCGGGACCGAGGTCGAGCTCGTCGGCATGGAGGAGCGCGAGTTCAGGCTGAAATCGGCGATTGAGGCGATCAGGCGCCGTTATCACTACGTCCTGGTCGATTGTCCGCCGTCCCTCGGGCTTCTCACCGTGAACGCACTGACGGCCGCCGACGGAATCCTCGTCCCGGTTCAGTGCGAATACCTGGCGCTCGAGGGGCTGTCGGAACTGGTCGCCACGATAGAGCGCATCCGGGGAGGACTGAATCCCGACCTGGAGGTCGATGGCGTCCTTCCCACGATGTTCGACGAGAGGACGAATCTCTCCAGGCAGGTCGTCAACGAGCTCACGTCGTATTTCAAGGAAAAGGTGTATGAGACGATCGTGCCGCGTAACGTGCGGCTCGGCGAGGCGCCGAGCTTCGGCAAGCCGATCATGCTGTACGACATCCGATCGAAAGGGGCCGAATCCTACATGAATCTGGCCCGCGAGGTCATTGGTCGCCATGAAAAGACAAGCACTCGGCAAAGGTCTCAGCAGCCTCATCCCTGAACCACCCGTCAAGCCGGATGCCGGCGTCCTCATGCTGGACATCGACCGGATCCATCCGAGCCGCATGCAGCCGCGCCAGGATTTCTCCGGTCTGGAGGGGATGGTCAGCAGCATCAGGGAGACTGGCATCATCCAGCCCGTCGTCGTGCGCAAGGAGGAGGACGGCTATGGTCTCGTCGCCGGCGAAAGGCGCTGGCGTGCCGCCCAGCTGGCGGGTCTCCACCGGATTCCGGCGGTCGTGCGCGAGGTCGCTGACGATCGACTTCTCGAGATCGGCCTGATCGAGAATATCCAGCGCAAGGAGCTGAACCCGATCGAGGAGGCCCGCGCCTACGAGGTTCTGACGGGCAAGATGAATCTGACCCAGGCGGACGTCGCCCGCCGCGTGGGCCGGGATCGATCGTCAATCGCTAACTCTCTGAGAATATTGAAGTTACCTGAATCCGTTCAGCAGAAGGTGAGGGAGGGCATCCTCAG
Organism: Candidatus Polarisedimenticolia bacterium; assembly: GCA_041580375.1. GTDB lineage: Bacteria > Acidobacteriota > Polarisedimenticolia > Gp22-AA2 > Gp22-AA2 > JAPUIN01. The sequence continues at coordinate 7,512 of JBFGDZ010000103.1, forward strand.
CTTCGGCCATGCGAAGGCCCTTCTGGCGCTTTCCGACGCCGCGACACAAATTAAGGTGGCGAACGATGTCGTCGCCGGGTTCCTCTCCGTTCGCGAGACGGAGGAGCGGGTGTCGCGGATTCTCAGGAAGTCGCCGCGGGACGGAGCGCGGTCGCGCCCGCGGGGCCCGGACGACCGGGATCCGAACGTGAAGGCTGCGGAGGAACATCTCTGTCGCGCCCTGGCGACGAAGGTGCGGATCGTCAAACGGGGAGATCGGGGACGGCTGGAGATCGAGTTCTACTCCGGGGCGGAGCTGGAGCGGCTGTATCATGCTCTGCTGTCGGCCGAGCGGGGTCACTGAGAGAGAGAAACGCAGGCATCGAGATCGGCTCACGCGCAAGGGGGACCGTATCATGGCGTTCGGCAAGGAGAGTCTTCTGAAGGAACACGTGGGGCAGGACGAGATCAGCGGATTTCTCGCGGAGGGAACCGAGGTCTCCGGAGAGATCCGCTTCCGCGACGTTCTCCGCGTGGACGGCAAGATCACCGGCAAGGTGATCTCCGAGAAGGAGCTCGTCGTCGGGGAAGCCGGTGTCGTGGAGGCCGAGGTCGACGTCGGCATCCTTTCGGTGAGCGGCAAGGTCACCGGCAAGATCCACGTCAAGGAGCGGGTGGAGATTCACGCGACCGGCCGCATCTCGGGGGACCTCTCGCTGGAAAAGCCGCAGCTGGTCATTCGCGAGGGCGGCGTCTTCGAGGGGAACATCGACATGAACGCCGGCAAGCGCAGGGACGTCCGCGGCGGTTCCCATAAGGAGGGGACCGTCGAGCCGATCCGGGCCCAAACGAACACCTGATCCGGATCCCGGCCCCGCGCATCCCGAAGCGAGGGCGACCCCGCCGTCCGCGAACCGCGGGCGCACCCCGGGTCGCAAGACCCCTCCCAATCCCTTGAGCCGTTTGACACTCCGGCGATCCGTGTGCTATTTTCCCGCCTCCTCAGAGAACCCAGGGGAGAGAGCTTGAGAAAAACCCCAGCGGCGCCCCGGGACGACGGCCGCGGGGTTTTTTGATGCTCCGCCGGCGCGCCGCGTCGCGCGCCGGACCTTCCGGCCGGGGGAAACGTCTTGAAGCCGATCACCGTCGCGAAGAAATACGCGCGCGCCCTGGCGGAGGTGGCCGGGGACAAGCAGGCCTCGCGACTGGAGACGATCGCCGCGGAACTGTCGATGCTCGCCCGTGTCCTCGCCAGCCGCCCGGAGATCGCCCGGTTCTTCGAGGATCCGTCCGTGCGGCGCGAGGATCGGGCCAGGGCGGCGGCGTCCCTGGTCCGCAAGATCGGCGCGGGGGCTCTCACGCGCAGGTTTCTCGATGTTCTCATCGAGAACCGCAGAGTGACCGCGCTCCCCGTGATCGCGGAGGCGTTCGAGGAGATCAAGGATCTGCGCCTCGGCATCGTTCCGATCGAGGCGACGACGGCGGTCGCCCTGTCGGCGGCCGAGCGTCGGAAATTCCAGTCGTCGCTCGAGACGATCACGGGCCGCCGCGTGAGGCTCACGCTGAAGGTCGACCCGGAGGTTCTGGGCGGAGTCAGGACGCGCATCGGGTCGCGGGTTTATGACGGCACGCTCAGGCGCCAGCTGGGCCTGCTGCGCGAGAGGCTGGCGGAGGCGCGCTAGGCGGTCCGGCGAGGCGCCGGCGCATCGATTCCGGGGGGTTCAGGAATGGCGGAGATCAAGGCGGACGAGATCGCGAGCGTCCTGAAGCAGCAGATCGAGGGGTTCAAGTCGGGCATCGACGTGTCCGAGGAAGGGACGGTCGTCTCGGTGGGCGACGGCATCGCCCGCATCTACGGACTCCAGAACTGCATGGCGGTCGAGCTTCTCGAGCTGCCGCACAACGTCTTCGGCATGGCGCTCAACCTCGAGGAGGAGTCGGTCGGCGCCGTCCTCCTCGGCGAGTTCACGAAGATCAAAGAGGGCGACACCGTCCGCCGCACGCGGCGCATCATGGACGTGCCGGTCGGGGAGGCTCTGGTCGGCCGCGTCGTCAACCCTCTCGGGCAGCCCCAGGACGGCAAGGGCCCGCTCGCCTCGACGGAGCGGAGCCCGCTGGAGCGCATCGCGCCCGGGGTCGTCGATCGGCAGCCCGTGAAGGAGCCGCTGCAGACGGGCCTGAAGGCGATCGACGGGATGATCCCGATCGGCCGCGGCCAGCGCGAGCTGATCATCGGCGACCGGCAGACAGGCAAGACCGCGATCGCGCTCGACACCATCATCAATCAGAAGAACTCCGGTGTCATCTGCATCTACGTCGCGATCGGCCAGAAGCGCTCCACCATCGCCCAGGTGGTGAAGATCCTGGAGGAGAACGATGCGATGCCGTACACGATCGTCGTCGCGGCCTCGGCCTCCGAGCCGGCGACGATGCAGTACATCGCTCCCTACGCCGGGTGCGCGATGGGAGAGTACTTCCGCGACCGCGGCAAGCACTCGCTCCTGATCTACGACGACCTGAGCAAGCACGCGGCCGCCTACCGGGAGATCTCTCTGCTGCTGCGCCGTCCGCCCGGCCGCGAGGCGTACCCGGGCGACGTCTTCTACCTCCATTCGAGGCTTCTGGAGCGCGCGGCGAAGCTGAGCGACGATCTGGGCGGGGGATCGCTGACCGCGCTTCCGATCATCGAGACGCAGGCGGGGGACGTGTCGGCCTACATCCCGACGAACGTCATCTCGATTACCGACGGCCAGATCTACCTGGAGGGGGATCTCTTCTACTCGGGCATCCGTCCGGCCGTGAACGTCGGCCTGTCGGTCAGCCGCGTCGGGGGCAACGCGCAGATCAAGGCGATGAAGCAGGTCGCCGGGACGCTGCGGCTCGACCTGGCGCAGTACCGCGACATGGCCGCGTTCGCGCAGTTCGGGTCCGACCTGGACAAGGCGACGCAGGCGCAGCTCAATCGCGGCAAGCGCCTGACCGAAATCCTCAAACAGGGGCAGTACGGGCCGCTTTCGGTCGACAAACAGGTGATCACGATCTTCGCCGGCATTCACGGCTACCTCGACGACATCGAGGTCGAGCGCGTGCGCGAGTTCGAGGCGGCGATTCACCGCCACCTCGACGGCCCGGGGCGACCGGTGGGTCGGGCCCTGCTCGAGAAGAAGAAGATCGACGACGACATGAAGGCCCAGATCGAATCGATGCTGAAGGCCCTGAAGATCGACTTCCGGGCGAAGCACGCGGCGGCCTGAGGAGCGCCGGCAGGCATGGCCAACGTTCGGGATTTCAGAACCCGCATTCGGAGCGTGAGGAGCACGCAGCAGATCACGCGGGCCATGAAGCTCGTGGCCGCGGCGAGGCTGCGCCGCGCGCAGGAGGCGATCCTCACGGCGCGCCCCTACGCCGGAAAGATGCGCGACGTCCTCGCCTCGCTCGCATCCCGAGCCGATCCCGAGACGCATCCGCTTCTGGCCCGCCGACCCGAGAAGCGCGTCATCATCCTCGTGCTCACCGCGGACAAGGGTCTGTGCGGATCGTTCAACACCAACATCCTGAACCAGGCCCGAACCGTGCTCGACGGCATGACCGATCGCGAGGCGCGGGTCGACGTCGTGGGGCGCAAGGGCAGGGACTGGTTCCAGAGGAGGGCCTACGCCACACGGCGCGTCGTGATCGACGTCTTCCGCTCGCTGTCGTTGAAGACCGCCAGGGAGATCGCGGGGGACCTCATGCGCGCCTTCGTGGAGAACGAGTGCGACGCCGTGATCATGGTGTACAACGAGTTCAAGTCGGCCATCCAGCAGCGTATCGTCGTCGAGCCGCTCCTTCCGATTCCCCGGGAGACGTTCGCGGAAGGGGAGGGTGCCCTGGCCGTGAAGGCGGAGGACTACATCTATGAGCCGGGCCAGCGCGAGCTCTTCGCCGCATTGCTCCCGAAGCACGTGGAGGTGCAGGTCTACCGCGCGCTCCTGGAATCCTCCGCGGCCGAGCACGGGGCGCGCATGGCGGCGATGGACAACGCGACCCGGAACGCGGGCGAGATGATCGAGTCGCTGACGCTTGAGATGAACAAGATCCGGCAGGCCTCGATCACCAAGGAGATTCTTGAGGTCGTCAGCGGCGCGGAAGCGTTGAAGTGAGCCCTGGGACCGGCGCCGGCCGGCGCGGATTCGGGGGTGCATGAGAACGAGGCTGAGAGCGGGCGAGGAGGTCGCGCTGGTCGCGCGGCGGCACTGGATCGTCCTCGGCTGGCCGCTGTGGCTGACACTGTTTCTCCTGGGCTGTCTGGTGGCGTCGGGGTTCGTGGATCGGCCGTGGCTCCTGCCCGCGGCGGGCGTGCTGTTCGCGGCGTCGGGGCTCTGGCTTCTGCTGAGGTGGATGCGGTGGCGATTCGATCTGTGGGCCGTGACGTCGGAGCGGGTCATCGACGAATGCGGGGTGCTCAGGGTCCGCGTCGTCGACAGTCCGCTCGACACGATTCACAACGTCACCTGCACGCAGACGATCCTGGGGCGGGTGCTGAACTACGGCACGGTCGACGTCCAGACCGCGGCCGAAGGGGGCGCCTCCACCATCCCCCACGCGGCCGCTCCGGGGGAGTTGAGGGAGACTATTCTGGCGCTGAAGGAGCGCCACAGGCAGGGTCCGTCGTTCCGGGGAGTCGGAGCGGCGGAAGCCGCGGGGGGCGACGTCAAGGAGTGTCCCTACTGCGCGGAGACCATCAAGGCCCGGGCGACCGTCTGCCGGTTCTGCGGCCGTTCGGTGTGACCGCGGACCCCGCGAGGGTGCCCGTCCGGGAGGGAGGAGTCGGTTCATGAACGCCGGGAAAGTCGTGCAGATCATAGGACCCGTCGTGGACGTGGAGTTCACGGAGGAAAATCTCCCCTCGATCTACAACGCCGTGCACATCACGAGCGAGGGGTTCGACGTACCGGCCCCGATCGACGTGACGGCCGAGGTCGAACAGCACCTCGGGGAGGGACGGGTCCGGTGCGTGTCGATGGAGCCGACGGACGGCATCGTCCGGGGGATGAAGGCGATCGACACGGGCGCCCCGATCCAGGTTCCCGTCGGCGAGGCGGTCCTCGGGCGGGTGATCAACGTCCTCGGCAAGCCCGTCGACAAGCAGGGCGAGATCAAGGCGAAGAAGCTCCTCCCGATCCACCGCGAGGCCCCGACGTTCGAGGAGCAGGACACCGAGATGCAGATGTTCGAGACGGGGATCAAGGTCATCGACCTGCTCGAGCCCTATCTCAAGGGCGGCAAGACGGGGCTGTTCGGCGGCGCCGGCGTCGGCAAGACGGTCATCATCATGGAGCTCATTCACAACGTCGCCATGAAGCATGGAGGCGTCTCGGTGTTCGCC
>JBFGDZ010000104.1:0-12585 GCA_041580375.1 Candidatus Polarisedimenticolia bacterium
CGACGCGATCCGGATCTCGCCGCCGCTCTCCCCGATCGCGTCCGCGGCGTTCAGGACGAGATTCACGACGACCTGCTGCATCTGGTTGCCGTCCGCCGCCACCCGCGGCAGATCGGGCGACAGATCGAGCCGGAGCGACACGCGGTTGACCGAGAGCTCGTTCATCACGACCGCCACGGCGCGGCGCACGACGTCGTTGAGGTCGGTCGGATGGCGCTTCGGAGGCGCCGGCCGCGCGAAGTCCAGAAGACCCTTGACGATCTCGCGGCAGCGCTTCGTCTCCCGGACGATCACGTCCAGGTCCTCCTTCATCTCCGGCGACTTCCCCGCGCGCTTCTGCAGGAAGGAGGCGTACGAGAGGACGCCCGTGAGCGGGCTGTTGATCTCGTGGGCCACGCCCGCCGCGAGGCGGCCGATCGAGGCGAGCTTGTCGGCCTGCGTGAGCTGGCGCTGCGCCTCGGCCAGCCGCCGCGTCATGGTGTTGAAGGCGCGCGCCAGATCGCCCAGCTCGTGGCTCGAGGTGACCGGGATGGTGGTCGTCAGGTCACCGTCCGCGACCCGGCGGGTCCCCTGCGCCAGAGCCGCCACCGGCCGGACGACGAGGCGGCGGTTCAGCCACCAGAGGAGCACGGCGCTCGCCACCAGCGTCAGCGCGGCGAGCCCGGTCATCCGGGACTGGCTGTGCGCGATCTGGGCGTCCACCTCCCCCAGCGGCATGGTCACGTCGAGGACCCCGAGGACGGTATCCCCGGGGGCGTGCGCGTGGCAGGCCGCCGTGGAGCACCCCGGCTCGTTCTGGATGGGATTGATGATGCCGAGCAGCCTCTCCCCCTGCGGCCCATCGAAGGTCCGGGAGCGCGCGGGGATCGGGAGATGCTCGAGCGGTCCGTTCTCGGCGTGGCAGGCGTAGCACGCCTCCGCCCTCTTGTCGACCTGCCGGCCGATCTCCCCCGGATCCGAGGAGAGCATGATCGTCCCGTCCTTGTTGAACAGCCGGACCCTGTCGATCCCCTCCTGCCGGCCGACCGCCTCGATCTGCCTGCGCAGCTGATCGCGGCGGTTCTCGAGCATCGCGTCCCGCGCGCTGTTCTTGATCGTCTCGCTGATCCGATCGGCGCTGTGGGTCATCTGGTCGATCAGCTCCGCCCGGTGCCGCGGCAGGATGACGAGCGCCATGAGGCCCATCGTCAGGCCGGTGACCAGGGCGACCCCGGCGATCAGCTGCGTTCCGATGCGCGTGCGCATGCCGTCACCCCTTCGCGAAGGAGGCCGCGCGCGCCGGTGCGGGCGCGCGGGACACCGTCTCCTCGCTCCCGAAGATCGGCAGGAACTTCACCGCCGCGGCGAAGGCGGCCATGCCGAGCGCGACGAGACCGAGCGACACCGTGATCTCCATCCAGGAGGGCAGGTAACGGACGCCCGCGGCGCCCTCCATGCCCGTGACGCTCACGTTCAGCCTGTTCATCACGAATCCGAGGACCGCGAGGAACGCACCCAGGACGAGGCCCCGCGGGGCGGTGCGCACCCTCCTCATCGACAGGAGCGTGACAGGCAGGATCACGCCGAGGCCGATCTCGACGAAGAACATCCACTCCTCGTAGCCCGGGCGGAGGAGCCGCGCGAGGGCCCCCTCCCGCGCCAGGCTCTGGAACCGGAGCAGGCCGTACACGCCCAGGACGACGACCATCGTGCGCGCCAGCGGCTCCAGAAGCCGCATCTCCAGCCGCCGCCCGAACGCGCGGCCACTCAGGTGGGACTCGAGGATGACCATGCCGATGCCGCCCCCGATGGCGGAGACGAAGAAGAGGAACGGCAGCAGCGGCGTGTACCAGAGCGCATGGAGCTTCGACGGCACGATGAGGTAGAGGGAGCCGAGGGACGACTGGTGCAGGGTCGACAGGATGACCCCCGCGATGACGAGCGGCGTGCTGATCGCGCGCAGGATGCGCTGCGGCCGCTCGAGCCGGAGCCGCTCGAAGACCACCGGCGAGAACTCCACGGCGAGCACGGTCGTGTACAGCATCACGCACCAGGCGACCTCGAACATCACCGAGCGCGTGTTCCAGAACACCAGGGCGTGCCAGATCCGCCAGGGCTGCCCCAGGTCGAACATCAGGGCGACGATGACGAACAGGTATCCGAGGAACCCGGTCAACAGGGCGGGGCGGACGATCGGCTCGAAGCGGCGCAGATTGAAGATGTGCACCGTGGCGGTCAGCGTGAACGCCCCCGCGGCGAGGCCCACGCCGCACAGCACGTCGAGACCGATCCAGAGACCCCAGGGGAATCGATCGCTGAGGTTCGTGGCCGCCCCCAGTCCGCGCGTGAAGCGCACCACCGTGACGAAGGCGAGCGCCATGACCACGACGACGAAGGCGGCGCGCCAGAAGCCGAGCCGGGCCGCGAAGGATCGCACGGCGTCCCCGGGTCTCATGACGCCCTCCGCCGCCAGAGCCGCCGCCAGAACCCCGGCGCGTCGCCTCGCGGATCGTCCGGGGCCGCGCCGGCGGTGGCGCCCGCCCCGACCTCGTCACGGCGCCGCGTGATCCAGTGGATCCCGAACAGCAGCGCGCCCGCGAGCAGGACGAAATCGGGGACCTTCGAGAGCACCTGCCAGGTGAGCATCGGCAGCGACTGTCGCGGCAGGTCGGAGCGGAACCCCAGATTCTCGAACGGGACGCCGGAGAGCATCAGGACCGATGTGCCGCCCGCCTCCTCGGCGCCGAAAACACGATCGACGTAGCGGCCGGGATTCTCCCGGATGCGGGAGCGCGCCTCGGCCAGCAGCGCCGGGCGCTCGCCGAACTTCGTCGCCCCCGTCGGGCAGACGGCCGCGCAGGCCGTCGGCTGTCCGGCGCTGACGCGCGGGCTGCACAGGACGCACTTGCCGACCACCGGCAGGGCCCGATCCCACTGGTACCTGGGAACGCCGAACGGGCACGCCATGATGCAGTACCGGCAGCCGATGCACCGCTTCGCGTCGTAAACGACGGGTCCCTCCGGGGTCTTGCGCAGCGCCCCCACCGGACAGACCGACACGCAGGTCGGCTCGAGACAGTGCATGCACAGCCGGCGCACGAACGTGCCGTCGTACTCCTCCACCGTCGTCCACGTGTAGGCGGTCGGCGCGCTCTCGATCGGCAGGGGGAGATCGTTCTGCTCCTTGCATGCGGCGGAGCAGGCGCCGCACCCGATGCACTTGGTGGCGTCGAACAGGAGGCCGGCGTTCATGGCGGACCCTCTCCGGGCGGCGGGCCCTCCATGTCGTGGCACACCGCGCACGCGTCCGGATCGGACGCGCCGAACGAGGCCCGGCCATCGTGGCAGATCCCGCAGGCGCCGCCGCCCTCCATCAGCGCGTGCGTCACGGCGCTCTTGCGGCCGAGGATGCTGAAGGGGCGCGGATGGCACTTCAGGCAGATCCCCGGGGACGGGTCGGTGTGGGTCTCGTGGCGGAACGTCACGGGGCCGGGTGAATCGGCGCGCGCGGCGAGGATCCGTTCGGGAGGAAGTCTCAGGTCGTCGTTCGTGGAGGCGGTCGAAGGAAGCGCGGCGAGCGCCAGCGCGACGAGGACGAGAAGCGCTCCACCGTACCGGTCGATCGCCTCTCGGACTCCCCAGCCCGGGAGAATGATGCGGGGCATCGTTCGGCCCCTGCCTTTCTCCCCTCTACGATGCTGCAGGAGCAACTTCCGTGCCCGGATCGATCGGCCGGGAGAGGCCCCGGGCGCGGAGATGACCGACCGCTCATGATTTTTCGGCGCGAACGCGCCGGGCGGGACGCAACAATTTCGTCGCGGCCGGATCGCCGCGCGGATGGTCCGGGGAGAGGCCGGTCGTGTCTAACCGGCCGGCGCGACGGCGCTCCCGGGGCGGTAGGCGCACCAGGGATCGCTGGCGAACGGATCGCCGGTGAGGGCGAGGGCCCGCGATCGGGAGCCGCCGCAGATCAGGTTGAACTCGCAGCGCCCGCACACGCCGCTGAAATCGCGCGGGCGGCGCAGCCTCTGGAAGAAGAGCGTGTCGCGGTAGATCGATGCCAGGGTGCGCTGTCGGACGTTACCACCGCTCACCGGCAGGAAGCCGCTCGGATAGACCTCGCCGGTGTGCGAGATGAACAGGAAGCCGTTGCCGGCGTTCACGCCCTGTGGCGCGAGCCCGATCGTGCCGCCCGGTCCCTCCGTGCGGACGAGCTGCGCCGGAAGCGAGCCCGCGCGGCGGCGCGCGCCGCCCTCCAGCCATTCGCGCTGCGCGACGTAGCGCCGGTAGTGCGGCGCCTCGGTCACCTTCACGAGGAATTTGGCGGACTTCTGCGTCCGGTACAGGAGGCCGAAGATCTCCTCGCAGCTCTGCGCGTCGAGGCCCATGAGATCCGCGCCGCGCCCCATCGGCACGAGGAAGAAGACCTCCCAGAAAACGACGTCCAGGTGCTTCACGAGATCGACCATCCGCTCGAGATGGGGAAGGCTCTCGCCGCAGATCGTCGTGTTGATCTGCAGCGGCAGTTCGTGCCGGTGCGCCCACTCGATCGCCCGCATGGTCTTCACGAAGGCGCCCGGCACGCCCCGGAACGAGTCGTGCAGCTCGGCCGACGGGAAGTCCAGGCTGAGCGCCATCTGGCTGAGGCCCGATTCCTTCAGCCGCGCGATGACCTCTTCGGTGAGGCGATCCGTCGCGGCCGGGATGGTGGCCATCCTCAATCCCCGCCCGGCGCCGTGGCGGACGAGGTCGTAGAGGTCCTCGCGCTTGAGCGGATCCCCGCCGCTCAGGACGACGATCGGGGTGCCCAGATCGACGGCCTGGTCGAGCAGGTTCCTGCCCTCGGCCGTCGTCAACTCCCCCAGATCGCGCAGCGGTTGCGCGCTGGCCCGGCAGTGCCGGCAGACGAGATCGCACGCCTGCGTCGTCTCCCAGATGATCAGGAACGGCGTTCGCTCGTAATCGACGCGCGGAATTTTCATGAGCCCCTCCCTCGGCTGGATCTTCAGCAACCCGCGTGCCACATTCCGCCGGCCGGCGGCGCCCGGAACGCATTTTGCAAATGGGACCCCTCCGGCGCCGCGCGCGGCCCCGTTCCGGGCCGCCGGGCCGTCGCCGGGTTTCGTCCCCCGTGGAGCCCGTTCGGATCGAAGTTCGGACTCCCGCCCCGGGGACGCGGAGGGGAAACCGTCATGAGATCCTGGATCCGGATTCTTGCCTCGATGCCGCTGGCCGTCGGCGTTCTCGTCGTCATCGTCGTCACCCTGGCCGCCGGCACGATCGTGGAGTCGATTCACGGGACCGAGACCGCGCTGCGGCTGATCTACGGCTCCCTCTGGTTCCGACTGCTGCTGGGCCTGTTCGCCCTCAACCTGGTCTGCTCGCTCATCGAACTGTGGCCGTGGGGACGCGCCCGTATCGGGTTCGTCATGACGCACGGATCCCTGCTTCTCATACTCGCGGGCGCCCTGGCGACCGACCTGTTCCGGGTGGAGGGGCGCCTCGCGATCTGGGAGGGCGAGGAGGAAAACGCCATCGTCACGCGCGGCGACCCCGATGCTCCGGTGGACCAGGTGACGCTGCCGTTCTCCGTGAGGCTCGAGTCGTTCGAGATCGACACCTACCAGGGGACGCGCCGCCCGGCCATGTTCCGCAGCCGGGTCGTGGTCGTCGACCCGGAGGCCGGATCCTTCCCCGCCGTGATCGAGATGAACCGCGAGCTGGCCCACGGCGGGTACAACTTTTATCAGAGCAGCTATCAGCAGACCCCCGGGCGCGATCGCACCATCCTCCTGGTGTCGAGCGATCCGGGCCAGCCGATCGTCTTTGCGGGCTACGTGCTCCTGGTGGCCGGCATGGGCACCGTCCTGACGACGCGGATCGTCCAGCGCCGCGCCGCCCTCCGGACCGTGGCGAAGAGCCGCTCCGCCGGAGCGCGCCGCGCAGCGGCCGCCATCGCGCTGCTCGTCTCGCTGTGCGCCGCGGGCGGCCTCGCGGGCGCCGCCGAACTCCCCGACGCCGCGTCGATCGAGTCGCTGCGCCGGCTGCCCGTGCAGCACGACGGGCGGGTGATGCCGTTCGACACGCTCGCCCGCGAGGCGGTCTGGAACGTCACCGGCCGGATGAGGTGGGACGGCCTGGACCCCGCGGCCCTGACCCTGGGCTGGACGATCGATCCGCAGGGGTGGGTGGAACGCCCTCTGGTCCTGATCGGTGACGACGATCTCGCCGCCGCGATCGGCCTCCCGCGCGCGACGCGCCACGCCTCGTTCATCGACCTGGCGCGCAACGCCCATCTGATGGGCCTGCTGCGCCAGGTGCGCTCCGAGGAGGCCGCGGGGCGCCGGCCGGCCGGCGTCCTCGCCGCGGCGCAGAAGCTCGAGGGCCGCCTGGTGTGGATGCAGCGGTTTTTGCAGAAGGACGCCATCCGGCCGCTGCCCCCGCCGGACGATCCGCTCGGGCCCTGGTCTCCGCCTGCGCACATTCACGGCATCGAGGATCTGAATGCGATCGAGGCCGCCCGCCCCGCGGAGGGGATCGTCGATCCGGGGGTGATCGACGCCGAGATGCTCCACAACCGCCTGCGCCCCTCGCGGCTCGCCTGGTGGATCCTGGCGGCGGCGACGGGCCTGTCGCTGCTCGCCTGGGTGCGCCCGCGACGGTGGCTCGACGTCGCCGCGACCGCATTCCTGCTCGCCGGCTTCGCCGTCATGACCATCGGTCTGGCGCTGCGCTGGAAGTTCGCCGGCCGCATTCCCGCCTCGAACATGTACGAGTCGCTCCTCTTCCTGGGCTGGGGCGTCGGCCTGTTCGCGCTCTTCGCGCTGTTCGGGCTGAAAAACCGGCTCGTGATCTTCAACGCCGCGGCGATGTCGGCGCTGACGATGGCGCTCACCGATCTGCTGCCGATCGATCCGTTCGTCCACCCGATGCCGCCGGTCCTGGCGGGGACGGCATGGCTCGCCATTCACGTGCCGATCATCATGGTGAGCTACTCCGTGCTCGCCCTGGGCGTGCTGGTGGCGCATCTCCAGATCGGCGTGTCGATCTTCGCCGCGGGGCGGCGCGACCTCGTGGCCCGCATGAACGACCTTCTCTACTGGTACATGCACGCCGGCGCGATCCTCCTGATCGCCGGCATCCTCACGGGGTCGATCTGGGCGGCATCGTCCTGGGGCCGGTACTGGGGCTGGGATCCGAAGGAGGTCTGGTCGCTGATCGCGTTTCTGGCCTACCTGGCGATCCTGCACGGACGGTTCGATCGGCTGGTCGGCCCGTTCGGCGTGGCGGCCTTCAGCATCGTCGCCTTCTGGACCGTCGTCATGACCTACATCGGCGTGAACTACATCCTGACGGCGGGGCTCCACTCCTACGGCTTCGGGGGTTCGAGCGTGGTTCGGTCGATGATGATCGTGGCCATCATCGAGGGTCTGTTCCTCGCCGTCGGATGGCTCGCCCACGCGTACGGCCGGCCCGAAAAAATCGCCCACGCCCACTAGCGCGGCCCGCAATATTTGCGCGCGAGGCGGCGAGCCCCCTCCCGCCGTCTCGCGCGCGGCCCCTGGATCCGGCGCTCTCCTAACCGAAACAGGCCGGGATCGGCGCCCCGGCGGCCCAAGATGGTCTCGAGTCCGACGGGCGAAACCGGCACGGAGATTGCTCTACACGAAGTGGGACTCCACCTCAACAAGACCACGGAGTCCCGCCATAAAACAGATATTGTGAAATGTTTCACATGACGGAGGGAGGTGATCGGGACCAGTACGGGCCGCGTGACGGGGACGCGAAGACGAGGAGATCCCCGGAACACTCAACGATCGAGGGGCAGAGAGGTTAATACGATGCGCGCTTTCAGGATTCTCATCCCGACGGTGATTGCGGTCGCCGCACTCGCCCTGATGGGAGCTCCGGCCGTCGCGTTTCATGACGGAGGCGTGGCTCACTGCAACGGGTGTCACACGATGCACGCGAGCCCGGACAATCCCGCCGACACGCCCGGCGGCAACCAGTTCCTGCTCAAGGAGAGCAACTCGACCGATACCTGCCTGCGCTGCCACGCCACGCGGCTTGGCAACGTCTGGGGCACGTCCGTGACGGCGCCGGGCGATAACTATGGCGGCGGGCAGTTCGTGTTCCTGCTGGAGGACAATCTCAACGACGGGCACGCGGGCAGCGACCCCGCACGCTTCATCCCGGGACACCAGGCCGGCCACAACGTGATCTCCCTGGACAGGGGTTCCACGATCGATCCGGTCAACTCGCTGTCGCCGGGCGGCGGCTATCTGGCCGCCTTCATGCACTGCACCTCCTGCCACGATCCGCATGGCCAGGGAGGCCACTTCCGCCTGCTCTACGGCTCTCCGTACGGGAGCAAGGCGATGGGGTACACCTTCCCGTACCCGGTGCCGGCGCCGGAGGGCGTCGGGCTGGCCGTGTTCGGCGCGCCCGAGGCCAACAACAACCACAGCGCCTACAACAGCGGCATCAGCGAGTGGTGCGGCAACTGCCACGGCGACTACCACAACACGGCGTACCCGACCGTGCTGAAGCACCCGTCGGGAGCGACGCTGAGCGGGACGATCGCCGCCAACTACGGCATCTACAACGGCTCCGGCCACTACGACGGCGACCCGCTGACCTCGTACCTGGCGCTCGTCCCGTTCGAGGACGCGGCGGTGACGACCACCTCGACCGACGGTCCATCGACCACCTCGAAGGTGATGTGCCTGTCCTGCCATCGGGCGCACGCGTCGTCGGGACCGAACGCCGGTCGCTGGGACTTCAACATCACCCTGTGGGAGGAGGAGGGCGTCGAGTCGGGCTCCTACGTGATCCCGAACCCGTACGCCGCGACCGCGGGGACGCATCAAAGGTCGCTGTGCAACAAGTGTCACGCGAAGGATCCGGTCTAGCGCGTTCGCCCGAGCGGCGAACCCGCTGAGCGGTCGCACGCATTAACCTCGAGCCCGGGAGCCCCGGCTCCCGGGCCTCTTTTTGTGTTCGCGCCCGCGGGCCGGCCGATGTTTCCGCCCGGCATCACCCGAAGTTGGTATCGGTATTGCTCTGATCAGGATCCCGGATCGAGACGAAACTCGCCGGGATTACGGAGCGATGCGATGCCGCGATCGAGGGGTACCCGGGCGGCGCTTGTCCTCGCCGCGGTCTGGCTGGCGGCCGCCCCCGCCGAGGCGGGCGACGTCAGCGGCAACGCGCGCATCTACGGCGCCACGACGGACAGCGACGGCGAGGACGAGAACGTGCTCTCCCAGATCTATCACTTCCGATTCATGCAGCCGATCACACCCTGGCTGAGATTCCACGCCGGATTCCAGGCGGACGATTTCGGCGTCAGCCCGGACGGAGGCCCCGAGTTCGAGCGCCGCAGCAACGAGCCGTCCTTCGAGCTGAGCTACGCCCGCGATCGCATCTACGGGTTGATCGGATACCGCGACCGCCGCACTCGCGGGTCGAACGAAGCCGACACGCTCGACGCCGTCGCGCGCTACGGGCAGTTCTCCTTCCGGCCCGCCCGCGGGCCGCAGTACTCGCTGCGCCTCGACTCCTCCTCCAACGTGGCCGACGTCGCGGTGTTCGGACGCGACCTGGACACACGGTCCGTCAACTTCGACGTGAGCCAGGTGGCCCGCACCTGGACGGCCCGCTACGCGTTCCGCGACTTCGATCTCGACAACAACATGACCGGCTTCGAGCTCGGCCAGCGGGAGCACCTCGTGCAGGGAACGTTCGACGACCTGTACTTCGAGGACCGGCTGCGCTTCTCGACCGACGTCCTGCTGCGGCGGACGGATCAGCTCGAGCGGACTCCTGCCGGCCAGACGATCGCCGAGCCGCTGTTCGCGCGCGAGGGTCTGGGGGACGTCGATCCGACCCCGGAGATCGGGACGCTCCCCGACGTGCCGACCCTGATCGACGGCGATCTCGTCTCGCCGGCCGTTCCCCGCCTGGAGATCGGCGGGGCGAACACGTTCCGCAACGCCGGTCTGGATCTCGGATTCACCCGGCAGGTGACGCGCCTCGAGGTGACGGTCGACGCGCTCTCCGATCCCTCCCTGCTCTGGGCCGTCTACCACGGACCGGACAACCTCACCTGGACGGCGATCGGCGGGGTGATCTCGACGTTCGACGTCGCCTTCCTGCGCTACACGCTGCGGTTTCCGGAGACGACCGACCGATACTTCAAGGCGGTCAATCTCTCCGTGAACGTTCGCACCGGCGTCGCCATCACCGAGGTCCGCGCCCTGATCGACACGACGCGCACGGGCACGGAGAGGCGCCGCTCGACGACGGAGCGGATCTTCCTCAGGGGCGATCTGCGGCCCAACGAGATCTACCGCGGATCCCTCACCGTGGGGTTCAACAGCGACGGCGGCTCCGGCGGCGGCCTGCCGGTCCGCGACGTGCGGGAGACGACCTACGAGGCCCTGTTCGGCGCCGCGGTGGGCCGGGACAAGGACCTGCGTTTCCGATATCATCGGTCCGACTTCAGGCGAGAGGAACTCCCCGTGCTGCGCCGCGACGAGACGCGCTACGACGCCGCGTTCTCCTGGACGCCGCTTCCGACCGTCGACACCCTCGTGAGCGTGGCGCGCCGCGAGGAGGTCGAGCGGAACCGGCTGATCCGTCAGACGGATTCCGTGCGCGCCACGGCCCTGACCGATCTGCTTCCCGGCCTCCGCCTGACTTCCGAGATCTCCTACAGCGACGTGAACGATCCCTTCTCGGGATTCACGCTGGCCACGTGGACATGGAAGGAGACCTTCGAGACGCGCCCGGCCGACTTCGTCACCTTCGCCGGCGGGTTTTCGTTCCAGCGCTTCGACGCCCGGGGGCGCATCTCGCTGGAGAGGCGGACGTCCGCGCACGGGCGCGTGCGTCTCGCGCTGTTTCCCGAGCTGAGTCTGGGAATGGACCTGAACTACGGCTCGGAGGACGGGCGAAGAACGCTCACGCAGCGCTACGACCTCAACTGGACTCCCGGCCCGCGCCTGACGGCCTCGGCCGCGTACGCCGAGACCGACTCGCTCGGTGAGGTCACGACGAGCAATGCGAGCGCCACCGTGGATTACCGGCTGAGCCACCACCTGGGCCTGTTCGCGATCTTCGCCCGCTCGGAGCTGGATCAGGCGTTCGCGGCGGCGACCCGGGTGAGCACCCTGCAGTTCGGCATGACGCTCGCCTTCTAGAGCATGGAGCGGAACATGACGAGGCGGATCGGATGCATCCTGACGGCGACGGGCGCGGCGCTTCTCGCCGCGGCGTGCGCAGGCGTCGGGACGACGCGCTACGTCAATCCCCAGTTCGATTTCGGCTTCGTCCAGAGGGTGGCGGTCCTGCCGTTCGAGAATCTGGCCAACGATCAGCAGGCGGGCGTTCGGGCGACGCGACTGTTCATCACGGAGCTGCTGTCCTCGGGCTCCGTCGACGTCGTGGAGCCCGGCGAGGTGCGCGCCGCCATGAACCGGATCCTCGGCGCCGAGTACCCGCCGACGACGGCGCAGATCGTCGCCCTGGGAGGCGCCCTCAAGGTTCAGGCGATCATCCTCGGGAGCGTCAATGAATCGACCGAGACGCGCAGCGGCACGGTGCTGATCCCGGTCGTCACGCTGGACGTCCACATGGTCGAGGTCGAGACGGGCTCCGCCGTCTGGGCGGCGACCCACACCGAGAAGGGCGGAGGGTTCGGGGCGCGCTTCCTCGGCAGCGGGAGCGAGCCGATCTCCGAGACCACGCGCCGCTGCGTGCGCGTGCTCGTGAAGAAGCTGGTCCGATGAGAGACGTCGTGATGATCCTGACCGCGATCCTCGCGATCTCCGCCGCGCCTGCGGAGCCGGAGGCGTCCGTCCGGGGGCCCGCTCTCGATCCCTCCGAGCGCGTCGTCCTGCTGCCGATCCAGGATCGCTTCGGCGATCCGGACGCCGCCGCGGCGATCGAGCGCGGGCTCGTGAGCGGGCTCGGCGCGCGTCACGCGATCGTGCCCCCCGGCGACGTGCGGGACGACCTGCGCCGCGCCCGCATCCGGGACAGCGGGGCGATACCGACGCGCGACCTCGAGAATCTGGCTCGCGGGATCGAGGTGGAGGCGTTCCTCTCCGTGACGCTGCACCACGCCGACCGGGGCGCCGTCCCCCAGATCGTCCTCTCGGGCCGACTGCTCCAGCCCGGCCGGCCCACGCTGGTCTGGGCCGGGTTCGAGGCGCTCTCGGGCCTCGACGGCGTGCGCTGGCTGGATCGCGGTCGCATCGAGGATCTGGAGGCTCTCGCCGAACTGGCGGTCGGCCGCCTGATCGCGGACCTCGACGGCGCCGCGGCCCGCCGTCGCCACGACATCCCGCCCGCGGAGGACGCCTTCGCTCCGGCGGCGCGGCCGGTGAGCGATCTGGGCACCGTCGCGCTGATCCCGTTCGATTCGGCCGGCGGGATGACGGGCGCGAGCGAGATCGTGACCGCCGCGGCGATGGCGGTGCTCCACCGGCGCGGGGCCGCGATCGCCTCGCCCGGGAACGTCCTGGACATCCTCAAGCAGCGGGGAGTCCTGCTCCGGGGGGAGATCGATCCATACGTGCGCGCCGCCCTCGCGGCGGGCAG
>JBFGDZ010000105.1:0-12551 GCA_041580375.1 Candidatus Polarisedimenticolia bacterium
AGGTCCGCCTGGAGCCGGTTCTCATCCGGACCGCCCGGCCCTATGAATCGGTGGCGGAAGCCATCCGGAGCGCGGGCGGGACGATCACACGCGAGTACCGGCACTTCGACGGGCTGGCCGCCAGGGTGCCGCGCTCGGCGCTCCCCGGGATCGGCCGGCTCATCGGCCCGGGGTCCCTGAGCAAGGACGGGATGGTCTCGTTGCCCCGGCCTCCCGGAATCGATCGCAGCCTGCCCGCCGGACTGCCGCGGACGGGAGACGAGCGGCTGATCCCGTTCGAGGCGGCCGAGGCGATCCCGGCGGCCGGGGTGGCCGCCTTCGCGGCCGCCCACCCGGAGGCCTACCTGATCAACAACACGCTGTCCAACGTGGATCCCCTGCATGCGGACGGATTCGGCGGCCAGGGGATCGTGGTGGCGGTCATCGACTCCGGCATCCGCCCCGGGTTCTTCCACCTCGAGAGCGACGGATCGATCATCGGTTGCGAGGATTTCGTCGGAGATGGATTCGGCTGCTCCAACCCGGGCAACAGCGGCCACGGGACATTCGTCGCCGGGATGATCTCCGCGAACGCCGTGTTCGGCTTCAACCCCGCGAGCGGGTTCTTCCGCTCGCTGCAGGCGCACCTGCCGGACGCGATCCTTCCGCCGAACCGGGTCCCGATGATCGGCTCGGCGCCCCTGGCGGGGATCTACGCGATGCGGGTCTTCCCGCCGCGGGGTGGTGCGGCGGTATCGGACATACTCGCGGCCATCGACCGCGCCATCGAGCTGCGGGTCCGGCACGAGAGCGCGGAGCCGGACGGGGTGAAGATCCAGGTCGTGAACATGAGCCTCGGAGGCCCGACGCTCTTCGCCGGACGCGATCTGTTCGACCGGGCGGTGGATGCGCTCCTGGATCACGACATTCTGGTCTGCACGTCGGCCGGGAACGCCGGTCCCTCGGGTCTCACGACGGGCAGCCCGGGGAGCTCCCTGTCGTCGCTGGCCGTCGGCGCCGCCAGCGTTGCGGGGTACGAGCGCATCCTCACGGATCTCCGCTTCGGCCCGGGCGTCGGCTCCCTCTACCGTGCCAGTGATCACGTTCAGACCGCCGTCTTCAGCTCGCGCGGGCCCAACGCCGACGGCCGCTTCGATCCCGAGGTCATCGCCAGCGGCGATGCGAGCTTCGGCCAGGGGTTCTCGTCCACCAACAGCGTCAACTTCTCGAGCGGAACGAGCTTCAGCTCCCCGACGGTCGCCGGCATCGCCGCGGTCCTCCGGCAGGCGTTCCCGGAGGCGACCGCGCGCCAGGTGCATAACGCGATTCGCAATTCCGCCGCGCCGGGCGTTCTGGGAGACGGCTCGACCGTCCACGATCGGGGCGCCGGATACGTGGACGCCTCGACGGCCCGTGCGCTCCTGGCTTCCGGATCGGTGCCGGACGCGCTGCCCTCTCCGCCGCATTTCGTCAGAAGCGTGAAGGACAATCTGGGAACCAACGCCGGGCTCACGGTCGACAACGGGACGGTCGAGAGGATCATCGGGCCCCTGCGCCCGGGCCAGCGGGAGGAGGTGATCTACGAGGTCACCCCCAACACGGCGCAGGTGCGGCTGGAGCTGACGAATTTCAGGGCGGAGCTGCCGCCATCGCAGCAGAATCAGCTCTTCGGCGACGATCTCTTCGTGGCCGTGCACAACGCGAAGACGTCCCGCCAGCCGGAGAGCAGCGGCTACCTCATCCAGGCATTCACGACGGGGGGCACGGCCGTCATCCCGGATCCGGAGCCGGGCCTGATGCGATTCACCATCAGCGGGGACTGGACCAATGCGGGCGACGTGTCCGTGGACCTCAGGATCGTTCCGGCGACCGCGCCGACGCCCCGGATGACGCGGCAGGGCAAGATCATGGAGTTCGAGGAGATCGTCCACGCCCTGACCGTGCCGCCGGGGACGTCGAGGGCCGATTTCCGTCTCCGCTGGCGGGAGAACTGGACGCGCTACCCCCTGAACGACATCGATCTCGTTCTGATCGATCCGGACGGCGGCCTGAACTTCGGCGCGGCGACGCTCGATGCTCCGGAGCGCGTCGTCGTCGAGAACCCCCAACCCGGCACGTGGCTCATGATCGTGTACGGATTCGAGCTGCACTCTTCCGATGACAAGTACGATCTGCGCGTCGAGCTGGACGGCCAGGTCGTCAAGTGAAGCCGGGCGCTCCCCGGGACGCCGGATCGCGCCCCCGTCCGCGCCGGGCGCGGCGCGACGGGGTGTCTCCTTATGCGGCCGTCCCGTGGATCGCGCTGCTGGCCGTCACCCTGCTCCCCGCGCGGACGTGGACGGTTGATGATGACGGTCCGGCCGATTTCCGGGCGATCCAGGACGCGATCGACGCCGCCGCGCCGGGCGACCTCGTCTCCGTCGCAGCGGGGCTCTACCACGAGAACCTCGTCCTGAAGAGCGGCGTCGCGGTGGTGGGGGCCGGCGCCGATCGGACGACCCTGCACGGAGGCGGGCTGGGCTCGACGGCGACGCTGATCGATTGCGACGCTGCGACGCGTCTCGAGGGGTTCACGTTGACGGGGGGAGCGGCCGAGTCGGGCGGCGGCATCCTCGTGATCCGGGGTGGGCCCGCGATCACGCTCAACGAGATCGTGGGCAACGCGGCGGCGACCTCGAGCGCCTATCTCTACGGTTACGGCGGGGGCGTGGCCGTGCTGGGAAGCTCCGCCCGGATCAGCGACAACCTCCTCACCGGCAACGACGCCGATTTCGGCGGGGGCATCCACGTCGACGGCGGCTCGCCGCAGATCACGAGGAACCGGATCACGGGCAACACGGCCGGCGCGGGTGGGGGCATCGACACGTACGCCTTCTTCGCCTCGAGCCCGCTGATCGCCTCCAACACGATCACCTCGAACACGGCCCTGTTCGGCGGCGGGATCGAGCTGGCCGGGCTGGGCGCGCCGATCGTGACCAACAACCTCCTGATCGGGAACAGCGCGAGCGGGAGCGGCTCGGGGACGGCCTATGGAGGAGGCGCCGACGTCTATTACAGCGACGCGCGGCTGGTCAACAACACGATCGCGGGGAACACGGCCCGGCGCGGCGGCGGAGCCGCGCTGCTCTCCAACGGCGCTCCCGCCCTCGTGAACAACGTGATCCTGGACAACCGGGCGACGAACGCGGGCGGGGGGGCCGACATTCAGGCGCCCGGAGCGATCGTGTCGCACAACATCTTCTTTCTGAACTCCCGGGGCGTCTGCTCCGGGACGTCCGCGTCGCTCTGCTCCGCGGCGACGAATCTGGAGACCGATCCCCTCCTCGTCGACGCCGCTGGCGGCGACTACCGTCCGGGATACGGCTCGCCGGCGATCGACTCGGCCACCGACGCCGTGGCCCCGCGGGACGACCAGCGCGGGCAGCGGCGCCCTCTGGACGGGGACGGGGATCGTGTGGCCGCCTTCGATCGGGGCGCCCTGGAGCACGACCGGGACGAAGTCTCCGGGCTCCGTTTCGCGTCCGCTTCGATGTTGATCTGGAACGGCGCGGCCGGAGCGGGCTCCTATCACGTCTACAGCGGGATGCCAGGCGGCCCGTCGGGCGGAATCCCGGATGCCTGCCGCGATCCCGACGACCCCGACGTATCCGACACGATCTTTTCCGAGACGATCGATCCGCCTTCCGGCGGAATGCTTCTCTACCTGGTCACGGCCGTCATCGATGGGATCGAGCGGTCGCCCGGCTTCGATCATCGCGGCCTGGAACGGAATCTGCCACTGTCCTGTCCGTAGGCGGGCGATGGACGCGGCAGCGAACGCCGGTCAGGCGCGATCGGTGATCGCCCGGACCGCGGGCGCGGATAGGAAGGTCCGCCGCACGACGGGGAACCGATCGAGCGAGGCCGCCAGGCGGTCGATCGATCGCGCGCTCCGCGCGATCAGAGCGCGGGACTCACCGCCGCCCCCGTTGCTCCCCTCGATCCGCGCGGCTGAGGCGCACACCTGCCACTCGGCCATCGGCGCCTCGATCCCCTCGATCGCGGCCAGCGCTTCGGAGATCTCCTGCCTGGCCCGGCGGTGATTGTCTTCGGTGGCGGAGATCCGCGCCAGCAGCCTCCGCCCCAGCGAGAGATAGGAGCGCTCGCCGGAGCGTTCCGCCAGGGAGCAGACGCGCTCCGCCTCGCGCCGGGCCCGGTCCCGGTCAAGCCCGGCGAGCTCGAGCTCGCCCAGGCAGAGGCCCAGCGGCATCTGCCAGCTCCAGTCCATGAGGACCCGCTCGCGCTCGTCGGGATCGGCGATCTCACCGAGGCAGTGCCGCGCCCGCTCGTGTCGCTCCTGGCCGAGGCAGGCCAGTCCCAGCAGAACCTGGCTCAGGAGCTCGCCGTGGCCGTGGTCCGCCTCCCGCGATCTTCTCAGGGCCTGTTCGCAGAGCCTGCGCGCCGCGTCGAACTGGAATGCCTGCTCGTAGAGGTAGGCTTCCTGCAGACGGAGCAGCGTCGCCCAGAGCTGGTGCCCGTTGTTCTCGGCGAGCCGGATCCCCTTCTCGAGGACATCGAGCGAGTCGCCCCAATCGCCGCGGTGGAGCAGCCCCCAGGCCAGAAAAAAATGGCAAAGAAGATAGTCGAAGCCGTCCCCGACCTCGAGGGACAGCTCCATCCCCTCGCGGGCCGCCTCGCAGCCGGACCGATAATCGGATCGCAGGGACAGAAAATAAGACGAGCGCGCGACGTGCTGGCCGAGCAGGTGCCGGTCGCCCGCCAGGCGCGCGGCCCGGATCGCCCTGAGCGGAGCATCGCGGTCCTCCTCGCGCGGGCCGCGCAGAAGGAGGTTCCAGTAGGCCGCGTAGCCGCGCGCGTGGGCTCGGAGGAGATCGTCCTCCAGGCGGCCCGCCAGATCCGCGGCCCGCAGGGCTGCCTCCTCGAACCGGGGCCGGTCGAACCATGACAGCGCGCTGCCGAGATAGAAGAGGCCCCGCGCCTCGATCTGCGGGTGGCCCTGCTCCCCGGCGAGGGCGACGAGCGCCTCGAAGTCGTCGGCCGCCCCCTGCATGTCGCCCATCGATCGGCGGACCAAGCCGACCTGCTCCAGAAGGGACGTCTGCAGAGATCCGCGATCGCCCGGCGGCAGCCTGCCGACCAGGTCATACGCTCGGGTGAGGTGCCCGATCGCCTCGCGATTCGCGCAGCGCCGGGCGGCGTTGTCGGCCGCGGCGCGCAGATGATCGATCGCGCCCGGATAGTCCCGGGCCTGCTCGAAGTGGACGGCCAGCTCGGCCGCGATCTCCCCGACGCGGCTGCCGTAGACCGACCTGCCGCGATCGCCGATCCGTTTGTGCAATTGAAGCCGCCTCGCCAGCGATATCCGTTGGTAGAGAACGTTCTGGTAGAGTGGGTGGATGAACGCGTAGCGGGAGGAGGCCGTGCCGTCCGGCAGATCCCCGACGCCGGTCGGGCGCAGGAACTGGCCGCGGCGCGCCAGTCCCGCGCAGGTCTCGTCGACGGAGGCCGGGTCCGCATCCAGGCCGGCCGCGACCGCGACCGCCGGGAACTCCAGCCCGGCCACGCTCGCGGCCTCGAGCAGGGCCTGTTCGCCGTGCGACACTCTCCCGATCTGCATCTCGATCATCTGCTGCAGGTTCTCCGGCACGGACGACTCGACGGCCTCGAGCAGCGGGAGCATGTTCAGGGCGGGGCCGGGGAGGTTCATGAGGTTCCTGGAGATCAGGTAATCGACGACGTTCACCATGAACAGCGGGTTGCCGCCCGTACGGCGATGGATGGCCCGCGCCAGATCGGCGGGCAGACAGGCGTGGGGAAAACGAGCGGACAGATACTGCGCCACCGCGTGCTCCGTCAGATAATTCAGCCGCAGCTCATGACAGCGGCGCCGCATCGCCAGCTCCTGCTTCACGGCTTCGAGAGGATGATGGCTCTGCCGCACCTCGGAGGGGCGGTAGGTGCCGACCAGGAGAAGCCTCGCCGGCTCGCGCCGGCGAGCGAGAGAGGCGATCAGATCGAGCGTGGAATAGTCGGTCCAGTGCAGGTCCTCGAGGACCAGGATCAGCGGCGCGACCGCCGTGAGCGCCTCCATCGCTTCCCCCATCTCGCGCAGCATCCTCTCCCGGGTCGCGCCGATGATCTCGTGCCGGATCGATTCCCGCTCGCGCTCCCCGGCGAGCGCGGGCATCTGGACGAGCCAGGCCGGGGCGTGCCGGCGCAGCAGCGCGACGAGGCTCGCGCCGCCCGCCTCGCGCGAGAGCCGGCCGAGCGCCTCGAGAACCGGCAGGTAGGCCTCGCCGGCGCCGTACCGCTCGAGACACGCTCCCCGGGCGACCCAGATGGACGGATCGCCCGCCGCGCGGGCGAGAAACGTCTCGGTCACCGCGGTCTTCCCGATCCCGGCTTCCCCGGTCACGAACACGACCTGCCGCTCCCCGCGCAGCGCCCGCTCGAGCCATGAACGAAGCTGACCGACCTCCTCCTCGCGACCCACGAACCCGGGCCGCGGCTCCGTACCGACGAGCCGGGACGCTCCGCTGATCCTGCCGATGAACCGATACCCGCGGCGGTGGACGGTTTCGATGTAGCGGGGCGATCGAGCCTCATCGTTGAGCGCCTTCCGGATCTCGCGGATGCAGACCTTCAGGACGGCGTCCTGAACGTTCGTGCCGGCCCAGACCGACTCCAGGATCTCGTTCTTGGTCAGCAGGCGGCCGGCCCGGGAGATCAAAACGCGGAGAACCGCGAACGCCTTCGGCGTGAGGGGAACCGGCCGGCCACCGCGCAGGAGTCGCTCGTTGGCGATGTCGAGACGGAAAGGATGGAAGACGAGTTGTGTGCCTGAAGTCACCGTTCTGTCCCCTCGGACGTCGCGGATCAATCGCGGGCGGTGTGTGTGGGACGATCATACTCCAGGGACATCGCCGCAGGCGAATGCGATGTGCGAACCTGCTCCTTTCTTACCGGACCCTTACCGAAACATAACTTCGTTTTTCCTCGCGCGCGGACCGCATCCCCGTACATTCAGGGCGATCCCGGTTTCGTGCAGGAACGTGTGCGGGGCCGCGACATTCTCTGGAGGGATGGACATGAAGAACACGACTCATGGTGCGGGCCTTGGGCGTCGCCGGCCCGCCGGCATTCTGATCGCGATCGGCTGCATGACGGCGCTCGCGCTGGCCGCGGCGCCCGCCGCCGCGGCGATCCAGAAGGGGAAGGTGGTCGTCCGGCTCGAGCCGGTCGCCGCGGGTCTTGTGGCGCCGGTTCACCTCGACCACGCGGGGGACGGCTCCGGCCGGCTGTTCATCGTCGATCAGATCGGCACGATCCGGATCGTGAAGAACGGCAATCTCCTGACGACGCCGTTTTTGGACGTGCGCGGCCTGCTTCCGCCGCTCAGCCCGGGCTTCGACGAGCGCGGCCTGCTCGGCCTCGCGTTCCATCCGAACTACTCGAGCAACGGACGGTTCTTCATCCGGTACAGCGCTCCCCGCGCGGGCGACCCGTCGGAGCCCTGCTTCGGCACGTCCCGCGGCTGCCACGAGGAGATCCTGGCCGAGTTCTCCGTCTCTTCGAATCCGGACGTCGCCAATCCGGTCGGAACGATCCTGTTCCGCATCGACGAGCCGCAGTTCAACCACGACGCCGGAGGCGTCGCCTTCGGGCCGGACGGATTCCTCTACTTCACCCTCGGCGACGGCGGGGGCGCCCACGACGGCCTCGCCGACACGCCGCCCTCGCATGGTCCGATCGGCAACGGGCAGAACATCAACACGGCCCTCGGCGCCATCTTGAGGATCGACGTGGACGGTCCGCCGCAGCCCCCGCGCCCCTACGCCATACCATCCGACAATCCGTTCGTCGGCCGGGACGGGGTCGACGAGATCTACGCGTACGGCATGCGCAACCCGTTCCGGTTCGCGTTCGACGACGGTCCGGGAGGGGACGGCCGGCTGTTCCTGGCTGACGTCGGTCAGAACCTGTTCGAGGAGATCGACATCGTCGTCCGGGGAGGGAACTACGGCTGGGTCATCAGGGAAGGGTTCAGCTGCTTCGATCCACTCAACCCCAGGAACCCGCCGGCGACCTGCGCCTCGACGGGCCCACTCGGGGAGCCGCTGCTCGATCCGATCGTCGACTACGCGCAGGCCGACGGCGGGATCGCGGTGATCGGCGGCTACGTGTACCGGGGCGCGCGGTCGCCCGGCTTCGCGGGCCGGTATGTCTTCGGAGATTTCAGCGGCAGCTTCGGCAGGCCCAGCGGGCGGCTCTATTTCCTCGTGGAGCCGGAGCCGGGCACGTTTGAGATCCGGGAGATGATCCTCGGCCCGGACGACGTCCCGTACGGGCGGTACCTGAAGGGGTACGGGGAGGATGAGAAGGGCGAGGTCTACGCGCTGGGGTCCACCGCTCTCGCGCCCGTCGGAAGCACCGGCATCGTCCACCGGATCGCCGAGATGGTGAACCCCGTCCTCGACATTCGGCCGGGCGCATGCCCGAACCGGATCAATCGCGTCTCCAGAGGAATCCTGCCTGTGGCGCTGGTGGGCACCGCCGACTTCGACGTCGCGGACGTCGATCAGTCCACCCTCGCGCTGGCCCGGGGTGGGTCCGTCGAAGCGTTCATCGCCTCGCTGGACGGCGACCAGGCGAACGCCGGCACGGGCACCGGAAGCACGGCGACGGGCCGGGCGGAAATGACCCTCGACGCAGGCGCGAACGTCTTCTGCATGAACCTGTCGTTCGAGGGGCTGCTGGGCGAACAGACGGTGCAGCACGTCCACGGTCCGGCGACGACGACGGAGAACGCCGGTGTCCTGTTCGGGGTCCCGGGGCCGGGCAGCTTCAGGGATTTCTGCACCGCGGTGAGCGACGAGCAGGAGCGGATCATCCGGGCGGGCCTGGCGTACATCAACGTCCACTCGACGCGGAATCCGGGCGGCGAGATCCGTGGACAGATCCTCGCGGCCTCCGTCGCCCCCGTGCGGGTCCGGACGGAGGACGTGGGATCGCCGTCCGAGGGCGATCTGTGCGGCTGCGAGGAGAGCGCCCCGGACGGCATCCCCGACCTCATCCTGGCGTTCGACAATCAGGAGGCCGTCAGGACGCTCGGGCTGGAGCTGGCGGGCGCCGGCGGGTTCGAGACGCTGACCGTCACCGGCAACCGGAACCCGCGGGCCGGCATCGGCGCGACCCGCTTCAACTTCAGGATGGACGGCCGGCAGGAGTTCCCGGCGAACAAATCGCTCGGCACGGGCGACTGCGCCGTCGCGCTCGACGAGGCGACCGGGAACGTCACGGTCGGCTGCACCTACGAGGGTCTCACGAGCAACGCCATCAACGCGCACATCCACGGGCTGGCCCAGCCGGGCGCCAACGCGGGCGTGATCGTCCCGTTGAGCCAGACGGGGGGCACGTCGGGCACGATCACGGGCGGCGGCACGCTGACGCCGGCGCGGGTCCAGGGGATGCTGGACGGCCTGACCTACGTCAACCTCCACACCGAGATGTTCGGACCGGGTGAGATCCGCGGCCAGATCGTCGGCGGGGAGGCGTTCAGCGCGTCGGACTGCGTCCAGATCATCCGGCGCCGCGCCCTGAACCGATAGGGGCCCGACCGCGCCGCGGTCCGCGAGGCCGCGCGCATCGCGCATGCGAGGAGGTGGCGAGAGAGGATGAACCACCGTAAGAGGATGCTCCCGGGAGCGGGCGTGTTCCTCTGTCTTGCGGCGCTCGCCATCGGCGCGGCGCGGGCGGACGTCGTCACGATCCCGGCGAGCAAGGACAACACGCTCTACGAGGACGCCGCCGGATCCCTCAGCAACGGCGCCGGCAAGGATTTCTTCGTGGGGCGTACCAGCACGTTCACCAACACGGTGCGGCGCGCGGTCATCGCATTCGACGTCGCGGGGAATGTCCCGGCGGGGGCGACGATCAACAGCGTGAGGCTCACCCTGCATCTCTCGAGGGCCCCGTTCCGCGCCGGGGACACCCCCATCGAGTTGCGCAGGCTGCTGGCCGACTGGGGCGAGGGGACCTCGGATCCGATCGGGCAGGAGGGGGGCGGGACGACGGCGACGATCGGCGACGCCACCTGGCTGCACCGGTTCTTCAACACCGTCTTCTGGACGAACCGGGGCGGCGATTTCTCGCCGACCGCGAGCGCCAGCCGGATCGTCCGCGACGTGGGCTTCTACACGTGGGGTCCGACCGAACCGATGCGGGCGGACGTGCAGGACTGGCTGGACGCTCCCGCGACGAACTTCGGCTGGCTGCTGTTGGGGAACGAGATCCCGCTCGAGACGGCGCGCGCGTTCGACAGCCGTCAGGGGATCACCGCGGCGAACCGCCCCGCGCTCACGATCGACTTCACGGTCATCCCCGCGGGCGCCGGGAGCGTCCCGGACGGGAAGGACGTGCCCGGCACGCCCCTCACGGTGGAGCACGCGCCGGGAGGAGAGATCCGTCTCAATTGGGGCGCCTCCTGCTCGCCCGGTGACGCCGATTACGAGATCTACGAAGGATCGCTGGACGCCCCCCTGTACAATCATGACAGGGTCACCTGCACGACCAACGGTGCGACGACGGCGACCTTCCTGCCGGCGCCCGGCAGCACCTACTACCTCGTCGTCCCGACTAACGGTACCCGCGAGGGATCCTACGGTCGCGACTCCTCGGGCGCGGAGCGCCCCCAGGGCGCGCAAGCCTGCCTGGGCCGTGTGATCGCGATCTGCCCCTAGAACCTTCGCCGTTTCCGATCCGTCCGCCGACCCGGGCGCCGTCGAGCCGTGGTCTGCCTTGTGTGGGGCGGGTTGCCGGCGTATAGTTCGAGATGGACGTCGCGGCCTGCCGGAGGAGATGGCGCGTGAACCTCGAAGGCGTGCACATTCTCTTGACATACGAGTGTAACTACGAGTGCGACCATTGTTTCGTCTGGGGCAGCCCCGCGCAGTCGGGCACGCTGACCTCCGATCGAATCCGGAAGATCATCCTGCAGTCCCGCGATGTGCCGACCGTGAGGTGGATCTACTTCGAGGGCGGCGAGCCGTTCCTCTATTACGCCGTGCTGGTCGAGGCGGTGCGGCAGGCCGCGCGATCGGGATTCAACGTGGGACTCGTCACGAACGCCTACTGGGCGACCGATGTCGCGGATGCCGGGACGTGGCTGGCGCCGTTCAGGGGACTGGTTCAGGATCTTTCGATCAGCAGCGACCGCTACCACGGGAACCCGGAGCCCGGCCCGGAGGAGATGAACGTGCGCGAGGCGGCGGCGCGGCTGGAGATCCCCGTGGAGATCATCCGCATCGGCGAGCCGCGGGACGCCTGCGGCCCGTCCACGATAGGTCAGCTTCGTCCGGGGGAATCCGCCGTCATGTTCCGAGGACGGGCGGCCGACAGGCTGGCGGCGCGCGCTGAGCAGCGGGCCTGGAGCGAGCACACGACCTGCCCGTTCGAAGATCTGCGCGACCCCGAGCGCGTGCACGTGGATCCTCTCGGATACGTTCACATCTGCCAGGGGATCACGATCGGCAACGTCTTCCGGACGCCGCTGAAGAGGATCTGCGAGACCTACGATCCGGAGGCGCACCCGGTCACGGGGCCGCTGCTCGACGGCGGACCGGCGGCGCTGGTCCGGCGCTACGCCCTCCCGCATCCCGGCGCCTGCGCCGACGCGTGCCATCTCTGTTTCGTGGCGCGCCGTTCGCTGCGGGGGCGCTACCCGGACATTCTGGGACCCGATCAGATGTACGGGGTTCCGGCGAAGGTGTGAGGATGGGAGCGTCCGTCACTCGTCGATCGTGAGGACGATCTTTCCGGTCGCTCCGCCCGCCTCGATGTGCGCGTGGGCCTCCGCGGCCCGTTCGAGGGGGAAGGTCCGATCGACGTGGATCCGGATCCGGCCCTGCGCGAGCCACGACATCCCCTGACGGACCATCGCGGCCTGCTCGCTCATGCGCGCACTCAACCCGCGCCACATGGGAGTCAGCATCATCACGTTGTACAGGGAGAGATTCCCGTTGTACGCGTCCTCCTCCTTGGTGTCGCCCGGGGTTCCGATCAACGTCACGACCCGGCCGTAGGTCGACATCGCCTTCAGCGTGCGCCGGAAGACGTCCTCGCCCACGTTGTCGAGGGCGACGTCGAGCCCGCGGCCGCCGGTCCATTCCCGGCACGCCTCGACGAAATCCTCGTCCCGGTAGAGGATCGGCCGCTCGACGCCAAGCCCGGAGACGAACTCGGCCTTCGCGCGGGTGCTGACCGTGGCTGCGACGCGCCCGCCGAGCAGCCTGGCGACCTGAACGCCGATGTGACCCGTACCGCCCGCGCCGGCGTGGATGAGCACCCGATCCCCGTCGGCGACGCGGGCGCGCTCGCTGAGCGACTCGTGGATTGTGATGAAGACGAGGGGCAGCGCCGCGGCCTCGCGGAAATCGACGTTCTCCGGCTTGGCGGTAAGCAGGGGCTCCGGAACCACCGCGTATTCGGAGTACGTGCCGGGCGCGCCGCCGATGCCGCCGTGACAGAAGCAGACGGCGTCCCCGACGCGGACCCCGCTCACCTCGGCCCCGATC
>JBFGDZ010000106.1:0-12525 GCA_041580375.1 Candidatus Polarisedimenticolia bacterium
CGGCGTTGCTGGGTCAGGCTTTCGCCCATTGCCCAATATTCCTCACTGCTGCCTCCCGTAGGAGTCTGGACCGTGTCTCAGTTCCAGTGTGGCCGATCACCCTCTCAGGCCGGCTACTGATCGAAGCCTTGGTGAGCCGTTACCTCACCAACTAGCTAATGGGGCGCGGGCCCCTCCCCAGGCGCCAACTTTCGTGAAGAGGTCAGCTTTAAACACGGAATCCGAAGATCCCGCATTGTCATCCGGTATTAGCCCGCCTTTCTGCAGGTTATTCCCGACCCGGGGGCAGGTTACCCACGTGTTACTCACCCGTTCGCCACTTTACCGGGGGTGTTGCCACCCCTTTCTCGTGCGACTTGCATGTGTTAGGCACGCCGCCAGCGTTCGCTCTGAGCCAGGATCAAACTCTCCATGAAAATCTGAAACCCCGAAGGGTCTCTTTTCCGTGGTGTCTGTCCTGCTGGTTGCTTGTTGAAGACTCGGACTGGACGGGTACGCTATTCAGTTTTCAAAGAGCAGATTGGACCGCCGCGTATTCTAGGAGAGTCCGGTCGGCGATGTCAAGCCCCCGCCTTCGCGTCATTTTCCCCTTGATTGGGCTGATGACCTTAGTATAGGATTTGGTGACGGTTAGGCCTCGGTGGGCTCGATCTTCTCGCCCACCTTTTTGTTATGGGGGCTTCACGGTTCGGGATCCGCCGTGGCCGGCGTCAGGGGCGAGGTACGGGTGGCCATCGATCGCGAGGCGCTCGACAGGGTGCGGGCGATCGCCCGCGACATCGTGGAGTTCGAGGGCCTGGAGATGGTCCACCTCGAAATGAAGAGCGAGGCCGGAGGCCGGGTCCTCCGGCTTTACATCGACAGGGAGGGCGGGGTGACACTCGACGATTGCTCCCGCATCAGCCGGCAGCTTTCGGCGAGGCTGGACGTCGACGACCCCATCCCTCACCGGTACACCCTCGAGGTCTCCTCCCCCGGTCTGGACCGGCCGCTTCACAGCGACGACGACTTCCGCCGGTTCGCCGGGAGGAACGTCCGCGTGACGACGCACGAGCCGATCGACGGCCGCCGGAACTACAGCGGCCGGCTCGTCGGTCTCGCGGAAGGGGCGGTCCGCCTGGCGCTCGAGAACGGGGGCGAGGTCGCGATCCCGCGCGATCGGGTCGCGCGGGCCCGCCTCGAGATCGAGCTCGAGGGCTTCCGGCCGCGGGCGGCAACGAGAGGACGACGCGCATGAGCAACGACATCTTTCAGGCCATCGAACAGGTGGGACGGGAGAAGGGCATCGACCTGGAGATCATCATCCAGGCGGTCGAGGATGCCTACGCCGCCGCCGCCAAGAAGTACTTCCGCACGAAGGAGGAGCTCGGCGCGCGCTTCGATCGGGAGAGCGGGGCATTCGACGTGTTCGCCCGCAAGAAGATCGTCGCTGATGTGACGAACCCCGACCTCGAGATCTCCACGGGAGAAGCCCGGGATCTCGCCACGGACCCCAATGACGAGACGGTGGTCGAGATCCTCAAGCCGCGCGACGAATTGGTGCATCTGGGCCGCATCGCCGCCCAGGCCGCCAAGCAGATCATCTTCCAGAAGGTCCGCGAGGCCGAGCGCGACAACATCTACAAGGAATACGCCGATCGCGTCGGGGAGATGATCAACGGCGTCGTGAAGCGGTTCGAGCGCGGCAACATCATCGTCGACCTCGGGCGGACCGAGGGCCTGCTGCCCAAGAAGGAGCAATCGAAATCGGAGCGCTACAGCCAGGGGGATCGGATCCGCGCCGTCATCGTGGAGGTGGATCGCAACGCCAAGGGTCCTCAAGTCATCATCTCGCGGACCAACGAGCACCTCCTCATGAAACTGTTCGAGATGGAGGTTCCCGAGATCTACGACGGGACCGTCGTCATCGAGCGGGCCGTCCGCGACCCCGGAGACCGGGCCAAGGTGGCCGTCCGTTCGAAGGACCGGGACGTCGATCCGGTGGGCGCCTGCGTCGGCATGAAGGGCAGCCGGGTCCAGTCGATCATCCGCGAGCTGCGCGGGGAGAAGATCGACATCGTGCAGTACTCCGAGGACGTCACCGGGTTCGTGACCAACGCGCTCAACCCGGCGAAGATCAACCGCGTCCAGATTACCGATCCCGAGAACAAGGCGCTCGAGGTCGTCGTCGACGACGAGCAGCTGTCGCTGGCGATCGGCAAGAAGGGACAGAACGTCCGCCTCGCCTCCCGGTTGGCCGGGTGGCGTATCGACATCAAGAGCGAGCAGGACAAGCGACGCGAGGTCGAGGCCGAGATGGAGAGGATGGCGCGCGACTCCCGCGAGGTCGAGGCTTTGGACGGGGTCGGCGGCAAGACGCTCGAGCGCCTGCTCGATGCCGGCTACCGCAGCGTCGAGACGATCCTGGAGGCCGGCGTCGAGGGGCTGACCAGCGTCTCCGGGATCGGTCCCAAGGGCGCGGAGAAGAACGTCGACGCCGCGCAGGCGATGCTCGACACGCGGCCCGAGCGCGAGGCGGAGGAGGCCCGGCTGCGCGAGGAGGAGGAGGCGCGGCTGGCCGAGGAGCAGGCGGCCCAGGCCGCGCAGGAGGAGGCGGATTACGCGGCGCAGCAGGAGGCGGATTACGCGGCGCAGCAGGAGGCGGAGGGCGCGCCCCCTCAGGACGCCGAATACGCCCAGGAGACGGAATACGCCGGAGACCAGGAGGCGGATTACGCCGCCCAGGGGACGGCGGAGACTTCCCCGGACGCGGCAGCCGAGGGACCGGAAGGGTCCGCAGCCGCTCCCGGTGTCACCGCCGACCCCTCCGATGAGACGTCGGCGGACCGTGAGGATCAGGGGGGTCAGTTCGCCGGTGAGGAGGCGGAGTCCACGGGTGCCGGTGCGCTGCAGCCGGAGTCCGGTGAGGACGCCGGCGGCGGCAGGCGCGAGGAAGCGTGGGACGAGACGGAGGAGCCGGCGGCCGAGGAGGAGGCTTACGCCCCCCGTGCTCCGGGCGAGGATCCGGGCGAACAGCGGCTCGAAACGGCCGACGAGGCTTCGCCCGGGGACGCGTCCGCCGGAGAGGAGAGTCCCGGCGGCACGGCTCCGGACTCCCGCTCCGAGGATGAACCGAACCGCCCCGAAGGGAGCTAAATGGCGAAGAAGCGGGTCGGACAGCTTGCCAAGGAACTGAAGATCCCGGTCGCCGACGCGCTCGCGTGGCTCCGCAAGAACGGCGTCGAGGTCAAGACGAACCTGAGCGCGGTCAATGACCGGGACGCCGATCGCCTCCGTGCCGCCTTTTCATCCGTGACACGGCCCGCCGCCCCGGCCAAGCCGGCCGCCCGCGCCCGGGCCGCCGCATCCGCGACGACCTCCGCGGCGAAAAAGCCGGCGGCGACGAAATCCTCCGCGAAAGGAGTGCGCAAAAGCGCGGCGAAGACCCCGGTCGCCCGTTCCACAGCGCCCTCGAAGACTGCGGCCTCCCGCGTGGGCGCCCGCCCGGCCGCCGGCGGGGCCGCTGCCGCGGCGAGGACCCCCGGCGCGGCCGGGAAACCCGCCGGGGCCGCCAGGAAACCGATGCCATCCCCCGCCGTCCCGGCCCGCCGGGTCCCCTCGGCCGCCGGCACCAGGCCGGTGGCCCCCGCGGGCGCCCGATCGGCGGTGACGGCGAGACCCGGCACCCCGCTGCGGGCTCCCGGTCCCCGGCCGGGCGGAGATCCGCAGGCCGCGAGGCCCGCGGTGATCCCCGCGCGGCCAGGGGCCCAGCGTCCCGGAGCCGTCACTCGTCCGGCACCCGGAGGGGCGCCCGCACGTCCCGGCGCGCCCGCAGCCCGCCCCGGGGTTCCGCCCCGCCCTGAGCGCCCCGGCATGCCTCCCGGTACCGGACAGGGAGCGTTGCAGCGCCCGGGCGCGTACCCGCGACCCGGTGTTCCGGGAGCGGCTCCCCGGCCCCCGATGGCCCGCCGGATGCCGCCGGGCGCCCGGATGCGACCGCCCCAGCGACGTCCTCCGCACAGAAAGAAGGGAGGGCCGCAACCGGCTCCTCCGCCCCGTCCGACTGCGCCTCCGGCCCCCGTGATCCCGGCGGTCCTTCAGAAGATCGCGATCAGCGAGGGCGTGACGGTGAAGGAGCTGTCCGAGAAGATGGGGCTCAAGGCGAAGGACATCATCACCCGCCTCATGACGCGCGGCGTTCTGGCCACGATCAATCAGCCTCTCGACGTCGATGCCGCCACGGAAGTCTGTCGCGAGTTCGGGTACGAGGCGAGCGTCCTCAGCTTCGAGGAGGAGGCGGTTCGCGAGCAGGCCGACGAATCGCGGCCCGCCGATCTGCGGCCGCGGGACCCGGTGGTCACCATCATGGGCCACGTCGATCACGGGAAGACGTCCCTGCTCGATGCCATCCGCAGCTCGAACATCGCGGGGGGTGAGAAGGGCGGAATCACGCAGCACATCGGTGCCTACCACATCGAGTTCAAGAAGCGCGGCATCACGTTCATCGACACCCCGGGCCACGAGGCCTTCACGATGATGCGCGCCCGCGGCGCGCGGGTCACCGACATCGTCGTCCTCGTCGTGGCGGCGGACGACGGAGTCATGCCGCAGACGGTGGAGGCGATCGATCACGCCCGCGCGGCCGGCGTGCCGATCGTCGTGGCGATCAACAAGGTCGACAAGCCGAGCGCCAATCTCGACCGCGTGAAGAAGCAGATGTCCGAGAACGGATTGCTGGTGGAGGACTGGGGCGGAGACGTCGTGGCGGTTCCGATCTCCGCCAAGGCGAAGACGGGGATCGAGGATCTTCTGGACATGCTGATGCTGGTGGCCGACATGCACGAGTTGAAGGCCGATCCGGACTGTCTGGCCTCCGGAACCGTCCTCGAGTCGCGCCTCGACCGGGCGCGCGGCGCCGTCGCGACGATCGTCGTGCAGCGCGGCACGCTGCGCGTCGGCGCCCCGTTCATCGCCGGCGCCGTTCACGGCAAGGTGCGCGCCATGTTCGACGACCTGGGCCACAAGCTGACCCAGGCGGGTCCGTCGATACCCGTCGAGGTGATCGGCCTCGAGGGCGTCCCCAAGGCCGGCGATCCCTTCCAGGTTCTCGAGGCGGAGTGGAAGGTGCGCCAGATCGGGGCATTCCGGCAGCAGAAGCTGCGCCAGGAGACGCTGGCCAAGTCCTCCCGGCTGACCCTCGACCATCTCTACATCGACATCAAGGAGGGAACGGTCAAGGAGCTTCCGCTGGTCGTGAAGGCGGACGTGCAGGGTTCGGTCGAGGCGGTCTCCAAGACCCTGACCGATCTCCCCTCCGACAAGGTCAAGATCAAGGTGATTCACTCCGGCGTCGGCGCGGTCACGGAGACCGACATCCTCCTCGCCTCCGCCAGCAACGCCATCATCATCGCCTACAACGTCCGGCCCGAGCGCAGCGCGATGGAGATCGCCGAGAAGGAGAAGGTCGACGTCCGGCTGCACTCGGTCATCTACGACATCACCGAGGAGATCCGGAAGGCCATGGTCGGGATGCTCGAGCCCGAATCGAAGGAGGTGTACATCGGGCGTGCCGACGTGCGCCAGGTCTTCAAGGTTCCGAAGATCGGGGCCGTCGCGGGCTGTCACGTCTCGGACGGCCGCATGCTCCGCACCGCCGAGGCCCGCCTGCTGCGCGACAACGTCGTCGTGTACACCGGCAAGGTCTCCTCACTCAGGCGCTTCAAGGACGACGCCAGCGAGGTCAAGGCGGGTTACGAGTGCGGCATCGGCCTCGCCAATTTCAACGACATCAAGATCGGCGACGTGATCGAGGCGTTCCGCATCGAGAAGATCGCAGCCAAGAGCCTGTGAGCGTGAACGCGGAAGACGAGCGATCCGACCTCCACGTCGGCCTCTGCATCTTCAGTCTCCATCTGCCCGGCGTCTCGTCCCTGAAGCAGAAACGGCAGATCCTGCGCAGCCTCAAGGATCGTCTCCGCGGACAGCACAACGTCTCCGTGGCGGAGATCGATCACCAGGACCTCTGGCAGCGGGCCACGCTCGGAGTCGTCGGCATCGCCTCGGCCCGCGTGCCGCTGGAACGGACGTTCGACGCGATCCGGAGCGAGGTGGACCGCAGGGTCGAGGGCGAAGTCCTCGATTGCCATGTGGAGTTTCTATCCTGAGGAGGCGGCGTGGGTACGAGGCGGGAACGCGTTTCGGATCAGATCAAGGAGGAGATCTCGCGCATGCTTCAGCGCGACCTGCGGGATCCGCGCATCGGCTTCGTCACCGTGATGGGCGCCTCGGTGAGCCCCGATCTTCGAAACGCTCGGATCTACGTCAGCGTCCTGGGCGCGCCGGATGCGCGCGAAGATTCGCTGCGCGCCCTGAACAGCGCCGCCGGATTGCTGAGACGGAGCCTCTTCAAGAGGCTGCGCATGCGATTCTCGCCCGCTCTGGAGTTCGTTCTGGACGACTCGATCGATCGGGGAGAACGGATCGAGAGCCTGCTCAGGGACATTCGCGAGGGACGGACCCCGACCGGCGAGCCCGAGGACTCCGGAGACGTTGATTAGAATGAAAGACCTGAACGGCGTTCTGTTGATCGACAAGGGCGAGGGGCCGACATCGCACGACATGGTGGCCCTGGCCCGCCGGGTCCTGGGCGTCCGGCGCATCGGCCACGCCGGGACGCTCGATCCTCTGGCCACCGGACTTCTCGTCCTCATGGTGGGCCGGGCGACGCGCCTGGCCTCGTTCCTGTCGGGCATGGACAAGACCTACCGGGGTTCGCTCCGCCTGGGCGTGAGCACGGACACTTACGATCGCGCGGGGGTCCCGACGGGGCCGCCGCGCGAGGTCGGCGTCGATCGCGTCACGATCGAGCGCGCCATGGAGAAATACCGCGGCACCGTCAGCCAGGTGCCGCCCGTCTTCTCGGCCAAGAAGGTGCGCGGAACGCCGATGTACCGGCTGGCCCGACGCCGTCGACCGGTCGCTCCGGTGGCGACCTCCGTGGTCTTCCGCCGCATCGAGCTTCTGGGACTGTCCGGAAACGACGTCGAGTTCGAGGCGGAGGTTTCGGCCGGGACCTATCTGCGTTCCTTCGCCCACGATCTCGGACAGGACCTGGGCTGCGGCGCCCACCTGTACGGGCTCCGCAGGACCCTGGCCGGACCGTTCCGCGTCGAGGACGCGATCACGGCCGATCGCCTGACCGATCTCGGCACGCGCGCGATCGATCGGCTGCTGCCCATGGCCGAGATCCCGCTCGGCATGCCGACCCTGATCCTCAGCGCGGCGGGGACGCACGCCATACGCCACGGGAGGCCCTGCGGACTGAACGAGGTCGTCAACCCGCGACCTCCCCTGCCGCCGGGACGCTGCCGGCTGAAGGGCCCTGAGGGATCCCTTCTGGGGATCGGCGAGGTTCTCCTGTCGGTCGCCTCGGAGGCCCGTCCGGTGATCCGGCCTCAGATCGTGTTCCCCGGCTGAGGGCGTGCGCGCAGAATCTTTACAGCGGTTGCCCGATATGCTAAAGTCCACGGGTCTCGCTTCGAGATCCGCAGTTCCCGGAGACGTCACAGCGCACCATGGCACTGGACAAAGCGCGCAAGTCCGAGATCATCGAGTCCTACAGGACCCACCCCTCAGACACCGGCTCGCCCGAGGTCCAGATCGCCCTGCTGAGCCAGCGGATCGAGGGCCTGACGCAGCACTTCAGCTCGCACGCCAAGGATCATCACTCGCGCCGCGGACTGCTCATGATGGTCGGAGCACGTCGTCGCCTCCTGGATTACCTCAAGGACAAAAACGCGGAGCGTTATCGAGAGCTGATCAAACGACTCGGGATCCGCAAATAGGAAGGCCGGAACCCGGGCGCTCATCGGGACAGAGGTTCGGCGCAAGCGGGAGGATTTCAATCCGGTTTCGAAACGACCGCCGGGAGGAGCCCAAGGGTATTTTTCACGGCCTCATTTTTCCTCATAACCCAATACCCTTCCTTCTCATCACCCCGGCATCGTTGACGGCCACCCTCCCGCTGACCACCGCACTCCTTCATCCCGGACCGGACAGTCTTCCACCCATCGCCCCGGTCGCAACTGGACCGCCCCGGCACGCCGCATCAGGATGCCGCCCGGCGGGATCGTCCGGAGGCCACGCGTGAAGGAGAGTTTCATGATCACCCGAAGCCTCGAATTCGGAGGCAGGACCCTCACCATCGAGAACGGGCGCATCGCCAAGCAGGCGGACGGCGCCGTCACGGTGCGGTACGGCGATACCGTCGTGCTCGTCACCGCCACATCGGATCGGCGCGAGCGGACCGGAGTCGACTTTCTTCCGCTCACCGTGGATTACCGTGAAAACACCTACGCCGCCGGGAAGATCCCGGGAGGCTTCTTCAAACGGGAGGGACGGCCCAACGAGAAGGAGACCCTCACCTCGCGGCTGATCGACCGGCCGATCCGGCCCCTCTTTCCGAAATCCTGGGCCTACGAAACGCAGGTCATCGCGCTCGTGCTGTCGGCCGATCTGGCGAACGATCCCGACATCCTTGCCGTGACTGGCGCCTCCACCGCCCTGCACATTTCGGATATTCCGTTCTCGACCCCAATCTCCGCCGTGCGCGTGGGTCTCGCCGAGGGCGGCTACATCCTCAATCCCACGTACGAGCAGATGGAGAGCAGCCGGCTCGATCTGGTCGTGGTGGCGAGCGCCACCGAGGTGGTGATGGTCGAGGCCGGCGCGGGCGAGGTGTCCGAGTCGGAGATGCTCGAAGGGATCTGGTTCGGCCAGGAACACGCCCGGGCCCTCGTCGAGCTTCAGGAGGATCTGAGACGCGAGATCGGCAAGCCGAAGCGGCCGGTCAAGGAGCGCGTGCTCGATTCCGACCTTTACGCCCGCGTGAAGAGCGAGGCGGCCGATCGCCTGCACGCGGCCATGAAGATGCCGGTCAAGATCGAATCCTACCGCGCCGTGGCGACGCTCAAGGAGGAGATCCTGCAATCGGTGCCCGAGGACGACCCCGAGCGCCGGCAGGCCGCCTCGGCGGTCTTCCAGGATCTGCACAAGACGATCGCGCGCCACGAGCTGCTCCAGAAGCGCCGGCGCTTCGACGATCGTGCCTCCACCGATATCCGCCCGGTGACCTGCGAGGCCGGCGTGCTGCCGCGCACACACGGATCCGCCCTGTTCACCCGCGGCGAGACGCAGGCGCTCGTGACCTGCACGCTCGGCACGAAAGAGGACGTTCAGCGCCTGGACTGGCTCGAGGGGGAATCGGAGAAGCGGTTCATGCTGCATTACAACTTCCCACCCTTCTCGGTCGGCGAGGTCAAGTTCCTGCGGGGGCCGGGGCGCCGCGAGATCGGCCACGGCGCGCTGGCCGAGCGGGCCCTCCTTCCCCTGATGCCCGACGAGGACGAGTTCCCCTACACCATCCGGCTCGTCTCCGACATTCTCGAGTCGAACGGCTCCTCGTCGATGGCGTCGATCTGCGGCGGCTCGCTCTGTCTCATGGACGCCGGGGTGCCGTTGCGCGCCGCCGTGGCTGGGGCCGCGATGGGTCTCGTCAAGGAGGGCGATCAGTACGTCATCCTGACGGACATCGCGGGGGTCGAGGATCATTACGGGGACATGGACTTCAAGGTGGCGGGCACCCGGGACGGCATCACGGCCCTGCAGATGGACATCAAGATCCAGGGCATCAGCAAGGCGATCATGAAGGAGGCGCTGGACCAGGCCCACGCCGCCCGGATGTTCATCCTGGACGCCATGAACAGCACGCTCGCGCAGCCACGCGCCAGCATCTCCTCATTCGCGCCGCGCATCTTCACGATCCGCATCAACAAGGATAAGATCCGCGAGGTCATCGGACCGGGCGGCAAGATGATCCGCTCGATCATCGAGAGGACGGGCTGCAAGATCGACGTCGAGGACGATGGCCGCATTCACATCGCCTCGGTCGACGAGGACTCGGCCCAGAAGGCGATCGAGATCGTCAAGGAGATCACGGCCGAGGCCGAGGTCGGCAAGACCTACATGGGCAAAGTGACGCGGATCGTCAACTTCGGCGCCTTCGTGGAGATCCTGCCCGGCATCGAGGGGTTGCTGCACATCTCCGAGCTTTCCGAGCATCGCGTCAGGGACGTGCACGACGAGCTTCGCGAGGGCGAGGAGGTGCTCCTGAAGGTCATCGAGGTCAATGGCGACCGCATCCGGCTCAGCCGCAGGGCC
The DNA here is from genome assembly GCA_041580375.1 of Candidatus Polarisedimenticolia bacterium. Lineage (GTDB taxonomy): Bacteria > Acidobacteriota > Polarisedimenticolia > Gp22-AA2 > Gp22-AA2 > JAPUIN01. The sequence goes on from JBFGDZ010000106.1 coordinate 10,198, forward strand.
CTGCTGCGGGAGAAACGCGGGGAGCAGGGAGGGGGCGAAGCGGAGGGAGCGGCGGCCGGCGGCCGCGGCTCGGAGCGTAGCGGCGGCCGTCGGCATCACGCGGGCGGTCCGTCCCGCAGGCATCACTCATCGCGATCGCGCTGAGGACGTCACACGGGCCCCCGGTTCCGGGCCCGCGTTCGATCGTGGAGGCGAGGCCCGGTGGTGAAAGTGCAGCTCGGTGACTGGTTGCTGTCGAAGGGCAAGGTCACTCGGGAGCAGCTGCAGCGCGCGCTCCAGGACCAGCAGTTTTTCGGCGAGCGTCTCGGGACGAGCCTGATCAAGCTGGGCTACGTCAACGAGGACACGCTGGGCGAGTACCTGGCGGACGTCTCCAACTCCAGGTACGCGCCTCCCCACCGCCTCGACAACATCCCGGCCGAGGTGATCGCCGCGGTCCCCGCGCGCCTGGCGGCGCGCTATCGAATCGTGCCGATCGCGATCAAGGGACGCAAGCTGCAGCTGGCGATGCGGGATCCGAAAGATCTCATCACGCTCGACGAGATCACGTTCCTGACGGGCCTCTCGATCGAGCCGTACGTCGCCACGGAATTCCGCATCGTGCGCGCCATCGAGCGCTACTACGGCATCAAGCTCGGCACCAAGACCATCCCCGTGGCCGGAGGCGTCGAGGCGGAGGAGATCCCGTCCGGGTCCGCCGGGAGGCCGGTCGAGAAGGAGGCCTCGCCGCAGGACGAGATCGGCCTCGACGGTCTTCCGCTCGACGCCGATCCGTACGACACCGATCAGCCGTTCGTCTCCGGCCAGACCGTCCCGCCCCCCCAGGTCCATGAGAAGCGGGAGGCACTCCCCGCGTCGCTGGAGGAGTGGCGGATGGCGCACGAGGAGGTCGCCGACGGGCCCGCTGAGGAGCCGCGCGAGACCCGACCGCTGTCCCCCGCCGCGGAGAAGTCGGGGCGGTCGACCGAGCCAGCGCGCCCCGCCCCGGGCGCCGCAGTCACCGCGCGGGTCGCTTACCATCCCGCCGCCCACACGATGGAGGCGATCTCCGCCCGCCTCCGCGCCGCCGACACGCGGGACGAGATCTTCGACGCGATCCTCGACTTCGCGGCGGCCCGGTTTCAGCGCGCCGCCATGTTCGTCGTGCAGCAGGATCGCGTGCTCGGCTGGAGCGGGCGGGGACCCGGGCTCGCGCCCAGCCGCATCCGCAACGTCACGGTGCCGCTGGACCGCCCTTCCCTGTTCGTCTTCTTCCGTTCCGGCGGTGACTACTATTACGGCCCGGTCCCCGATCTGCCGGCGAACGCGCGGCTGTTCCTGGACCTGGGCTTTCCCGCGCCCGCCCGGGTTCTCCTCCTGCCGCTGTCGATCAAGGATCGCGCCGCCGTCATCCTCTACGCCGACCGGGGCTCCGAAGCCGGCCCGGCCCCGGAGATCGGCGAGTTCCGGAGGGTCCTGCAGAAGGCCTCGCTCGCGCTCGAGATCCTCATCCTGCGCAACAAGATCATGATGATTTGAGCGAGGACGGCCTGGAGCCGTTTCGGCTGGGCAGCCACTCCTTCAACCGGAGGCCGCGGATCTTGTGGTTGAGGGTGTTGCGATGAATGCCGAGGGATCGCGCCGACAGGGAGAGGTTGCCGCGGTGCTTCTCCAGCGCGGCGAGGATGAACTCCCTCTCGAACTCGCGCTCCGCCTGATCCAGGCGGATTCCACCGTCGACCATCTCGGAGACCAGCTTCTGCAGCCTGCTCTTCACGCTCCCATTCTCCGGATCGGTCGTGGAATCGGTAGGGCAGGATTCTACCACAGCGGCCGGCCGGCGCTCGCGCGGCGTCCGGACCGCCGCCGGAGTCCTCGATGACCCGCGCCGGATTGCCCGCGCTGCTCGACGACGAAGGCCTCGTGCTGCTGCGCGTGGCGCGCGAGGCGATCACGGCTCGCCTCCTGAAGCATCCCGCGCCCGACCCGGGCCGCGTCCCCGCGCGGCTTCTCGTTCATCAGGGGGCCTTCGTGAGCCTGCACCGCGAGGTGACCCTGCGCGGCTGCATCGGAGTCATTCTCCCGCGCGAGCCGCTCGTCCTCACCGTCCAGCACTGCGCCGTCTCGGCGGCCGTGGGGGATCCGAGGTTTCCGCCGCTCGACGTCTCCGAGCTGGACGCCGTGTCGATCGAGGTCTCGGTCCTGTCCACGCCGGTCCGGGTGCGGGACGCCGGAGGGATCGTCCCGGGCACCCACGGCCTGATCGTCACCCGCGGATCGCGGCGCGGCCTGCTCCTTCCGCAGGTCGCCCGCGATCAGGGTTGGGACGTCGGGACCTTCCTGGCGGAG
>JBFGDZ010000107.1:0-12480 GCA_041580375.1 Candidatus Polarisedimenticolia bacterium
ACCGCAGTACAAGCACACGTTCGAGCCCACGCTGCGCTACGCGTATCGCTCCGATTCGCAGGATGCCGACAACGTGATCCGGTTCGACGAAATCGACTCTTTCGGCGGCGAGGCGAACCGCGTCACGTATGCTCTCGTCAGCCGTCTGTTCGCCAAGCGCCCGGCCGAGGGCGCGCAGCACTTCGACGCCTCGGGAGGCTGGAGCGCCAGCTACGCGGGCGGCACGGCGGACCCCAGGACGAACCTGCTCTCGGTTCTCGGAGTGGAGGAGGTGCGCGAGAGCGAGGAGAGCATCGTCTTTCGTCCCGGAGCGGCGGCGGAGCAGGAGAAACGCAAGCTCAGCACGGTGGAGGTCGCCCGTCTGGAGATCAGCCAGGATTATTCCTTCATCGGACCGATCAGCCGTTCGACCGCCCTGAACGAGACGCGACGCGTGTCACCCGTGCGCGCCTCCATGCGCGTCAATCCCACGCTGCACGCGAGCATCGACGTCCGGACGGAGTTCGACGTCATCTTCCGGCAGTTCCGGCAGGCGAGCCTGAGCGCGAATCTGAGAAGCCCGGAACGGGGATTCCTGGATCTGACCTATTCGCTCGTCCGCGACCTGGAGGGCAGGGCCCTCCTGGAGCAGGGCACGCCGTTCTCGACGACGCAGGTGTTCGATCGCAGCCAGATCGGCCTGCAGGCCGAGACCAACCTGTTCAGCCGGCGGCTCCTGCTCGGCATGCAGGTGAACTACGAGCTCGGCGACGTCCTGCCGGGGGAGCCGAGACTGCGGGATCAGCGATACAAGTTCGGCTACAACACGCAGTGCTGCGGGTTCCAGATGGAATTCCTGAACCGCAATTTCAGCGGGTCCAGCCAGCGGGAGTTCCGTTTCCTGATCAACCTGAAGGGCGTCGGGAACGTCATCGATCTTCACGCGGGGCCGGGGAGGGGCTTCTAGTGGGCGCGCCCGGCGCCGCCGCGCCTCTCGTCCTGGGCGCGGGTGGGCTGCTCGGCGCGACGCTCGCGCGTGAGCTCGTAAACGCCTTCCCCGCGACGATCGCCGCCACGAGGGCGGAGATCGACATCGAGGATCGTTTCCGGATGGAGGCGGAGATCGAGCGGCTGCGACCGGACGTCATCATCAACTGCGCCGCGTTCACGGACGTCGACGGCTGCGAGACCGATCCCGGCAGGGCGCAGGCGGTCAACGCCGAGGGAGCGGAAAACGTCGCGCGGGCGGCCTCCGCCGCCGGCTGCCGGCTGATCCACGTGAGCACCGATTTCGTCTTCGACGGCCGGTCGCAACGGCCGTACCGCGAGGAGGATCCGACCGGCCCCCTGTCGATCTACGGAAGGACCAAGCTCGAAGGGGAGCGGCGCGTGGCCGCCGCGGGCGGGGAGCACGTAATCCTCCGCGCCTCCTGGCTCTACGGCGCCGGCCGCCGCAACTTCGTCGATGCGATCCGCGAGCGCTCGCGCGCCGGGGGGATCCTCGGCGTGGTCGCCGATCAGAAGGGGACTCCGACCTGGGTCGCGGATCTGGCGGCGGCGATCCGACGCATCATCGGCGTCGAGCACCGCGGCGTGCTGCACTTCGCCAACGCGGGCCTCTGTTCCCGCTACGAGCTCGCCCGGGAGATCGTCGAGGCGGTCGGCGCCGCGGGGATCCGGATTCGTCCCATCCGCACGGACGAGACCGGCCGGGCGGCCCCGCGTCCCGCGATGTCGGCTCTCGATACGTCGCTCTACCGGAGCCTCACGGCGGACTCGCCCCGCCACTGGAAGGACGCGCTTCTCGACTACCTCGGCAGCGGCGGGGCCGGAGCCGGAAACGCATGAGGATCCTCCTCACCGGCTCCACCGGTTATCTCGGGTCGCGGGTGGGACGCCGCCTCGCCGAATCGGGCCACGATGTCGCCGCCCTCTGCCGTCCGGGCCGCGAGGGCGCGGTGCCGCCCGGGTGCCGGCCGGTGGCCGGCGATCTGCGCGATCCATCCTCGATCCGGCGGGCCGTCGCGGGCCGGGACGCGCTCGTTCACATGGGGGCGCTCGTCCGCATGTGGGTGCCCGACCGGCGCGACTTCGAGCGGATCAATGTCGAAGGGCTGTCCGCGACTCTGCGCGCCGCCGAGGAGGCCGGCGTCGCTCGCGTCCTCTACACCAGCACCGTCGTGGCGCTGGGTCCGACCGATGGCGCCGTGCGCGACGAATCGTACGAGCGGCAGCGGCTGAGCTTCTGCACCGACTACGAGCGCACCAAGTGGATCGCCGAGCGCCTGGTGCGCGAGAAGATCAGCTCCGGATCGCCGATCACCGTCGTCTACCCGGGCGTCGTCTACGGCCCCGGAGCGCCGACGGAGGGAAACCTCCTGCGGCGCATGCTCGTCGATCATCTCGGCGGACGCCTGCGGGCCCGTCTGGGGAGGGGCGATCGCCGGATCTGCTACGCCTTCATCGAGGACGTGGCGGAGGGACACCGGCTGGCGCTGGAGCGCGGGCGTCCGGGACGCGGCTACATCCTCGGGGGGGAGAACGCCACGCAGGACGAGATCTTCCGCATTCTCTCCGGGATCACGGGGGTGCCGCCGCCGCGGCGCGCCGTTCCCTACTGGGCCGGCGAGACGGCCGGGTTTCTCCTCGAGGCGGCCGCCCGCGTCACCGGGATCCGGCCCGCCGTCACGCGCGGCGTCGTCCGCACGTTCCGATACGAATGGGCCTACTCGAGCGAGCGGGCCGAGGCCGAGATCGGCTACCGGATCACTCCGTTGATCGAGGGGCTGCGGTCCACGATCGAAGCCCTCCGCGGCGACGGTGCGGGGAGGGAGGGGTCCAGGAAGGAGGCGCGGTCCTGACGAACGAGGCGGCGCGCCGGCTGGTTCACTTCGGGGCGGGTGCGTTCGCCTTCCTGCTCGCCTACCTGACGCCCCTCCAGGCCGCGATCTGCGCCTCGGGCGCCGTTCTCTTCAACGCCTTTCTGCTGCCGCGCCTCGGCGGAGGTGCCCTCTACCGGGAGGGGGAGCGCGCCGGTCTCTGGACGTCCGGAATCATGCTCTACCCGATCGCGGTCCTCGCGCTCATCCTGCTGTTCGGCACTCGAACGCCCGGGATGCCGGTCGCGGCCTCGGGATGGCTCGTGATGGCGTGGGGCGATCCCGCGGCCGCGCTGTGGGGCCGGCGCTTCGGTCGTCGCCCGATCCCCTGGAATGCCCGCAAGACGATCGAAGGCTCGCTCGCCTGCGCCGTCGCCTCCGCGGCGGCGGTGTTCGTCATCCTGGTCTGGACGGGCTTCGCGCCGCGGGGCGCCGCGATGCTGGCCCTCCCGACGGGGGCCTTCGCCGCGTTCGTGGAGTCGCTGCCGTGGAGGATCGACGACAACCTGAGCGTGCCGCTCCTGACCGCCCTGTTCCTCCGCGGGCTGCTGGAGCTGGACGGATCGATCCTCCGCGGAGCGGCCCCCGATCTGCGCGACGCGTTCCTCCTCGGAACGCTCGTCAATCTCGTCCTCGCGGCGCTGGCCAGGCGCTCGGGAAACGTCGACCGATCCGGAATGATCGCGGGCTTCCTCGTGGGGCTCGCGACCTTCACCTTCGCCGGATGGCGCGGCTACCTCGTGCTGGTCGTCTTCTTCGTTCTCGGATCCGGCGCCACGCGCGCCGGACACGCGCGCAAGCAGAGGCTCGGGATCGCCCAATCGAAACGGGGCGCGCGTTCGGCGCGGCATGCCCTGGCGAACTGCGGCGCGGGCGCCTACCTGGCCGTACTGATGGCGGGGTCGGGAATGCCGGAGCTCTGCGCCCTCGCCTATGTCTGCGCCTACGCGGCGGCGGCGTTCGACACCGTGAGCAGCGAGATCGGTCAGGCGTACGGCGGACGGCCGGTGCTGATCACGACGCTGAAGCCCGTCCCCGCCGGGACGGACGGCGCCGTTTCGATCGTCGGCACGGCGGCCGGCGCGATCGCCGCACTGCTCGTCGGGTGCGCGGCCTGGGGCGGGGGCCTCATCGGCGCGCCGGCCCTCGGGGTCGTCGTGATCGCCGGTCTCGCGGGCTCGACGGCCGATTCGATCCTGGGCGCGACGCTGGAGGCGCGCGGCATCATGGACAACGAAGCGGTGAATTTTTCCAATACGCTGATCGGCGCGCTGGCCGGCCTGGCGTCGGCGCTGCTGCCGGGAGTCGCCCCGTGAATCCGGGCCCCGGGGTCCGTCGCTCGAGGGGACGATGAACGCGTGGAGAGGCTTCGCTGCGCGCGCGCGCGTCTACTTCGAGTTCACCCGTCCCTTCACGCTTCTGCCGCCGACCGTCGGCGTGATCTCCGGGGCGCTCACGGCGTTCGGTTCGGCCCACAACCCCGACCCGGAGCGGAGCTTCAGCCCGTCCGTCCTGTCGATGATCGTCCTGGGCGCGATCTGCGCCGCGCTGCTCAATGCCGCCAGCAACGTCCTGAACCAGTGCCACGACCTGGAGATCGACCGGCGCAACAAGCCGGAGCGGGCCCTGCCCTCCGGGGCGATCTCGCCGCGCGCCGGCCGCGCCTTCGCCTTCGCGCTCTACGCACTCGCCGTCCTGCCGACGTGGCTCATCGTCGTCCATCCGAGGGACTCCCTCGCGGACAAGCTGACCGCGCCGCTGGCCGAGCACGAGTGCTTCTTCATCTACCTGGCGGGCATGCTGCTGACGTTCGTCTACTCCGATCCGGCCTGGGGCCGGACGAAGCGGTTCGGCATCTGGGCCAACCTCACCATCGCCGTGCCGCGCGGGTGCCTGCTGAAGGTGGCCGGCTGGTCGCTGGTGGCCGGGGTCGTCCGGGCGGAGCCGTGGTACATCGGGATCATCTTCTTCCTGTTTCTGCTCGGCGCCACCAGCAGCAAGGACTTCTCCGACATGGCGGGGGACGCCGCGCACGGGTGCCGCACGCTGCCGATCCGCCATGGCGTGGAGGCGGCCGCGAAGATCATCGCGCCCTTCTTCGTCCTGCCGTGGCTTTTGATCCCCGTCGGCGTTCTCGCGCCCGATCCCTTCGGCGAGGGCGCGCTGCTCACCGGCGATCCCGCGCTCCTCGTGATCCTCGGCCTGATCCTCTCCGCATGGGGAGCGTGGACCGCCCGCCTGATCCTGATCGACCCGGGATCGCTCGCGAGCACCGAGAACCATCCCTCGTGGACGCACATGTATCTCATGATGCTGTTCGCCCAGGCCGGCTTTGCGATCGCCTATCTGGTCTGACCCGCGCGCGCGCCTCGCCGCGCCCGCTCTGCTCGCCGCGGCGGCGATCCTCGCGACATGTGGGTGCGGCCCGGCGCGCGCGGACGGGGGGCCGGCGGAGACCGTCGTCCTGGTGTCGATCGACGGTCTGCGATGGGACCAGCCGGCGGCAGGGGCGGCGCCGAACCTCGAGCGGATGCGCGCCGGCGGCGCGACGGCCGATCGCCTGGTCCCGCCGTTCCCGCCCAACACCTTCCCCGCGCTCGCAACCATCCTCACGGGAGCGTGGCCCGACCGGCACGGCATCCTGAACAACCGCTTCCTCGACCGGCGCCGAGGCCCCTTCGAGCGCGAGGGGGACGCGGCCTGGCTTTTGTCGGAGCCGCTCTGGGCGGCGGCCGAGAGGCAGGGGATCCGGACGGCGGTGCAGCACTGGGTCTGCTCGTCGACCCCCTGGCGCGGCGTGAGCCCCGCGTACACCGAGCCGTACACGCCGGGCGTGCGCGACGCGGCCAGGGTGGGCAGGATCCTCGAATGGCTGCGGATGGAGTCTTCAAAGCGCCCGCGCCTGATCCTCTCGTATCTCAGCGGCGTCGACGCCGCGGCGCACCGCGAGGGGCCCTCATCGCCCGCCGTACGCCGCACGATCGCCGCCGCGGACCGGCTCGTCGGCCGGCTGATGGAGGGGATCGGCGGGCTCGAACGGCCCGCTGCGCTGGTGGTCGTGTCGGATCACGGCATGGCGCCCGTCTCCCGAGTCCACCGGCTGGATCGGCTCCTCACCGGCGAGGCGAAGGGCGTCCGCTCCTTTGTGTCGGGAGCGTCGGCGAACCTGTATTGCCGCGACGCGCAGGAATGCAGGGCGGCCGAGAGGGCGCTGAGGAGCGTGCCCGGGATGGAGGTGTACCGTCGGGAGGATCTGCCCGCCTCGCTGCGCTACGACCGGGCCGACCGCACCGGCGACCTGGTGGTGGTCGCCCCGCCCGGCGGCTATCTGGCCCAGGGGGGCGGCGGTCGGCCGGCGGCGCGAGGCATGCACGGATTCCGGCCGGAGGTCCCGGAGATGCACGGTGTCTTTCACGCGTGGGGGGCCGGCGTGAGACCCGGTGCGAGGCGAGCCCGGCTCCGGTCGGTCGCCGTGGCGGCGTTCGTGAGCCGGCTTCTCGGGATCGAGCCGCCGGCGGCGAGCGAGGGGGAGGCTCCGGCGGACCTCCTGCTTCCCGTCAGTCCGGATCGGACGACGGGGGATCCTGCGGCGGGGCGTCGGGATCCGGCTGCGCCCGCCTCGCCACTTTGACCCGGGCGGGACGGAGCAGCGTCCCGCCGAGCGTGTAGCCCCGCTGGAGCTCCTCGATCACCTCGTTGTCCCGGGCCGCGTCATCGACGATCTCGGTGGCGACCGCCTCGGCGACGGCCGGATCGAACGGGCGGCCCACCGTCTCGAGCGGCTCGACCCCCTCCGAGGACATGATCCTCAGGAGCTGGTCCCGGACGAGCCCGACGCCGGTGGCGAGGCCCTCGACGTCCCCGCCGGCGCGCGCCGCGTCCAGGGCGCGCTCGAGATCGTCGAGCACCGCGAGCACCTTGCGCATGAGATCGCCCCGGGCGATGTCCAGCCGCCGCTCGAGGTCGCGGCTGAGCCGCTCGCGGAACGCGTCGCGCTCCTCCTCGATGCGCCTGTACGCGGCGGAGATCTCCCGGGCGCGACCCTCGGCCTCCTCCGCCCGCTTCTTCAGCTCCTCGACGAAGGAGGGATAACGCGGCTCGGGAGCCGCGGCCCCATCGTCCGTGAAGGTGGACCGGCGATCGACCACCGAGAAGCGGCCGTCGCGTCCGTTGCCCCCGTCCCCGCGCGTCTTGTCCGGCTCCTTCATCTTCGCACCGTCCTCACGATTCCCCCGGGTCCTCCGCCTCAACGGCCGAGCAGCCGCCGGACCCTCTCGCGGACGGGCGGGTGCGTCCGGAAGAGACCGGCGAGCGTCTCCCTGCTGAGGGGCCTGACGATGAACAGATGGCTCGCGGCCGGCCCCGCGGCGGGCATCGGGATCCGCTTGCCGTACTCCTCGAGCTTCTGCAGGGCGCTCGCCAGCCCGTGCGGGCTCCCCGCCAGCCGGGCGCCGGAGGCGTCCGCCTGATACTCCCGCGAACGTGACACCGCCATCTGCACGAGCCCGGCGGCGATCGGTGCGAGAAGCACCGTGGCCAGCAGGGCGATCGGATTGCTCCCCCGATCGCCCCGGCCGCCCCCGCCGCCGAACAGCGAGGCGAAGAAGGCCAGGCGGGCCAGCACCAGAACCGCGGCCGCGAGCGTCGCCGCGACCGATCCGATCAGCACGTCCCGATTGCGGACATGAGCGAGCTCGTGCGCCAGGACCCCTTCCAGCTCCTCGGCGTTGAGGAGGCGCATGATGCCGTGCGTCACGGCCACCGCCGCGTGCTCCGGGTTCCGACCCGTCGCGAACGCGTTGGGCGCGTCCGCGGGGATGAGATAGACGCGCGGCATCGGCATGTCGGCCCGCGCCGTGAGGCTCTCGAGAATGTCGAACAGCTGCGGCGCCTGGTCGCGCGACAGCGGCATGGCCCGGTACATCTTCAGCACGAGCCGATCGGAGAACCAGTACGCGAAGAAGTTCATGCCGGCCGCGATCAGGAGAGCGATGATCATGCCGGATCGCCCTCCGAAGGCGCCGCCGATGACGACCAGCAGCGCCGAGAGGAGGGTGAGCAGGAAAGCCGTCTTGACCGTGTTCATCTTTTATGTCACCTCGACGCGGATCGCCCTCGTCCGGGATTCGCCCTTCTTCGGCAGCACGATCTCCAGCACGCCGTTTTTCTGGCTCGCCTTGATGCCCGCCTGATCGACGTTCAGCGGCAGGCTGAAGGAGCGAGTGAACGGCCCGTAGGGCCTCTCCGCCCGGTGGCATCGGTCGGCCTTCATCTCCGGGGGCAGGGGGCGCTCGCCCCGGATCATCAGGGTGTCCTCGTCGACCCGGATCTCGATCGTCTCCTGCTCGATTCCCGGCAGGTCGGCGCGCAGGATGATGCTCTCGCCGTCCTCGAAGATATCCACGGCCGGCGCCCATCCGCCGCTCTCCAGGTTCTCCTGGCCGCGCTGTCGCGCCAGGGTCTCCTGAAAGAGGCTGTTCATGCGCTCCTGAATCATCATCATGTCCCGGAATGGATCCCATCGGGTCGTCGTCATGATCCCTTCTCCTTCGATCTCCCCGGTCCCGTCGCGCCCCCGCGTCCGCGGCTCAGGCGCGCGCCCTGGCGGGCTCTCCCACGGCGGGCGAGGCGGTCCCCTCGAATCGCACTCGCCCATCGGCGGCGTCCCAGTCGGCCCGCACCGCCTCGCCGGGCTGGAACCGTCCCTCCAGCAGCCGCCGCGCGAGCGGGTCGAGAACGAGACGCTGCAGGGTTCGCTTCAGCGGACGCGCTCCGTAATGGGGATCGTACCCCACATCGGCGAGATGATCGCGCAGCTCCGGGGAGATGTCGAGTGTGATCTGGCGCGATTCGAGGATGCGGGCCAGCCGCCCCGCCTGGATGTCCACCACGCGGCGGAGATCCTCCCGCCCGAGAGCGTTGAACAGGATCACCTCGTCGAGCCGGTTGAGGAACTCCGGCCTGAACTCTTTCTTCAGCTCCTCCTCGACCCTGGCGCGCAGGGCATCGCGGTCTCCCTTCCATGACTGGATCAACGAGCCGGCGAAGTTCGAGGTCATCACGATCAGAGTGTTCTTGAAGTCGACGAGACGCCCCTTCCCGTCGGTGAGGCGGCCGTCGTCGAGAATCTGCAGGAGCGCATTGAACACGTCCGGATGCGCTTTCTCGATCTCGTCGAACAGGATGACCGCATAGGGTCGCCGCCTCACGGCTTCCGTGAGCTGCCCTCCCTCGTCGTGCCCGACGTAGCCGGGCGGCGCGCCGATGAGCCGGGCCACGGAGTGCTTCTCCATGTACTCCGACATGTCCAGGCGGATCATCGCCCGCTCGTCGTCGAACAGGAACTCGGCCAGGGCGCGCGCCAGCTCGGTCTTGCCGACGCCCGTCGGCCCCATGAACAGGAAGGAGGCGGTCGGACGGGCCGGGTCGGCGAGCCCGGCCCGGGCGCGCCGGACCGCGTGGCTCACGAGGGTCACCGCCGGATCCTGGCCCACCACCCGGCGGCCCAGCCTTTCCTCCATGCGCAGGAGCTTATCGAGCTCCCCCTCCATCATCTTGCTCACCGGGATCCCGGTCCACCGCGAGACGATGGCGGCGATCTCCTCCTCGTCCACCTCCTCCTTCAGCATCGGACGTCCGCCCGCCTGCAGCTCGCGCAGTCTGGCGTTGGTCGCCTCCAGATTCTTCTGCAGTCCCGCCAGGTGCCCGTACCGCAGCTCCGCCGCCCGGCCGAGCTCTCCGCCCTTCTCGGCCTGATCCGCCTGCATCCGCGCCCGTTCGATCTGCTCCTTGAGGGACCGGATCTCGTCGATGAGGCGCTTCTCCGATGACCACTGCGCCTTCAGGGCATCGATCTCCTCCCGCAGGCGGCCCAGCTCCTTGCGGATCTCCTTCAGGCGCGTCTTGCTCGTGGCGTCCGGTTCCTTCTCGAGCGCCTTCTCCTCGATCGCCAGCTGGGTCGAACGGCGCTGCAGAGCGTCGATGTCGCGCGGCATGGAGTCGATCTCGATGCGCAGCCGGGAGGCCGCCTCGTCGATCAGATCGATCGCCTTGTCGGGGAGGAACCGGTCGCTGATGTAGCGATGCGACAGCGTCGCGGCCGCGATCAGGGCGGCGTCCTTGATGCGGACGCCATGGTGCACCTCGTAGCGCTCCTTCAATCCGCGCAGGATGGCGACGGTGTCCTCGACGCCCGGCTCGCCGACCTGGACCGGCTGGAAGCGACGCTCCAGTGCGGCGTCCTTCTCGATGTGCTTGCGGTATTCGGTCAGGGTCGTGGCGCCGACGCAGCGCAGATCGCCGCGCGCCAGGGCCGGTTTGAGCATGTTGGCGGCGTCCACGGCACCCTCGGCGGCGCCGGCGCCGACCAGCGTGTGCATCTCGTCGATGAAGAGCACGTAACGTCCCTCGCCCCGCTCGATCTCCCGCAGGAGCGCCTTGAGGCGGTCCTCGAACTCCCCGCGGTATTTCGCCCCGGCCACCAGCGCGCCCAGGTCGAGGGCGACGATCTCCTTGCTCTTGAGGCTCTCCGGAATGTCACCGTCGACGATGCGGCGGGCGAGCCCCTCCACGATCGCCGTCTTCCCGACGCCGGGCTCTCCGATGAGGACGGGGTTGTTCTTGGTGCGCCGCGACAGGACCTGCACCACCCGCCGGATCTCCTCGTCCCTGCCGATCACCGGATCGAGCTTGCCGCGACGGGCCAGATCGGTCAGGTTGCGGGCGTACTTCTCCAGCGCCTGGAACGATTCCTCCGGGTTCTGGGACGTGACGCGCTGCGCGCCGCGGACCGATTTCAATGATTCCATGATCCGCCCCGCGTCGGCGCCCGAGCGCCGGAGCAGATCGGCGGCCGGACCGCCACCCTCGAGCATCGCCAGCAGGAGGTGCTCGGTCGAGACGAAATCATCGCGGAACGAGTCGGCGCGCCGTTCAGCCGCCTCGAGCAGGCGGCGCAGGGGCTCGCCGATGTGGGGCGGGGAGCCTCCCTCGACGCGCGGCTTCGATTCGAGAATCCCGCTGACCTTGCGGCGCAGGGCCGGCACGTCGACGCCGATGCGCTGCAGGAGGATGGGGACGATCCCGCCTTCCTGGCCGAGCAGGGCGTCGAGCAGATGCTCGGGTGCGATCTCGGGATGGCCCCGCTCGACGGCCGATGAGTGGGCGGCCTGCAGGGCCTCCTGTGATTTGACCGTCAGTTTCTCCAGGTTCACCGGTGCAGTGCCTCCCCTAATTTGGATTCAAGGTTAATACGAAGGATATTATAAATATTGAGTGTTTGATTGTCAAGTATTTGCATGATTAATTAAGCTATTTAGAATAATGCATTTATATGGGATTACACGGTAGCCTGCTCGACGGAGGTCCGATCGTCAGGTTCTCTCGACTCCCACGCCCGGGCCGATCGGGGCCGGATCGGGACCCGTCCGGGGCAGGAACGATCGGATCAGATCGAGACACTGCCGCGTGTGGGTCAGGAAGAGGTGGTGACCGGTGCCCCGGATCGTCTCGAGGCGCATGTGGGGATAGATGCCGGGGAGGGGGCGGACGTTGGCCAGGGGCGCCACCGAGTCCTGCTCGCCGTGGATCAGCAACGTGGGAAGGGGCGGGACGGAGGGGAGGATGCGATCGACGCGGTACCCGAGCAGGCAATGTTCGAGCGTCGACGTGAGTGATTTGAACGAGAACTTGTGGCTGTCGATCAGGACCGACCAGGGGAACCGGAACATGTATCGCAGCGTCAGCTCGAGCCCGCTCCGCTTCATCTGAGCCAGCGTCTCGGCGAGCGAGTGCTGGTTCAGGAGGCGCCGGTAATGAGGGGAGCCCCGCCAGAAGATCTCGTGCGCGGTGGCCGGATTGGAGAAACGGGGAAGGCTCAGCAGGATCATGCGCTCCACGTGCCCGCCGTAGAGGGCGGCATACTCGAGCGCGATCAGGCTTCCCAGGGAATGCGCCACGATCGTGAGCGGGCGGTCGGCGGCCCGGCGCCGCTCGAGGAAGCGACGCACGGCGTCGCGGAAGAACTCCATCGAATACTCGATGTGCGGCTTCGGCGACAGACCGAATCCCGGCAGGTCGGGGAGCAGCAGACGATGATCGCGACCCAGGCCGCGCACCTTCCGGTCCCAGTACCTGCGCGATCCGGTGATCCCGTGCAGGAACAGGAGGATGGGACCGTCGCGGCGCCCCCGTTCGACATAATGAAGCTGCCCGTGCGCACCCGAAGCCGGGTCATGCGGCGATGGCGTCATGGCTCGTGCGGCGCATGATAGCATGCCGGCTTCGCGGGGCCGGATGCGCGGCGCCTCCTTCGGAGGGCGGTTTGATCGCTCCCGGGCGTGTGTCCTATCATGGCGGCACCGGCGGGCGCCGCGACGGCGCCGGATCCAACTTTCCCACCCCCGCGAAGGCGATCCGGAGTGCATGGCCCATCCCGCTCCGTCACGGAGCTCTCCCGGAACGCGGGAGAGTTCGGGTGGGGCGGGAGTGCCGGGCCGTCCCGGACCGGCCGGATCCGGCGGGGCGGCCGCCGATGAGAGGAGGATGATGTGCTGGAAGCGGTGAGGGAGATCGATCCGGAGGTGGCGGCCGCGCTCGACGCCGAGGTCGCGAGGCAGGAGGA
>JBFGDZ010000108.1:0-12392 GCA_041580375.1 Candidatus Polarisedimenticolia bacterium
CCGCGACGAGGCGGTCTTCGACGTGCAGCGCCTGATGCGGCGCCTCGCGCTCGAGCCCCTGGGTCGGACGGACCTGGCCGATTTCGCGAGGGTGCAGTCCGGTCGCGAGACGGCCTCGCTGCAGGGCATTCTGTCGCTGGCCAGCCACATCGGCTTTCGCGAAGTGACGGGCCTGGATGGACTGAAGTTCCGGGACGATCTGCAGATCGAGCCCGTCCCACCGGCGAAGGTGCGCGAGGTGGCCGGGCGTTATCTCGATCCCGGGCAGTGGATCGTGATCAAGGTCGGCGTCCCCGACGCCTGACTGGAGCGCGCCCCGCTTTCCTGACGTAGGTCCCGCTCCGTCCGCCGCTCTTGCTCACGAGACAAATGGGGCCGAGCGTCATGCCCCGATCGATCCCCTTCCCCATGTCGTAGAAGGTCAGCAGCGACGCGGCCACGGCGACCATCGCCTCCATCTCGACACCGGTGCTCCAGCGCGTGCGTGCCGTCGCCTCCACCTCGATCGATCGCGCCGCGTCGTCGAACCGGATCTCGACGCCCACGTGATCGAGGGGGATCGAGTGGCAGAGCGGAATCAGGTCCGCGGTCCGCTTGGCCGCCGCGATCCCCGCGATCCGCGCGAGGGCCGCCGCGTCGCCCTTGACGAGGGTTCCACGGCGCACCGCTTCGTAGGCATCGGCCCCCATGGTGATGAGGCCCTTCGCCGCCGCGGCGCGCTCCGTGAGCGGTTTGCGGCTCACGTCGACCATGCGCGCCCGCCCGCGCCGATCCAGATGCGTCAGCGCCTTCGTGCGCCCGCTTCGTGGCGTGCTCCTGCTCGCCATCGTCCTCCCCCGGTTCCGGCGCAGGATACCACGACGCGATCGCGCCGCCATCCATTAGAATGCACGCCACAATCCGCGCGGGGACGCCGGCACGCGCCCCCCGCGGTGGAGCGCGCCGATGAGTCCGCAGATTCAGCACACGCCGCCGGCCCCCAGTCCCTCGTACATGCGCGTCATTCGCCGTTTCGTTCGCGTCGGCGCGCGCGATGAGGTCGCACGCCTGCTCGACCGGCTCTATCCCGCCGACGCGGTCCGTGTTCTGCAGAGCCTGCCTCCGATCGAGCGCCAGGAATTCCTCGACGTCCTGATCGGGCATTCGCGCGCCGGCTCCATCCTGGCGGAGCTGCGACCCGACATGACGAAGGAGATCCTCCAGCAGGTCAGCGACGAGCGCGTGGCGTCCCTGGTGAAGCGCCAGGAACCGGACGAGGCGGCCGATCTTCTGGGGCTGCTGCCCGAGGAGCGGGCCGACGGCGTGCTCAGGCTTCTCGACGAGAAGATCGCGGCCAACCTGGATCGGCTGATGACCTACGGCCGCGACACGGCCGGGGGGCTGATGACGACGCGTTTCGTCGCGCTGCAGGGATCGGTCAGCGTCGGCGACGCGATCGCCCGGATCCGCGGCGAGCCGCAGGCCGAGATGGTGTTCTATCTCTACGTCATCGACGGCCAGGGGCGGCTCGAGGGAGTCGTCTCGTTGCGCCAGCTGGTCCTCGCCCGGGCCGACGTGACGCTGGGCGCGATCATGAACCCCAAGGTCATCCGCGTGCGCGCCGACGAGCCCCGCTCGTCCGCCTCCGAGATGATCGCGCGTTACAACCTGCTGGCGCTTCCCGTCGTGGACGCCGCCAACACGCTCATCGGGATCATCACCGTGGACGACGCCATCGACGCCATGACCGACGAGACGACGCGCGAGATGTACCGCATGGCCGGCCTCAACACCGAGGACCGGGTGGGCAGCCCTCCGTTCTCCTCGGTGCGCCGGCGTCTGCCCTGGATGCTGGCCAATCTGGCGACGTCGATTCTGGCCTCGTGGGTCGTCTGGCTCTTCGAGGGCTCCATCCAGCAGGTCGTCGCGCTCGCGGTCTTCCTGCCGATCGTCGCCGGCATGGGCGGCAACGCGGCGACGCAGACGCTCACGGTCGTCATACGCGGGATCGCCCTCGGGGAGGCCGACTTCAAGACCGCCTGGTCGACCATCCTGCGCGAGATCCTCGTCGGCGCATCGATCGGGGTCGCCACGGGAGCCGTCATGGCGCTGGTCGCGGTCCTGTGGAAGGGGATCCCGGCGCTCGGGCTGGTCATCGGCCTGGCCATGATCTTCAATCTCGTCATCGCGGGCCTGACCGGAGCCGCGATCCCTCTCGTCCTCAAGCGGCTGCGGCTCGATCCCGCGCTCGGCTCGGGCGTGGTGGTGACGACCTTCACCGATTGCTTCGGGTTTCTTTCGTTCCTCGGGCTCGCGACTCTTCTCCTCCGCTACCTCGTATAATGGCCCGCATGGGGCAGGATCCTCCTTCCGGCGACGATCTGCGGGCGGATCCGGACGTTCCCGAGGGCGTCCGCTATGATCCGGATCTCGCCGTGCATGAGCCCGCCCGGGTCCCCAGCCGCCCGATCGAGCCGTCGCGGCGACGCTCGCCTCTGCTCCTGTTCGCGGGAGGCCTCCTGACCCTCAGCCTCGTCGTCTACGTCCTGTTCGGCGTGATCGCCGACGAGGCGAAGACGTCATCGGACTACCTGTCCGAGATCAGCCTGCGACCCGGATCGGCATGGCAGACCGCGTTCGAACTCTCCCGCATGATCGAGCGGGAGGACGCGGCGCGGCGCGATCCACAGTTCGTCCCCAGGCTCGTCGCCCTGTTCGAACGATCGGGCGATCGGGATCCGCGGCTCAGGCGCTATCTCGCCCTCACCATGAGGCAGATGCGCGATCCGGCGACGGTCGGCGCGCTGATCGGCGCGCTCGAGGACGACGATGCGCTCACGAGGCTGTACGCGGCGGAGGCGCTGGGCGCGATCGGCGACCCCCGCGCCGTCCCGGCTCTCGTCCGGCTCCTCTCGAGCCCCGATGCCGATCTGCGCAAGGTCACGGCGCACGCCCTCGGCGCCGTGGACGACGATGCGGCGCTCGCCGCGCTGCGGCTCGCTCTGAACGATCCGGTCGTCGACGTCGCCTGGAATGCCGCGCTCTCCCTCGCCCGCCGGGGCGACGCGGCCGGCCTCCCCCTGCTCAGCCGCATGCTGGATCGGGCCTACCTGGACGGAGTCACGCGCTCCGACGAGTCGGGCGAGCGGCGGGGCATGACGGAGATCCAGAAGGAGCAGGCGATGATCAATGCCGTGCACGGGCTGACGCTCCTGCGTGAGGGCGCCCCGCTCGAGACGATCCGGTCCCTCGGCCGGTCCGATCCCAGCCTGCGCGTCCGACAGGCGGCTCTCGAGAGCCTGTCCTCCCTGGACGCTCCGTCGCGCTGATCCCCGGCCTCGAGCCATGCTCGGGCGGGCGCTCCGCCGCCGCGCGCCGGGCGATCCGGCGACCGAAACGGGCGGCGGCACTATTGACAGCCCATCGCGATTCGGGGAATATAGGCGGCCGTCTTCGAGGGGAACTCCCAATCTCGATCGCTCGATGGTCCGGGATTCCCATGCGTTCCCGACGCTGGTTGTGATTTTTTTCACGAAGCGGACCGCCAGATGACCGACGACAAGCAGCCGGCCCAGCCGCCCTCGGCCGCGACTCCGCCGGCGCCGAAAGTTTCCGGACCGGCTCCCGCTCCTCCGGCACCGAAGGCCGCCGCGCCGAAGGGAACCGGCGAGATGAGCCGGCGCGGATTCCTCTCCACGCTCGGCATCGCCTGGACGACGTTCGCCGCCGCCTGCGCCGCGGGGGCGGTCGCGACGGGGCGCTTCATGTTCCCCAACGTGCTGTTCGAGCCGCCCCAGACGTTCAAGGCCGGGATCCCCTCCGAGTTCATCAGGGGGACCGTGGACAACCGGTTCAAGGAGAGCTACGGCGTGTTCGTCGTCCGTGACGACGTGTCGATCTACGCCATCAAGGCCGTCTGCACGCATCTCGGATGCACGCCCAACTGGCTGGAGGCGGAGAACAAGTTCAAGTGCCCCTGCCACGGGAGCGGCTTCTACCGCACGGGAATCAACTACGAGGGGCCGGCGCCCCGTCCTCTCGAGCGTTACCGCATCGTTCTGGCCGACGACGGGCAGATCCTGATCGACAAGACCAAGGCGTTCGCCTACGAGAAGGGCGAATGGAGCAGCCCGGAGTCCTTCCTGGCGGCGTGAGGTGGAGATGCTGAAGAAGCTCTGGGATTACACGCGGAGCACGCAGATCTGGAACTCGATCTTCCGGCACGGCCCGATGACGACGCCGCGCAATCGGGGGCTCGCGGTTCTGACCAACGTGTTCCTGCATCTTCATCCCGTCAAAGTGCGCAAGAGCGGCATCCGGCTGCGCTTCACCTGGTGCATGGGTGGCATCACCTTCTTCCTCTTCCTCGTGGAGGTGGCCACGGGCCTGCTGCTGATGTTCTACTACCACCCCACCGTGGAGTACGCCTACGTCGACATCGTCGATCTGCGGGAGCAGGTCCCGCTGGGCGTCATGCGCGAGCTGCATCGCTGGGGCGCGCACGCCATGGTGATCACGGTCTGGCTGCACATGCTGCGGGTCTTCATGACCGGCTCGTACAAGCCGCCGCGCGAGTTCAACTGGAACGTCGGGGTCATGCTTCTCGTGCTCACGCTCCTCCTCTCCTTCACCGGCTACCTGCTGCCGTGGGATCAGCTGGCCATGTGGGCGGTCACCGTCGGATCGAACATGGCGCGCGCGACGCCGTTCCTGGGACATGAGGGGCCCGGGGCCAGCCTGCTCAAGCTGGGAGACATCGCGCTCGTCCACGCCGGCAACGATGCGCGGTTCGCGCTGCTGGCGGGGCGTTTCGTCGGGGCCGGGGCGCTTCTCCGCTTCTACGTGCTCCACTGCGTCGGCATCCCCGTGGTGGCGATCATCCTCATGGCCGTGCACTTCTGGCGCGTCCGCAAGGACGGCGGCATCTCGGGGCCGGTGTAACGCCGCGATGGCCCTGATCGAAGGTCTCAAGCACCTCGTCAACTGGCTCTCCGAGCCCTCGCGCTTCTTCCTCATCACCGTCGTCCTGTTCTTCGTCGTCCTCTTCCCGGGCGACATCGGGCCCGCGTGGCTGAGGCGCCTGACGCGGCCGCTCGCGGTCATCTACCGGCCGAAGGTGGGCGCCCTCGTCTTCGGCGTCCTCGGCGTCCTGTTCATCCTGTCGTGCTTCGACCCGAATTTCCTGAAGATCGTCGGCAAGCCCGACAACGTCCCGATCGCCGGGATGATCTTCCTCGTCGGGTTCTTCGTCTGGTACGCGCTCTGGCAGGGCCGGGAGAACGATCGCCTGAAGGAGTCGGGCCAGCCGATCATCGAGAAGCAGGAGGGCGGGGACGCCAAGGTCCTCGTCTGGCCGGACCTCGTGTACACGGAGTTCATCTGCATGATCCTCTGGTCGGTGTTCCTCATCGTCTGGTCGATCCTGCTGAAGGCGCCGATCGAGGAGCCCGCCAATCCGGCGAAGACGCCCAACCCGAGCAAGGCGCCCTGGTACTTCCTCGGGCTGCAGGAGATGCTCGTGTACTACGACCCCTGGATCGCCGGGGTCCTCCTGCCGGGCCTCATCATCCTGGGGCTGTGCGCGATCCCGTATTTCGACACGAACCCCAAGGGGAACGGCTACTACACGCTGAAGGAGCGGAAGTGGGAGATCGTCCTCTTCCTGTTCGGTTTCGTGGTGCTCTGGGTCTGGCTCATCGTCATCGGCACGTTTTTGCGCGGCCCCAACCAGAACTTCTTCGGGCCGTTCGAATACTGGGACGCCCACAAGCTCGTGCCTCTGATCAACGTCGATCTCTCACAGATCATCTGGGTCAGGCTGTTCGGGGTCACGCCGCCGTCGAACCCGCTCATCCGGGAGTTCTTCGGGCTGATCCTCGTGGCGGCGTACTTCGTTGCCCTGCCGCCGCTCCTCGCGAAGCGCTGGATGAAGGGCTTCTACGAGAAGATGGGACCGGTCCGCTTCCACGTCATGGTCTTCCTGCTGCTGACCATGCTCAGCCTGCCGATCAAGATGATGCTGCGCTGGACCATGAACATGCACTATCTGGTGGCGATGCCGGAGTACTTCTTCAACATCTGACGGCGGAGAAGACCTCCCCGCCGTCCGGGGACGAGCGTGCCGAAGAAGGTCGATGAATACCTGAGGCGGATGGATCCGATGAACGCCCTGTTCGCGGCGAGCAGCATCGGACTCCTCCTGATCATGGGGTGGATGGTCTACGACGACCACGCCCGCGGATGGAAGAGGTACCAGAAGGCCTTCAACCGGCTGGAAGCGGAGAAGACCCGCGCCGCGATCGAGGAGGCGTCCGCGGGGCTGGATCGCGAGACCCTCGAGAGCCTCGAGGCCCGACTGGCTGAGGCGCGCGCGACCGTGTCGCAGCATGCCCGTGATCTCGAGGCGGCGCAGGAGCGGCTGAGCGAGATCGAAGCGCGGCGCTACAAGGATGATCTGGACTTCCGCACGATCAAGTCGACCTACGACGCCCGGAAATTCGACTACGAGGAGGCCCGCCAGCACGGCCACGGCGCCACGGCCCGCCTCGAGAAGAGGATGAAAACCCTGGAGGTCCGTCTGGAGGAGCTGCGCGTCCGGCTGCAGGAGCACGAGAAGGAGCGCGCCGCGACGGAGGAGTCGATCCGGGCGATCACCGGCCAGTCGGACGCCGTGAGCAAGACGATCGAGGAGATGACGGCCGACCGGGATCGCCTGACGAAGCGGCTGGACACGGTGGCGCCTCGCGGCCTCATGCGGGTCGCGATCGACGCGCTGAACGCCCCGCTCATGGACTTCATCGCGCCGACCCTGAAGATCAACCAGGTGGTCCTGGAGAACATCCCCATCGACATCAACTTCACGCGGATCCCGCGGGCGGATCGCTGCCAGACGTGCCACCTGGGCATCGACCGCGCGGGTTTCGAGGATGCGGAGAATCCGTTCAGGACGCACCCGCGACTCGATCTGTTCGTCGGGGGCGCCTCCCCCCATCCGGCCGACCGCTTCGGTTGCACGCCGTGCCATGCGGGACGGGATCGGGCCGTCGAGTTCGTCTACGCCACACACACGCCGGGCACGGCGGAGCAGCGCGAGTCGTGGGAGGAGGCCTACGGCTGGGAGCGCGACCATTACTGGGAGCATCCGATGCTCGCGCTGCGGCGCGCCGAGGCAGGCTGTCTCAAGTGTCACCAGGGCGTCGTCGAGGTCCCGGAGGCGCCGCGCCTCAACCGGGGGCTGGCGCTGATCGAGCGCCACGGCTGCTACGGCTGCCACAAGATGCGCGGCTTCAACGATCGGCCGAAGGTCGGCCCTCCCCTGACCCGGATCACCTCCAAAACGGACGTGCAGTGGCTGGCGCGGTGGATCAAGAGTCCCAGGGCATTCCGGCCGAGCACGCGCATGCCGCACTTCTATGGCCTCTCCAACAACCGGGGTCCCGGCGATGCCGAACGGGAGGACGCCGAGATCCTCGGGATCGTCGCGTATCTGGAAGCGAAGGCGGAGCCCTTCCCCACGCCCCCCCTGCCCGGTCGCGGCAGCCGGGATCGCGGGAAGACTCTCGTCATGAGCGTGGGCTGCATGGGCTGCCACGCGGTCGAGCGCGACGAGATCGAGCAGGACGTCCTGCTGGCCCGAAACCGTGGCGAGGCGGCGGATCCGATCGCCTTCGAGCGTCGCTTCGGGCCGGACCTGTCGCGCATCGGGAGCAAGGCGCGACCCGAGTGGATCTACCAGTGGGTGCGCGATCCGCACGCCTACAACCCGGACACGCGCATGCCGAGCCTGCGGCTCACGACGCAGGAGGCGCTGGACATCACGGCCTACCTGTCATCGCTCAGGGACGAGACGCCCGATTCCGGAAGGGTCCCCCTTCTCCGGCCGCAGCCGGAGGCGCGCGACCGGACCCTGATGTCCTACCTGGTGCAGAGGATGCCGCCCGCCGATGCCGAGGCGCGCCTCGCCTCCATGTCGGATCGGGAGCGCGACATCCTCCTGGGGGAACGGTCGATCGCGCGCTACGGCTGCTTCGGATGCCACCTGATCCCCGGGTTCGAGACGACGCCCCCGATCGGCGTCGATCTCTCCGAGGAGGGGAGCAAGCATCCGGACCTCCTCTACTTCGGCTACATCGACATCGAGCACACCGCGCCCGCCTGGTTCTATCAGAAGCTCAGGGCACCGCGCTCGTTCGACGAGGGCAAGGTGGCGGAGTTCTACGACCGGCTGCGCATGCCGGACTTCGGCTTCACCGACGACGAGGCCGAGGCGATCACGCTCGTCCTGCAGGGCCTGACCAAGGAGAAGGTCCCCCTGGAGAGCGTCCGCCGCCTCTCGGCGCGCGACCAGGCCGTCGAAGCGGGCCGCCGCATCATCTTCGACTACAACTGCAAGGGCTGCCACGTCTACGAGGGATCCGGCGGGGCGATCCGGGCGAGTCTGAGCCGGCACTTCATCGCCGAGGGGAGGAGCGAGCCGGAAGCCCAGTCGCTGGCGAACAGCTTCGCGCCACCCATCCTGGACGGCGAGGGGGACAAGGTGCAGCCCGAGTGGCTGTTCGCCTTCCTCAAGGGGCCCGAGCCGATCCGGCCCTGGCTCGGGGTGCGCATGCCGACGTTCGGGTTCGACGACGATCACGCCGGCGCGCTGGTCCACCACTTCGCGGCGAAGGACGGGCGCACGTTCCCGTTCCAGACCTTCGCCGATCGGCGGCCGCCGCGGGGGCGCGAGCTCCAGGCGGCCCTGACGATGTTCTCTCCCGAGTACTTCAGCTGCTGGAACTGCCACCAGCAGGGCGAGCGCAAGCCGCAGGGCCCGCCCGAGGGCTGGGCGCCCGACCTGACGTTGGCGCACGAGCGGCTCAATCCGGACTGGATCGAGAGGTGGATCACCGACCCGCAGAAACTGATGCCGGGGACCAAGATGCCCACGTACTACATGCCCGGCGATCTGGAGGGATCGGCGCCGCCGGACATCCTGGGCGGCGATCCGCACCGGCAGATCCGCGTCCTGGCCGACTACGTGTTCCATCTGGGGGCGCGGGACGGGCGCGCCGCCTCGGGCGCACGCCCCTAGAATCCCGTCCGGGAAGCGCGCCGGATCCCGTTCAGCGCCCGGTCGCGAGCTCCGCCTCCCGATCCGGATCCCCGCCTCTCAGGACGCGCGATCTCAGATAGCGAGTAAGCGCCCCGCGGTCCTCCGGGTCCGGCAGGGCCGCGCCGTAGGACGGCATCTCGAGGCCGACGCCCAGGACGAACGCCCTCTCGAGGGCGAGACGCGAAGCGCCGCCGCGAAGCTCGCAGGCGTGCCGCAGGAGGCCCGGCCTGCGCCGCGCCGTCCCGCGCGGCGCGTCCGCCGCCCGGGGATCGCCACTCTCCTCCCCCATCGCCGGCGGGCCGTGGCAGGAGAGGCAGCCGAGATCGATCCAGAGAGCCCGTCCGCGCGCGATCAGGGCATCCTCCGATCCATCCCTCTCCGCCGCTGCCCCCCGGCCCGCGTCTCCTCCCGCGTCGGCACGCAGACCGGTCCCGCGCAGAGAGGGGGCGAAATCCTTGACGCGCAGAACGAGCGCCCAGCGATCGTCGGCCCCCAGCTCGGCGAACGACGGCATGGCCGAGCCGATGCCGCCGCCGAGCGTGATGATGCGAAAGATGTCGTCGTCCCGCGGGGGGGCCGCGAAGGCGGTCGATTTGTAATGATACCGGCCGGTGGTGAGATCGCGCGGCGGCGTCCCGAGGAGAGCGGCCGCATCCCCGGCGCCGTTCCCCTCCTCTCCGTGGCAGCCGGCGCAGTGACGCCGGTACAGGGCCCGGCCTCGCCGGCGGAGCGCTTCGTCCGCCGTTGGCGGATCGGGCGCCGGGGTCTCCTCGAGCCTGTGCTCGGCCCAGATGTCCCGCCGGCCCCGTCCAAGAGCCTGCAGGAACGCGACCAGATCGCGCGCATCCCGCGACGGCGCCGGCGGACCTCCGCCTTCGCTCGTGAACAGGTGCCGCGAGGCCGGCATCGACGAGCCGCGCACGACGGCGGCGGGCGCGTAGAGATGCGCCAGGTGCCAGTCGTCGCTGCGGCGGTGGCCCTCGACGGCGAGATCCGGCCCGAGGCGTGATCCGGGGTCGAAACGGCCCGGGTACGAGGCCCGCCCCGAGGCGGTGGGCGCATCGAACAGGGTATGGCAGCGATCGCACCGCTCCCGGCGGAACACGGCGAGACCATAGCGCTCGCTTTGAGTCTCGAACCGTATGGAGGGATCGGATTCGGTCCCCGACCGGGGATCCGGCGGATCGGCCCGTCCGCCGGCTCCGGAGCACCCGGCCGCGATGGCTACGACGGCGAGAACAAAGGTTCCCGCGAGGATCCGGCTCGCAGCGGTCAACGCCCGGCGGCGGGACGCTCCGGGCTCCGGACGGGACCGCGGCCGCCCGTATCCCGGCGTCCGGCGCGCATCACGAGCAGGACGACCCCGCCCGCCAGCGAGAAGAGGGTGCCGAGCATGAAGAGGATGCTGATGGCCAGACCCCGGCCCACGTCGCCCGCTTCGGCCGCGGCACCGCACATGGCGCACTGGGCCAGAAGGGAGTCCGGCGCCGGCCAGAGAAGCACCCCCCACGCCGCCAGGTGAACCCCGAGGGCGCGCCGGATCCGTCCGGGCCCGCCGATCCTCGTCATCATTCCTCAGAGAAGATACAGCACCACGAACATTCCGATCCAGACCAGTCCGACGAAGTGCCAGTAGAGGGCGCACACCTCGATCGCCCGGCTCCGCCGATCCGGCACCCAGAGCTCCCGCTGACGCGCGGCGATGAGCACGAGCCAGACGACCCCGCTGATGGCGTGCGCGGCGTGCGCTCCCGTCAGCACGTAAAAGGTGGTCCCGTACGTCGTGGCCCGGAAGCCCAGGCCGAGGTCGAGGAGGCGCGACCATTGCGCCGCCTGAACGGCAAGGAACGCCGTCCCGAGCGCGGCCGACGCGAACAGGCCGCGCCGCAGGGTCACGGCGTCGAGAGTCCGCATCGCCCGCACGGCGCGGAGGAGCGCGACGCTCGAGAGCGCGATGAGGACCGTGCTCGCGGACGCCAGCCCGACGGGCAGCGGCGGCATGCCGGGTGCGGGCCAGGTCCCGGATCCGTATCGCAGGACGAGATACGCCCCGATCAGCCCCGCGAAGAACATCGCGCCGGCCACGAGGAAGATGAGCGTCGCGATGGTGTAGTTCGGCACCGGAGGCGAGGGCGTCTGCGGGACGGGGTTGCGGGTTCGGGTCATCGCCTGCGCGCGGCCGGCGCCTCCGCGCCGTCGTCCCTCCTCAGGGCGCCGTCCGATCGAGCACCAGCAACCCGAGCAGGAGCGGCAGGTAAACGACCGTCGCCAGGACCATGCGGCGCGCGCTGCGCGTCGTCCGTCTCAGTGGCACCATGGCCGCGACCGCCACGAGCCCCAGGCCCAGGAGCAGGGCGCCGTAGAAATAGGCCTGCCCCGCCAGGCCCAGCACGGCGGGCGACAGGCTCATCGGCAGCAGGGCGAGCGACTGCACGATGATCTGGCGCTCGGTGCTCATCCCCTCCGGGTCGATGACCGGGAGCAGCCGGAACCCGCCGCGCGCGTAGTCCTCGCGGTACATCGAGGCGATGGCGAGCGAGTGCGGCAGCTGCCACATGAAGAGGATGGCGAAGACGGCCAGCCCGCCGGCGCCGATCGTGCCGGCCGCGGCGGTCCAACCGGCCAGCGGAGGGAGCGCGCCCGGGACGGCGCCGATCAGGGTCGACAGCGAGGTGCGCCGTTTCAGAGGCGTGTAGATGAAGATGTAGGAGGCGAGCGTGGCGGCCACGAGCCCGGCGGTCAGCGCGTTGACCCGGAGGTACAGAGCGGCGATCCCGAGCGCCGAGATGGCGATGGCGAAGAGAAGGGCCGCTCGCGGGACCAGCCTCCCGGCGGGCAGCGGCCGCTCGCGCGTCCGCCGCATGCGGGCGTCCGCCTCCCGCTCGACGACCTGGTTGAGCGCGCTCGTTCCGGCCGCCGCCAGCCCCACGCCCAGGAGGGTGACGAGCAGGAGCCCGATGTCGATCCGTCCGGGGGATCCGAGATAGAAGCCGGCCGCCGTCGTGGCCAGCACGAGCGATGTGACCCGGGGCTTCGTGAGCGCCAGGTAGTCGGCGCAGCGGGCCCGCAGGGCCGGTGCGTTGCGCGCTGCTCCGACCGCGGCCCCGCCTTCGACCGGGCCCACCGCCCGCGCCGTTCCGGCCCGGGCGCCGGCCGGGCGACGGATGCCGGCGCCCCTGAAGGCGCGCAGCGTGAAGGTGAGGCAGGCCGCCATCAGAAGCGCGCCGACGACGAGGTGTGCCGTCGCGGGCCACACGGCCAGCCGGGTCACGACGGTGATCCCGCCGAGCACGATCTGCGCCGCCACCAGAAGGACGGC
>JBFGDZ010000109.1:0-12350 GCA_041580375.1 Candidatus Polarisedimenticolia bacterium
AAGGCGTCCCGGGTCGTCCTGGTGAGGGACGGCGACCGCACCGTCATCACGATGGCCAACGACTACCGGGGCGATCCGACGGAGTTCGCCCTCGTCGTCCCGGTCCCCACCTTCATCGAAAAGGAGCAGATCCACGTCACCGACCACGCCATCCTGGACCACCTGGACGCCTACTCGGCACCGCGGCTCGTGGAGTACTTCGACGAGAACCCCTGCGAGATCCGGAAGAGGCTCGAGCGGATGAGCGTCGCCGAAGATGCGGCCCCGCGCGCGGCCGGCCGGGAGGCGAAGAGCCTCGGCGTGACGGTGGAGGCGCAGTACACGGTCGGCGAGTACGACATCCTGATCCTCTCCGCGAAGGAGAGCCAGGGGCTCGAGACCTGGCTGCGCCGCAACGGCTACCGCATCCCCGAGGGAGCCGCGCGCATCCTCGGCAGTTACCTGAAGCAGGGGATGCGCTTCTTCGTCGCCCGGGTGAACCTGGAGGAGCAGGCGAAGCTCGGATACACCTACCTGCGCCCGATCCAGGTGGCCTACGAGACGCCGAAGTTCATGCTCCCCATCCGCCTCGGCATGATCAACGCGGACGGACCGCAGGATCTCGTCGTCTTCGCGCTGACGCGGAAGGGCCGCGTCGAGACGACCAATTACCGTACCGTCCGGCTCCCCACCGGCATGGACCTGCCGGTCTACATCAAGGAGGAGTTCGGCGACTTCTACCGCGCCCTGTTCTCCGAGGCGGTGCGCCGCGAGAACATGCGGGCCGTCTTCCTCGAGTACGCCTGGGACATGGCGTGGTGCGATCCCTGCGCCGCCGACCCGCTGTCGCCCGAGGAGCTGCGCGAGCTGGGCGTGTTCTGGCAGAAGGACGCGCCGGCCGATCGGGGCGGCGCGCGCGACGTCTTCGTGACGCGCCTGCACGTGCGCTACGACGAGGACCGGTTCCCCGAGGATCTCGTCTTCCAGCAGACCGCCGACCGCAGCAACTTCCAGGGGCGCTATGTCCTGCGCCACCCCTGGAAGGGGGAGGACCGCTGCCCCGAAGCCCGGCGCTACCTCGACGAGCTGCGGCACCGCCGCGAGCAGGAGGCGAAGACCCTGGCATCGCTCACCGGCTGGGACATCAATGAAATCCGCCGCCGGATGGGGATCGGCGAGCGGGTCTCCGGGACCCGCGACGACGATCCCTGGTGGAAGCGGATCTGGAACGACTGAGCCGTCCGGCGGACGGTCGCCCGCTGGCGCCCCGAAAGATCGGGCCGGGGCGCATTCGGCCGGCGGATCTGTGCGATCCTAGTCGCAACGATGCGCGCCAGCCGGAAGGGACAACGTGGAGCCGCGACGCCCGCGGCCGACTCCGGACCGGTCCTGTTGAGCGAGACTCGCGGCGGGATCGTCCGGCTCACCCTGAACCGGCCGTCCGCCCGCAACGCCCTCTCGGCGGCCCTGATGGGCGCCCTGCAGGAGGCGCTCGATCGCGTCGCGGCGGATCGCTCGGTGCGGGTCGTCGTCCTGGCGGCCGGCGGCCCCGCGTTCTGCGCCGGGCACGATCTGAAGGAGTTGCGCTCGCGGCGCGATCGGGCCTTCTACGAATCGCTGTTCGAGCAATGCAGCCGCCTGATGATCACGATCACCCGCATCCCCCAGCCGGTCATTGCCCGCGTTCACGGCGTCGCCACCGCGGCCGGCTGCCAGCTCGTGGCGACCTGCGATCTCGCCGTCGCCTCCACGGAGGCGCGGTTCGCCACCCCGGGGGTCAACATCGGCCTGTTCTGCTCGACCCCGATGGTCGCGCTGAGCCGGGCGGTCGGGCGCAAGCAGGCGATGGAGATGCTCCTCACGGGCGACATGATCGATGCCGCCGAGGCGCACCGGATCGGGCTGGTCAACCGCGTGGTCGAGCCGGCGCGGCTGGATGCCGAGGTCGAGGGCCTGACGGGGACGATCCTGGCCAAGTCGCCCCGCGTCGTCGCCATCGGAAAGGAGGCCTTTTACAGACAGATCCCGATGGATCTGGAGAAGGCCTACGCGCTCGCCGGCCGCGTCATGACGGAGAACATGCTGCTGCGGGACGCCGGCGAGGGGATCGACGCGTTCCTCGAGAAGCGCCCGCCCGTCTGGCGCGATGAATGAGCGGGTGCGCCGCCCCGCGTCCCGGGGCTTCGCTGCCCTGAGCCTCGCGGCCGGCGCCGCGTGCCT
The DNA here is from genome assembly GCA_041580375.1 of Candidatus Polarisedimenticolia bacterium. GTDB lineage: Bacteria > Acidobacteriota > Polarisedimenticolia > Gp22-AA2 > Gp22-AA2 > JAPUIN01. The sequence goes on from JBFGDZ010000109.1 coordinate 2,200, forward strand.
GGCGGCCGGGGCGGCTCCTCTCGCGGCCGAAGCCGCGCAGGCGGCGATCTATCCGCACCTGCTCGTCTCCGTATCCGACGCCGCCCGCGGCGACCTCGCGGCGCTAGGCCTGACGCCGCCGTTCGCCGCCGCGGTCGATCTCGAGCCGGCCGGAGTGGACGCCACCGTGCGCCACTTCTTCGGGCGCCACTACGTCGTGAGCCCGGCGACCGGCCGGATCCAGGTCGTCGATCCGGCGACCTTCGACACCATCCTCCAGTTCTCCGTCGGCCGCGACTCCGAGCCGCACGACATCCTGGTGGTCGATCCGTCCACCGCTTACGTCACCCGCTACAACGAGACGCTCCTGTACAAGGTCGATCCCTCGACCGGCGAGCGGACCGGCACGATCGATCTGGGCCTCTTCTCCGACGCGGACGGCACGCCCGAGATGTCGATGATGTCCCTCGATCGCGACCGGCTCTTCGTCCAGATCCAGAGGGTCGATCGCCTGCTCTCCGGCAACCCGATCCCGCCCTCCTGGCTGGCTGTCGTCGACGTCACGAACGATCAATTGATCGACGTCGATCCCGTCACGCCGGGGATCCAGGGGATCCGTCTCCGGGGAACGAATCCGGGCCACAAGATGCACCATGACGCGACGGCGCGCCGCCTGTTCGTCAGCGTCCCCGGCGTGCGGCTGGACGCGGCGGGCGGCATCGAGGAGATCGATCTCGATCGTCTGACCTCGCTCGGCTTCATCCTGGCGGAGGAGGATTCGATCGGAGACCTGAGCGCGTTCGTGATGGTCACCCGCGACCGCGGCTACGTCCTCGGCCACACCGACATCGTCCAGTCGTCGCACCTGCTGACGTTCTCCCGCGGCGGCCCGCCCGGCACCGAATTGCACGTGACGTTCGACCTGGTCCGCTCGCTGGCCCACGACGCAGCCTCGGGCCTGCTCTTCTTTCCCGATCCTGCGCCGTCCGGTTCGGGGATCCTCATCATCGACACGGCGACCGACGAGATCCTCGAGCCCTCCCCCGTCGGCACCGGGCTGCCGCCGCGCGACCTGGCCGTCGCCCGCGACACGACGCCCGGCGAGGCGACCGATCTGCGCGTCACCGGCTTCGATCCCGCGACGGGCGATCTGAGCCTCTCCTACCGGCCGGCCTGCGGCGCGTCCGATCACAACCTCGTCTACGGACCCCTCGACGAGGTCGGTTCGTACGGCTACTCGGGACAGGTCTGCGGCATCGGGGCCGGGGGCGTTTTCGATCGTTTCAACCCGGGGAGCGGGTCGTTCTTCCTCGTCGTCGGGACGGACGGGATCGCGCGCGAGGGATCGTACGGCGGGGACGGCCGGCGGACCGAGCGGCCCGAGGACCCGCTCGATCCGATCTGCTCTTTCGATCGCGATCTGAGTTTCTCCTGCGACGCGAGGTAGGTCCGCCATCTGAAAAAATCTTGACACGCCGCCGCGCGGACACTACTCTCGAATAGACACGAATCTCGAACGCGAAGGTCGTCCAATGTCCGCTCACAGACCCCAACGTGCGCTCGTCCTCGGCCACGGCGCCATCGGCACCGCGGTGCTTCCCCTCCTTCTCGAGCGGCTGCCGCTTCCCCCGGATCGCATCACGATCGTGGATCGGGAGGATCGGCGCGAGGCGCTTGGAGCCGGGATCGAACGGGGTCTTCGCTTCGAGAGGCTGACGATCACCAAGGACAATTACGCAAGCGTCCTGGAGGAGCGCCTCGGGGCGGGCGACCTGCTGATCGACCTGACGTCGTACGTCGACACGCTGGCGCTCGTCGCCTGGTGCCAGTCCCGCGGCGTGCTGTTCCTCAATTCGTCCATCGAGCGCTGGTACGGGGATGAGGGAGAGGCTCACCGCCCGCAGGACGGCCTTCTCTATCCCCGGATGTGGCGCTTCCACGAGTGGATGCTGAAGCGCGCCCGCCCCGGCGGCGCGACCGCCGTCGTCGATCACGGCGCCAATCCCGGACTCGTCAGTCATTTCGTGAAGCAGGGACTGAAGGAGATCGCCGGCGCCGTTCTCGAGGGGGAGGCGGGACCGAACGGCCGATTGATCCCCGTGCGCGAGGCGCTGGAGGCGGGCGACTGGGCCTCCCTGGCCGAGGCGCTCGCCGTCCGCGTGATCCACATCAGCGAGCTCGACACGCAGGAGCCGGCGGCCCCCCGGCCGAAGGGGGAGTTCCAGTCCACCTGGTCGGCGGGCACCATGCACGACGAGGCGCTGACCCTGTCGGAGGTCTGCTGGGGAACGCACGAGGGACGGATCCCTCCGGGGGCCCTCGTCTACGACGCCGGACCGCGGCACATGATCGCGCTGGGCCGGCCGGGCGTCGAGACGTGGGTCCGTTCGTGGACTCCGGGCGGCTCCTTCCCGGCGATGGTCATCGGTCACGACGAGACCTACACGATCGGCGAGTCGCTGACCGTGCTCGACGGGGCGAGGGCCCGGTACCGGCCGACCGTCTATTTCGCCTACCAGCCGTTCCAGCCGACCCTCGAGTCCCTGCAGGAGAGCGTCGAGGCCGGCCGCTATCTGCAGGAGCGCACGCAGGTCGTCATCGACGAGCTCGCCACGGGCCGGGACCAGCTCGGCTGCCTTCTGATGGGGCACGCGCTGACCGCCTGGTGGATCGGCAGCCTCCTCTCGGTCGAGGAGTCGCGCAAACTGATCGGCCCGGATGTGAACGCCACCACGCTGCAGGTGGCCGCCGCGCTGGCGGCCGGGCTCGAGTGGCTCCTCGCGAACCCGCGGGCCGGCGTCCGGCTCCCGGACGACCTGCCGCACGACGTCATCCTGGACGCCGCGCGACCCTACCTCGGCCCGTTCCGGTCGGAGGCGGTCGACTGGATGCCGGCGGAGGGACCGCGCGAGGACCCCGCGACCTGGCGCTTCGAGAGGTTCCGGGCGAAGACGTCGCTGGCGACGGCGGCGAGCCCGGATCCCGCGCCCCGGCCCCACCGCTCCCGCTCGCGCGCCGCAGGCCGGAAGCGCGTGCGCGGCCGCCCCGGCCGCACCCAGCAGCAGCAGAAGACCTCCTGACCCTGATTCACCTGTTCCCCTTGGACCGGATCTCCACCGTGGCGCAGTTCTCGACCCGGACGTCCCCCGCGTAGAATCCCGCGTAGCAGACCGTCGCGACCTCGCGGTCCACGGCGCCCGCCAGTACGGCGATCAGATCCTGCCTGTTGCCGTCCGCCGTCTCGCACAGGCCGTCGCTCGGCTGGTTGAAACGGAACGTGATGGAGCCGTTTCCGGAGACGCTCCGGCTCGGACGATCCTCCCAGATGCCGTCCTGCGTGGCGCTGTCGCAGCCGGGATCGAGGCTCGGCTCGGGAAGGACGATCGTTCCCAGGCTCGGCGTCCCCACCCTGGAGATGTGCACCGTCCCGAGGCGCCAGTCGTCCCCCGGCAGCCCGGTGCAGGTGTTGACCAGCCGCGTGGAGAGGCTGAAAGTGCTGCCCATCGAGTTGACGTTGAGCGAGCTCGGGGAGAGGCTCGTGGACCGCCCGACGACGAGCTCGTCCGTCACGCCGTCGCAGTCGTTGTCGAGGCCGTCGCACACCTCGGGCGCCGGATCGATGCTCCCCGTGCAGACCAGTTCGTTGTTGGTGCACAGCACGATGCCCGTCCGGCAGGCGCCCACGTCGGTGACGCCGCACCGGGCCCCGGTCCCGGGGACCCCATTATCTACGTTGCCGTCGCAATCGTTGTCCAGTCCGTCGCACACTTCGGGCGTCGGTTCGACATTCCCCTCGCAGACGAGGGCGCCGTCCGTACAGACGAGCACTCCCTTGCGGCACTCGCCCCGTTCCCTGCCGCCGCAGGGCGCGCCGAGATTCGGATCGGTGTCGTCCACCAGTCCGTCGCAGTTGTTGTCGATCCCGTCGCAGACCTCGGCGGCGCCCGGATGGATCGTGACGTCGCCAGGCGCGCAATCGGGGAGATCGCCCGCGCGGCACAGCGGATCCGCCGGCGATCCGTAGCCGTCCCCGTCGAGATCGTTGCAGGTGCCGGGCGGACAGGTCGTATCTAGAGGGGCGCTCGTGTCGGGACCGAACGAGGCCTGAGCCGTTACCGCGCCGGTGAGTGTGATGTCATCGATCCACCAACCGTCGTCTCCGACGACGTCGTTCCAGGAGCCGCCCAGCTCCTGGTACGAGCTGGCGCAGCAATCGAACTCCCAGGACTGGCCGATCCACCGCAGGCGGATCCGCTGCCCGGCATAGGTATCCAGTCCGAACTTCGTCTCGACCCAGAGACCGTTCCCCAGACTGCCGGCCGCCGCCGGTCCGGCGCAATCGTATAGAAAGGAAAAAAGGTACGGACTGCCGCAGTGCGACCAGACGCCCGCCGGATGGCAGAGCAGCTCGCGGAAGCCGCTCCGCGCCGCCGGGTCGGGGCCCGCGTCCGTCGGGGTCAACAGGCAGTAGGTGATGGCGCTTCCGAACGTCGACCAGACGTACGCGACGTGATCGTACCCGTTCTGGAACGGCACGAGCTTCTCCCAGAAGCCCCACTCGTCGACGGCCGGATCTGGATTCTGATCGACCTGAATCTGGACGTCGCCGAAATCGACCGCCTCGCCCCGAATCAAATGCAGCGAATGATCATCCATCATGCTGGCGATGTGAAAGAAGGAGAGCTCGAGCGGATCGGCGCCGGCATCGAGCGCCAGGTTGATCGGGTCCGTCATGAAGGCTGCGATCTGCCGGAAGTGGGTGCTGTCCCCCAGAAAACTGTTCTGGCGGAAATGCGCTCCCCAGTGCAGCGAGTTGCGCCCGCTCTTCGAGAGCATTCCGTCCGCCGGCGTCGTGTGCAGCGGGAGGTTGTCGCACTCGCCCGCCGGGCAGTGAACGTGCCAGTCCATGTCGTGGTCCGGATCGATGATACAGCCGGGGTCCTCCGGCGGGACGTGGAAGCCGCTGCACCCGACTCCCTGCAGGAGTCCCGTCCCCGGGAGACCGGTGCTCACCGTCACGCCGATGGTGTCGTTCGACGCGCCGGGGGTTCCGGCCGGTTGGTCGCTGAGGCTCACGCGTCCGTCCCCGTCCCGATCGGTATCGAAGTCCTCGTCCACGATCCCGTCGTCGGCCGTCCCGGAGATCCCGTCCGGGCCCGGCACGGGCGGCGGGATCTCGCCGCTGAAGAAGTCGATGTCCGCCCTCAGATCGATGCAGGCCGGCGCGGGCGACGCCACGCCGTCGGCCGCGACCGAGAGGCAGAGCGTGACCGACGCCGGGCCGCGTCCGGGCTCGGACTCGAGCGAATCGCTGGCGCGGAACGAGAACCCGGGCTGCGACGGATCGAGGCTTCCGAGCGCGACCGTCCCTCCCGGCTCCAGAAGGCTCACGAACACCGACGACCCGATGATGCAGGCCACGTCCGTGTCGTCCGACGCCATCGTGAAGAAGGCGTTCGTCAGCGTCGGACCATCGTTCCGGACCTCGAAGAGGACGCGGCCGGTCTCCCCGGTGTCCGGGATCCCGTCCAGGTCTCCGTCCAGATCCCGGTACTCGGCGGCCAGGATCGTGATGCTCGCCGCCTCATCGGTCTGCGCCCCGGGCCGGGATCCGGCCGCCACGAGGCAGAGGAAAGCCGCAAGAAACAGGGTGAATCGGCCGGACGCCGGCGGAGTTCGCATCGCCATCTCCATTCAAACTGGGAGGGCCGAACCGGGGCGCGGTCTCCGGGTCGCTACAGGACCTCGATTGAAGATTGACCGTCTCTGAGTTGGCATCATTTTAACACGATGCGCCCCCGCATGGGCCGGCCCCGTGCCCGGGGCTGGTAGAATCCCCTCTCCACCACACGGGACCCGCGTCGGCGGGTTCGGGGAGAGCGCATGGCCGGCCAAGATCGCTCGGCGCCGATCGATTACCCGATCTTCGTCTCCGGATTCCTCGTCGTCCTGGGCGTCGTGCTCTTTCTGTTCCTGGCGGGCGACGCGGCGACCGCGACGATCCAGGCTCTGTTCGACTTCAGCACGGACCAGATGGGATCCCTTTACATCTGGTTCACCCTCTTCTGTCTGGGCGTCGAGCTCTATCTCGCCTTCGGCCGGTACGGAGGCGTCCGGTTCGGCGGCCCGGACGCCCGGCCCGAGTTCACCCGGTTCAGCTGGATCGCCATGTTCTTCTGCGCCGGGATCGGAACGGCCCTGCTGGCGTGGTCGAGCAAGGAGTGGTCCTATCACTACGTCTCGCCTCCCTTCGACGTCGAGCCGATGACGCGCGAGGCCGCGCGCTGGGCCGCGTCCTACGGCCTCTTCCACTGGGGTCCGCTCGGTTGGGTCCTCTACAGCGTCTGCGCCTTCCCGATCGGCTACGCCTTCTACAACAGGAGGCGACCGGCGCTCAGGCTCTCCACCTCCTGCTCCGCGCTTCTCGGCGACGATCGGATGGACGGGCCGATCGGCAAGCTCATCGACACGCTCTTCATCTTCGGCCTCGTCGGAGGGACCGGCACGTCGCTCGTGTCCGCCACGCCGATGCTGTCGGAAGCCGTCTGCGAGCTGCTCGGCGTCGCGCGCACGTTCGCCGTGGATGCGCTCGTGGTGACGATCTGGACCATCCTCTTCACCGTCACCGTGGGGCTGGGGCTCAGGAAGGGCATCAAGATGCTCGCCGACGTGAATCTGTATGCCATCTTCCTGCTGTGCGGCGTCGTGTTTCTCGCCGGTCCGACCTGGTACATGCTGAACACTCTCACCGACAGTCTGGGCCTGATGCTCAACAACTTCATCGGGATGGCCTTCTACACGGCGCCGCAGTTCACGCCGGAGGACTACCGGGCCTTCCTGTTTGGGGAGAGGGCGCATGCCACGGCGATGTTTCCGCAGATCTGGACGGTCTTTTACTGGGCGTGGTACATCGCCTACGCGCCCTACATGGGGATCTTCATGGCCCGCATTTCGCGCGGCCGGACATTCCGCGACGTCGTCGTCACGGCCCTGACCTTCGGCACGCTGGGCTGCGCCATGTTCTTCGCCATCTTCGGGAACAACGCGATGTACCAGCACCTGACCGGGCGCTACGATTTCCTCGCGGCCGCGGCGGGCGAGGGGGAGAACGCGGCCATCGTCGGCGCCCTCCTGCGCGTGACCGACTTCGAGCCCCTCGCCCTGCTGATTCTGATCGTCTTCGTGATCGTCGGTTTCATCTACTCGGCCACGACGGTCAACGCCTCGGCCTACGCCATCGCGACCGTCGCGTCGCGGGATCTGAAGGAGGGGGCCGACGTCGAGCCGCGCCTGTGGAACCGGATCCTCTGGGCCGTGTTTCTCGGCGTGATGACCCTGGCGCTCATGTACCAGGAGACGGCCGCGGGCGCAGCCGCGGCCGGCGGAGCGCCCGGGGCGGCCGCAGGCGCGGCGGATCCCGCCGGGGCCTCCCTGCTGCAGGCGCTCAAGGTCTCGTCGCTCGTCGTGGCGCTGCCGCTGATGGTCGTGATCCTGATCGCGATCCTGTCTTTCCTGAAGTCGATCCGCGAGGACGCGCCGCATCGTGCCGGTCGCGAGGGAGCCGGGGCGCGACCCGGGCGGGAGACATGAAGTCGCGGTCGGGACCCGCCGCCCGGCGCGTCCATCGGGATCCGGGATCGATGCTCGCCGGCGCCCTCGCCTGCGCCATCGCCCTCTGCGGCGCCGCGCCGTCGCCTCATCACGATCTGCTCGTGACGGTGACGGACGACGGCGGGCCCGGATCGCTGCGCGCGGCCATCCTCGAGGCCATCGCTCTGGAAGGGGAGGCGACGATCCGGTTCGACGCGGCGAACGGTCCCTTCGGGACACCGCAGATCATTCGTCTCGGGTCGCCCCTTCCCCCTCTGCCGGCGGGGCTGACCATCGACGGGCGGATCGAGGATCGCCTGTGGCGTCCGGTCGGCGTCACCATCAGCGGCGGCGGCGAGCACCGCGTGTTCGAGATCCCGGACGGGGCCGTCGTCACCCTCCGCGCGCTGACGATCACGGACGGCGCCGCCCGCGACGGCGGCGCCGTGAGGAACGCCGGCACGCTCATCGCGAACGGGACGACCTTTCTCCGCAATCACGCCCGCCGGTCCGGGGGCGCCATCGTGAACGCCGGCGGCACGACGATCCTGATCAACAGCACCTTCGCGGACAACCGTGCCGGCGCATCCGGCGGCGGACTGGCGGTGAGGAGCGGGGACGCGACCGTGACGAACTGCACGTTCTCGGGGAACCGCGCCCGGAGGGGCGGGGGGCTGTTCAGCCGCGGCACGCTCCTCCTGCGCAACACCATCCTGGCCGACAACGACGGCCGGGACTGTGACCACGCGGGCGTCCTGCTTCGCGCCACCACGCACAACATCATCCGGACGAACGACGGCTGCGGCGCGCCGATCAGCGAGGCCGATCCGCTCCTCACGGGGCCGGATCTCCATCACGGGCCGACGCCCACCTTCGCGCTGCGGTCGGGAAGCCCCGCGATCAATCACGGGGACAACGCTTCCGCGGTCGACGAACGCGGGGAGCCCCTGCGCTGGGACCAGCGCGGCAACGGGGATCCGCGCATCGTGGCCGGGTTCGTGGACATCGGCGCGCTCGAGCACCAGTACGTGCCCGACCTGACGGTCGACGTCCTCGAGGACGTCACCCTGCGGGGCTGCACGCGCGCGGGCCGGTCGGACTGCTCGCTGCGCGGCGCCATCGAAGTCGCGAACGCCCTGCGCGCGCCCGGGGTGATCCGCTTCGACCGCGGGCTGTTCGCCGGTCCGCGGACGCTGCACCTGCAGGGGCCGCTGCCCGCGATCACCGTCGAGATGACCCTCGACGGCGGTGGCACCGGCGGCGTCACGCTGAGCCCGGCCGGCTCGTTCCGGCCGATCACCGCGGCACCGGGGATCCGTGTGGACCTGAGAGGCATCGACGTCGCGGGCGCGGGAGGCTCCCATCCGGGAGGCGGCGCCAGCGGAGGAAGAATCTGATGGACCTTCCGATCGTCCGCTTCGAGCCCCGCCACCTGCCGGCCGTCGCCCGCCTGTGCGAGCGCGTCCTCCACCGTCCGCGCACGGAGGCGTTCCTGCGCTGGCGCTACGTCGAGCATCCCGCGCAGCGCGGCTACCTGATGATGCGGGGGGACGAGTGCGTCGCCATGGTGTGGGCGATCCTGCGCTCCTATTGTCTCGACGGACGCCGCGTCGGTTGCATGGAGAGCTTCGACTGGTACCGCATTCTCGATGCCGACCTGGCCGGGATCGGCAGCCGGCTCACGCTCCACATGATGAACGAGACCGAGCCGATCTTCGCCATACCGGGCGCGCCGGGGGCGCGGAAGCTCCTCCCGAAACTCGGCTGGCGAAAGGTCGCCGACGTCGCCGACTTCGCGCTGCCGCTGCGCGGCGCGGCCGTGGCCGGGGCGCTGAGCCGGCGTCTGCGAGTGCCTCGGCCGGCCGGCCGCGCGCTGTTCGATCTGGTCGCGCGACCCTGGTTCCGCCCGCGACGCCGGAGGGGGCCGCGCGGAGCGGAGGTCGTCCCCGTCGCCTGTCCGGGGGACGAGATCCTGGCGCTGTACGGCAGCCCGACGGGGTACGGCACGCTCCCGCTGCCCGACCTCGCTCAGCTGCGCTGGATGACGGCGGGGTTCGCGGGGGCCGGCCACTTCGTTGGTCTTTACTTCACCGCCGGAGGCCGCCTGCGGGGCTGGACGCTCGCGCGCGTGCACGCGAGCGCGGCCGATCGCGACGCGGCGATCGTGGACGCCTTCGCTCCCCGTCCGGACGAGCCGCTGTACACCTGGATGATCTCCGAGACCGTCCGGACCCTGGGAGGGTTCCGTCCCGTCCGCGTGCTGGCGCAGGCGAGCTGCCCCTTGCTGCAGGAGGCGCTTCGGCGCAACCGGTTCCTCGAGACCGGATCGCAGCCCCTCATGTGCTGGAACCGCGGGGAGGCGATCCCGGCGGGTCCGGTCCACACCACGCTCCACATTGCCGACGTGCCGCTCCTGTCCTACCCGGAGACCTGGTGGGGGCCCGATGCGGGGGCCTCCGACGCCGGCCCCGGGGGCGCACCGGATCGCGGATGAGCGCACCCGAGGATCCGGGCGGCGGCCGGCCGCCGCTGCGCGTCGGCCTCTTCCTCCATTCGTTCGAACTACCCCTCTGGGCGCGGCG
>JBFGDZ010000110.1:0-12330 GCA_041580375.1 Candidatus Polarisedimenticolia bacterium
CCCGGCGCGGCGGCGATCCGCGTGCTGGACTCGCCGAAGAACATCGGGCGCGTGCCGGGAGGCCAGCCGACCGGGATCACGTTCCTGATCTTCGTCGATCCGGCGGCGGCGAACGGCCTCTCCCTCGCGAATCGGACGGTCGACCTCGTGCTGCGGCTCGAGGACGCCGGGCGCAACCGGCAGCTGTCGCGCACGGCCTTCACGTTCAGCCACGTCATCAACGCCGACAAGGAGTCGCTGCACTACTCGACCGACTACCCGGCGGGCGCCACGATCGCGCGTGACTTCAACCGGAACCTCCAGATCGACAAACCGGACACGATCGACCCGTTCAAGGGCGTGTTCTTCCCCGACGAGCTGATCACCTTCTCGAGCCTGTTCGTGCCGGGCACGCCGGACGGGTTCATCACCAACCGTCTCGGCGAGGACCTCAACAACAACGGCGTCCTGGACCCCGGGGAGGACGTCATCCCGAACGGCGTGCTGGATACCGGCATATTGCTCTCGAACAATCCGGCCGCCGTGCACCGCGTGCCGTGGAACTTCGATCGCAACAACGGCGGCTTCTTCCCGCTCCGATCGCCCTTCAGCAATGCGGGCAGTCTCTCGGCGAACCCGGTGTGGGAGCACCAGCGGCACGGCGTCTGCGGATTCCAGACGGCCATCCCGGACGGCAACACGAACCAGTGGTTCCAGAACAACGGTGCCGGCATCTGGCACACGGGGGACGGCAATCCCGCCACGCCGGGCACGGCATCGGGCGTGAAGTGTGACAACGCGCCGCAGCCGTCGGATGGCGCCACACCGGTGCGGGCGGAGCGCATCCTCGATGTGCTCCACTCGCCGATCATCGCCAAGGTCAATCAGGTCAATGACGGCCGTGGATTCCCCTTCTCCGTGGAGTTCCAGCGCCTCGGCTTCAACCTGAACATCCAGACCGCGTATTACAGCGGCGGCCACGTCGACTTCGACAGCGACATCGACAGCGACGAGAGGAACTGCCTGCTGTGCAACTACATCTACGGCAACTTCCGCTTCCCGGACATCTTCGCAGTGGCGACGTTCAACGCGTACTACGACCCGATCAACCCTGACAGCGCCACGCCGCAGCGGACCTTCGGCGTCCTGGTCGACCCGGACGGTTCCTGCGCGGCGGCGCAGAACTGCGCCATCAATGGCGACGAGGTCGGGTTCACCGGGTTCTCGATCAACACGACCTTCCCCAGCCCGATCCAGCAGGGGCAGCCCGACTTCCGGCCGTTCCCCGATCCGGGCGCGCCCCAGGTCTGCGCCGGCGGATGCACGCCGGGCTCGCCGGGCTGCGTGTGCGAGAACAATGACGTCGCGGGACCGGGCCGGAACTTCGATCTGGTTCTGCTCGAGTATCAGGACGGGGTCAACTACCTGAGCCTCGGGCCGGGGCAGAACGAGCCCCAGGGGGCGTTCGCGCCCGGTCCGGCGGGGAACCGCTGGCAGATCGGTATCGGCTTCTGGTCGATGGAAACGGCCGGCGGGTCGACCGACTACGGCATGGGCATCGACGACGTCGTCCTCGAGTGGGACGAGACGCACCCCGTCGACGAGGGCTCCAACCCGGCCTGCAGCCGGTTCGGAGGTCCCGGCCAGCCGGCCGGCTCGCAGTGCGCCACGCTGTCGGTCGATCGCCTCAACATCTACGAGTGCAACGAGTCGATCGAGGTCGTCGTCCACGATCCCAGCGAGGCGGGGCAGGGTAGCGTCACGGTCTTCGCCACGAGCAATTCGGACGGCCAGCCCTTCTCGACCGGCGTCGTGACCGCCAACATCCCGCGGAAGTCGTTCACTCTTCCGGAGGTTCAGCCCGGCGTGTTCAAGGGGAACGTCACCGTCAACACGCTGTTCGACAACCCGAACCTGCTGTTCACCAACCCGGCCACCGATTCGGGTCTCAATTTCTTCTACCTGGACGACGACTGCGACGCCGACGGTGACGGTCAGGCGGGGGAGAACGTCTTCGGGAACCTGGACAACGACGGCATCCCGCAGGACGACGGGGACGGCGTGCTCGACCGCTGCACCGGCGGCGCCACGACCAACTGCGACGACAACTGCCCGTTCCTCTACAACCCCCTGCAGACCGATACCGACGGGGATGGCGTCGGGGACATCTGCGACAACTGCATCATCGTGAGCAATGCCAATCAGCAGGACTCGGACGCCGACGGGGTCGGGGACGCCTGCGACTTCGACGACATCGATTTCGACGGGGTCGTCAACGCGGTGGACAACTGCAAGGACGTCTACAACCCCTCGCAGACCCCGGCGGGCGGCCAGAGCACGCGCGGCCTCGCCTGCAACGCCACGACGGACCGGGACGGCGACGGCATCGTCGATCGCAATGACAACTGCATCCGGACGCCGAACCCGACCCAGCAGGACTCCGATCTCGACGGCGTGGGGAACGCGTGCGACGGCGACTGCCTCAACGCCCGGGCGGTGATCCTTCCCCAGGGTGCCTGCAGCGTCCAGAACGCGCGGGTCTGCTCGGACGCCGTGCCCTGCCCGAACGTCGGCGTCTGCAGCGCCGACGGCACGACGGTCTGCAACGTCAACGCCGACTGCTCCGGAGCCGCCAACGTCTGCACGAACCTCGTCCCGCAGACCTGCCAGCGCCTGGGGGTCGTGAACGACGGGTCGTGCGGCCTGGTGAACGACGACGCCGACGGCGACAGCGTGCCGGACGCCGTCGACAACTGCCCCACCCTGCCGAACCCCGCCATCGTTCCGGGGACGACGATCCAGGCCGACGTCGACTCGGACGGCCTGGGCGACGTCTGCGATCCGTCCGAGACGGTGGACGACGACAACAACGGCATTCCGGATGACGTCCTGACCTTCAGGACGACCGTCTCGTGCGTCCGCCTGCCGCTGGCGCGCTTCGTGGTCCTGGAGACGTGCGTGCGCGACATCAACGGCGACCTCGACACCTTCGCCGACACCGGCGAGACGGCCCGCATGTCGCTCGTCGTCCGCAACGTCGGACCGGACCTCACCGGCGTGAACCTGATCCTGGGGACGACCGATCCGGACATCGCGTGCATCACGAAGCAGACGATCTCCCTGCCGTCTTTGGCCCGGGGACAGGTCGTCGACACGGCCGTCACGCCCGGCGGCGACGCGGGCGAGTTCGAGTACATCGTCAGCGGGACGACCGAGACGCTCCTCGGACCGGACCCGGCCCGGGGCAACTTCTTCCTGACCGTGACCTCGAACGAGATCGTCGGGACGGCGGCCGAGGTCGGGATCCAGACGCTGCTCGACCTCGACCTGCCGCCGCTGAGCGAGCTACCCCCGAAGGTGCCGGGGCCGGACGGCATCGCCGGCACCGCGGACGACGGGATCGTGTTCGAGGACTTCGACACCGACCGGGAAGGGGGCGACGGCCGGATCAGCATCAGCCCGCTTCCGATCGGTACGCCGAACAGCCTGAACGACACGATCGGCGTCACGGTCGGCACGGCGCCTGGAGGGATCAACGTCCTGGCGGGCGTGCCCTGCGCCGGCTACATCGTGCCGCCGGCCGCACCGGGCTGCATCATCGATCCGGACCATGACATGGACTGGCACATCCACTGCCCGGTCGGAGAGTGCAACAATGCCACGCTGCACACGACGCCCACGGGCGGGAACATCTCCTTCAGCGCCCGCAACTCGCTGCACTGGGGCGTCCACTTCCGGTCCAACAGCATCAACGGGGACTCGACGAAGTTCCGCGAGCTGGCGTCGTTCATGTCCAATCCGATCAACCTGACGCTGCAGCCGGTGGCGGGGGATCTGCTTCTCTCCTTCTACCACATCGCCAGTATGATGGACGACAACAACGTCAACGATCGCCCCGGAGAGGCGAATGACTACGGCGACGTCCACATCCAGGTCGATCTGGAGGCCGATCCGAACGTCGACATGTGGGGCGTCTGGGATCGCCTGGTGCCGTTCGAGAACGTCTACGACCACATCGTCTCGATCTGGTCGGTGTTCGGCGCGGACCTCACGTACTGTAACTTCACGCCCGCCGACTCGGGCACGGCTCCTCCGGCGCCCCGCGGCGTCCGCGAGCTGATGTGCTTCCCGAACGGGGTCTGGTCGCACTGCGGCAATCCCTACGACAACACGACCATCTTCCAGTGCGACGGACCGGGCGTGCCGGGGAACCTGGGGAACGGCCTCTGGGTTCAGAGCAAGTTCAACCTGGCGAACTTCGCCGGCCAGAGGGTGCGGATCCGGTGGATCGCCACGTCCTGGGACTTCGGCTGCTGCTCCTCCTACTTCGAGATCGGCGGCACCTGGGCGAACTTCCCGGGCGAGGACGGCTGGTGGATCGACGACATCGAGGTGACCGGCGCGATCGAGCGCCAGTTCGGTCCGCTGCCCGACCTGCCGGAGGCGGGCGATCCGACGGGCACGTGCCCGACCGACGCGTGCAATGAGACCCTCGGCGACAGAGGGTTCAACATGGCCCTCGACGTGCAGGAGAGCGACGGCGACGGCCTGATCATCGCCGGCGAGACGGTGAACGTGTCGGCGACGCAGACGACGTCGGTCGGCGGCTGCGTCAACGGCGGCACGCAGTTCCGCTTCTTCAAGGACGGCAGGCTCGTGCAGGACTGGTCGAGCGATCCGACCTACACCGACAACCCGGTCCAGCACGCCACCTACCGCGTGCAGGCGCGCTGCAGCACCGACTCGTCCTGCACCAGCACCGCCAACGCCACCGCGGGCAACACCCGGTCGGTCCTGGTCTACCGGGGCGACGCGGCCGAGGTGCGCGTCTCGGCGCAGGGGACCGCGACCACGACCTACAGCTGGCAGTCGGTCTTCCAGCCGCTCGAGCAGACCGGCTACGACGTCATCCGTGGGCCGATCAGCTCGGTGGGCTCCGCCGCGCTCGGCACGTTCAGCGGCATGGGCTGCCTGGCGCGCGTGGCGCAGCCGTCCGGGGCGCCCGGACCGGTCGCGTCGGCGCCGGACACGGCCGTGCCGCCCGTCGGCCAGGCCTTCGCCTACGTCGTCGGTTACACGCATCGCACGCCGGCCGGACTGATGTCGGTGTTCGGACGGCGCAGCGACGGAACGCTCCGGCCGGAGCGGACGCCCTGTCAGTGACGGACTGATGGAGCCCCCCCCGCGGCGGGGGAGAGGTGGAAAGACGACAGGGGCTCCTACGGGAGCCCCTGTTTTCGTTCGGGGGAAGACTCAGAACAGCGGAGCGGTCTGCTTCTCGTCGAAGACCCAGTCGTAGGTGTAGACCGGCGTCTTGATCGGGACCGTGTATTTGACGTTGATGTCGAAGCGATTGCTGCCCCGGTTCACCCGGATGTCCCGGCCGTTCACCGGGAGCTCGAGCTCGCGCGCCTTTCTGAGGACGCGGTCCCGCACCTCGTCGTCGTCGGAGCGCAGCGCCGCGAATCGGGCCTGCTCCTCCAGGTAGTCCCGGAACTCGTAGGACCGGATCATCACCGGAACGACCTTGAATCCGAGATAGATGGTGATGGCGAGGACGAGGAGCCCGACCATCGTGCCGAACCGCCCCTCGCCGCGCTCGTTCCTGAATGGCTTCGCCATGACCTGGATCCCCTCTCCGGCGGGGCCGTCCCGGAAGACGGCTCCGCCTGCGGCTCAATATAGGAAGGGGTCCGGGCCGGATCAAGCCCGGGCAGGCTCCAGGGTTACGGAATCGTCATCGAGGCCCGCCCCGCCGGCTCGCGCGGGTCGGCCCGGCGGGACGCCGCGGCCGGAGACCCTCAGCGGATCGGCTGCCCGGTGCGCTGCCAGCGCGAGCGGCTGAATAGCGCCGTGAAGCCGGAGAGGATGCGCCGCACGCCCGAGGTCTCGCGGCGCGCGGAGGCGCGCGCGCCGCCCGTTTCGGCGCCGTCGAAGGACCAGTAGATGAGCAGGGCGCGTCCTGTGATTTGATCGCGCGGAACGGTCCCCCACTCGCGGCTGTCGAAGCTGTTGTCCCGGTTGTCCCCCATAAGGAAATATTCGCCCTCCGGGATGGTGACGGGAGGAAAGTCGTTGAGGCGGGCCGGGACGGCCTGCGGATCCCTGTGGATGGCGTAGGGCTCCAGCAGAGCCATGAATCCCTCCTCCCCGGGCTTCCTGACGTACACGACCTGATTGACGATCTCGATGGTCTCGTGCGGGAGGCCAATGACCCTCTTGATGTAGTCCTGGCCCGGATCGTGGGTCGGACGGAAGACGACGACGTCCCCCCTCCGGATCGGCGCCAGCGGCAGGAGCGCCTGCTCGGGCGCATAGGCGAGCGGCGCCAGGGAGAACTTGTTGACCAGGATGTGGTCACCGACCAGGAGCGACTCCTCCATGGACGGGCTCGGGATCCGGAAGGCCTGGACCAGGAAGGTCCGCACGAACAGGGCGAACAGCAGGGCGATGACCGCCGCCTGCGTGTACTCGAACAGAAACCGCCTGGGGCGCTGCATGTCCGCCAAGGGGCGTCCTCCAGAAGTCCTCAATTATGGTGCGATCTCCGGCCGCGCGCCACCCGCAAGAAGGGGGACGGATCGGATCGCCGTCGGCCCGCGATCAGTCCACCTTCAGCAGCGCCAGGAACGCCTCCTGGGGAATGTCGACGCGCCCCACCTTCTTCATCCGCTTCTTGCCTTCCTTCTGGCGCTCGAGGAGCTTGCGCTTGCGGGTGATGTCGCCCCCGTAGCACTTGGCCAGAACGTTCTTGCGCAAGGGCGCGACGTTCTCGCGCGCGATGATCTTGCCGCCGATCGCCGCCTGGATCGCCACCTCGAACAGCTGTCGGGGGATCGACTTGCGCAGCTTCTGAGCCAGGGCGCGCCCCTTCTGAGCGGCGCGCTCTCGGTGGATGATGAGTGAGAGGGCGTCGACCGGCTCCCCGTTCACCAGGATGTCGAGCTTCACGAGCTCGGACGTCCACCACCCGGTGTGGTGGTAGTCGAGCGAGGCATATCCGCGCGTGAGCGTCTTCAGCCGGTCGTAGAAGTCCACCACGATCTCCGAGAACGGCAGATCGTAGGAAACCAGCACGCGGGTCGTGGTGACGTATTTCAGATCCTTTTGGACACCACGCTTCTCCTGGCACAGCGCCAGAATCCCCCCCAGATAGTCCGGGGGCGAGAGCACCAGGGCGGTGATGACCGGCTCCTCCCACCGGTCGATCTTCTGGGGCGGCGGAAGCCTGGCCGGATTGCTGATCTCCTGGACCTCTCCGTCGGTCGTCGTGACGCGGTAGCGCACCGAGGGGGCCGTCGTGATCAGCTCGAGCCCGAAATGCCGCTCGAGACGCTCCTGCACGATCTCCATGTGCAGCAGGCCCAGGAAACCGCAGCGGAAGCCGAAGCCCAGCGCCTCGCTGCTCTCCGGCTCGAGGGAAAAAGAGGAGTCGTTGAGCCGCAGCTTATCGAGCGCGTCGCGCAGCCCGTCGTAGGAGGTCTCCCCCGTGGGGAAGAGCCCCGCGAACACCATCGGCTGCATCTCCCGAAAGCCCGGAAACGGTTCCGCGGTCGGCCGGCGGCTCGCGGTGATGGTGTCGCCGATCTTGACCTCGCTGGCGTTCCTGATGCTGGCGGTGATGAAGCCGACCTCCCCGACGGAGAGTGACTCGACGGGGGTCCGCTTCGGTCGCAGCAGCCCGATCTCCTCGATGTCGTACTCGGCGCCCGTCGCCATCAGACGGATGCGGTCCTTCTTCCCGAGCGAGCCGTCGATGATGCGCGCGAGCATGACGACTCCTCTGTAGGGATCGAACCAGGAGTCGAAGATGAGCGCCTTGGGAGGAGAGTCCGCGCTCCCCCGCGGCGGCGGGATCTCGCGCACCACGGCCTCGAGAATGTCTGCCACGCCGGACCCGTCCTTGGCGGAGCAGAGGATGGCGTTCTCCGCCGAGATGCCGATGATGTTCTCGATCTGCTCCCGGATGCGGTCCGGCTCCGACGACGGCAGATCGATCTTGTTGATGACGGGGAGCAGGACCAGATGTTGATCGGACGCCATGTACGAGTTGGCCAGGGTCTGGGCCTCGACGCCCTGGGTCGCGTCCACCACCAGAACGGCTCCCTCGCAGGCCGAGAGCGATCGCGAGACCTCGTAGGCGAAATCGACGTGCCCCGGCGTGTCCAGGAGATTGAGCCGGTAGAGAGCGCCGTCCTTCGCGCGGTAGTCCAGGGCGACGGCGTGCGCCTTGATGGTGATGCCGCGCTCGCGCTCGAGATCCATGTCGTCCAGCACCTGTTCGTCCATCTCCCTCGACGAGAGCGCCCCCGTCAGCTCGAGGATCCGGTCGGACAGGGTCGTCTTGCCGTGATTGATGTGGGCGATGATGCAGAAATTGCGGATCGTGCGCGCGTCCATGTCGGCTTCAGAGCTCGAGGTTCGGGTCGGCGTTCTGGCTCAGATCGGCGATCTCGCCGCGCGCCAGCTTGCGGGCTCCGACGTAAGCGATCATCGCCGCATTGTCGACGGCCAGCGCCGGGCTGACCGCGAACGACCGGTAGCCCTTCCTCGCGGCCTCCTCGGACACCCGCGCCCGGAGGCGGGTATTGCACGCCACGCCTCCGGAGAGGCAGACGGAGCGCGCCCGTTCCCGGCGTGCCACCGTCATCAGTCGCCGGACGAGAAACTCCACGACCGCGCGCTGGAAGGAGGCGAGCAGGTCGCGCGTGTTCTGATCCGGGTCGCGCGCCGGATAGTCCCGCGCGAGGTCGTTCGCCTGGGCGTGCCTCAGAACCGCCGTCTTGTACCCGCTGAAGGAGAAGTCGAGGCTGCCATCGCTCATCTTCGGCGCGGAGAGTCGGACGGCGGAGTCGTCCCCGGACGGCGCCAGCCTGTCGATCGCGGGGCCGCCCGGGTAGCCGAGACCGACGAGCTTGGCGACCTTGTCGAACGCCTCGCCCGCCGCGTCATCCCGGGTGCGCGCCAGGCGGACGATCGACTCCTCGTCACGCGAGAGGTGGAGCGACGTGTGACCGCCGGAGGCGATCAGGCTGACGGCGGGAGTCGGGACGGTTCCATGCTCCAGCCAGACGGAGCGCAGATGCCCCTCCAGGTGATTGACGGCGAGCAGGGGGATCCCCCGGACGTAGGCGATCGCCTTGGCGGCCTGCAGCCCCACGAGCAGAGACCCGACCAGCCCGGGCCCGTACGTCACCGCCACGGCGTCGAGACCGTCCAGCGGCACCCCGGCCCTCTTCAGGGCCATGTCGATGACGGCGTCGATGCGCTCGAGGTGATGACGCGACGCCAGCTCGGGCACGACCCCGCCGTACTCGCGGTGCACGTCGACCTGGGAGGCGACGATGCTGCTCAGGATCGCGCGGCCTCGGATGACGGCCGCCGCGGTCTCATCGCATGAAGTCTCGATTCCGAGGAGCAGGGGATCGGGCATCGCGGGTGAACGGCTCACCGGCCCGCGCGGGCGGGGAGGGCGGCGGCGTTGCAGAGAGACGGCAGGGCGTCCTCGTACGGCGGCCGGGCAACGCCCGTCTCGGTGATGATCGCGGCGATCAGCCCGTGCGGCGTCACGTCGAAGGCGGGATGAAGGACCGGAACCCCCTCGGGTACGATGCGCCGCCCGGCGAAGTGGCTCACCTCGGAAGGGTCGCGTTCCTCGATCGGGATCTCGCTCCCCGATGCGATCGTGAGATCGATGGTCGACGTGGGAGCCGCCACGTAGAAAGGAACGCCGTGCTCTTTGGCCAGCACGGCGACCGTGTAGGTGCCGATCTTGTTGGCGACGTCGCCGTTGCGCGCGATGCGGTCGGCGCCCACGATGACCAGGTCGATCGCCTTCTTCTGGAACAGGTGCCCCGCCATGCCGTCTCCAAGAACGGTCACCGGGATGCCGTCCTTCTGCAGCTCCCATGCCGTCAGCCGCGCCCCCTGCAGAAACGGCCGCGTTTCGCCGGCGTACACCGTGACTTTCTTGCCCGCCTCGATCGCCGCGCGCAGGACACCGAGCGCGGTGCCGTATCCGGCTGTGGCGAGCGCGCCGGCGTTGCAATGGGTCAACGCGCGCGCCCCGTCCGGAAGCAGATCGGCGCCGAAGCGACCCATCCTGCGATTGTCCTCCACGTCCTCGCGCTCGATCGCGATCGCCTCGTCCCGGAGGGCGGCGGCGAGCGTGGCGTCGGTCGCCTCGCTGTGGCGCTCGAAACAGCGGCGCATTCTGTCGATGGCCCAGAACAGGTTGACCGCGGTGGGGCGGGTCGATGCGAACAGACGCGCGAGCCGATCGAAGCGCTTTGCGCGCGAGTCCCCCGCGGGGCCCCGCATCCAGCCCAGGGCGATCCCCATGGCCGCGGCCACCCCGATCGCGGGGGCGCCGCGGATGGCCATGTCGCGGATCGCCTCCGCGACCTCCCCGGCCGTCCGCAGCGTGAGGTAGATCTCCTCCACCGGCAGCCGGCGCTGGTCGAGCATGACGACGCCCGCGTCCGTCCATGCGATCGTTTTGAACATGTCGCGTTCATGTTACCGGAAAGCGCTTGAAAGGCGCAATTCGGACGCCTTCCGCCTCGCCCGGGATGGAACATGAGTCCGCCGGTATGCAGAGGCTCGGGGTACAGACTTGGCGACGCATGAACGCCACTTTACGGCACCCGGCGGGAGCCTTCTCGGCCCCACAAACTCGTTGACAAATCAGGGGGTTGGCCGTATCTGGAGCAAAAAACCCGGGCACTGGCTCGGATGCCAGGTTCGTCTTGCGCCCGTCGCTGTACCGTGGTGCGCCCTCGTGGAGTGCCGCGGTTTCTTCATCTCGATCGGAGGGATTAGATGTCCAGGTTCCCCCGCCCCAGGCCGGCGGTCGTGCTCGCGTTCCTGTCGATGATCATCGTCGCGCCGCTCCTGGTGGGATTGGCGACGACACTCGCGCAGCGGGATCGCGACCGTGGAGACCTCGCCGGCGTTCCCGGGGGCCGCCAGCGCTCCGGATCCATCGATCGCTTCGGCCCCAGCTCGTCCTGGTTCTACTTCGAGCGCAATCGCGTGCCGATCGGTCACGCCCGGAGCGAAGGCCTGTCGCCGTTCGGGGAGCAGTTCCGGTCCGTCGATCATCGGACGGATCGCCGCGGCCGCATCCTCACCAATCTGGGCGCCCTCGACCCGCGGGATCCCGGAGCGCTCGACGCGCTTCCGCAGGGACTGCGCCGCGCTCCGGCTGTGGGCCGTCCCGGCCGGGGAGGCCTCGCGGAGGGGGCGAACATCGTCCAGATCTCCTCCGAGGCGCTCCGTCGGATGGGACCGGCCGGCATCGAGAAAGAGCTGTCGGCCTTCGGCCGGGTCGCGGGGACGATCGAGGATCGCGGCTTCATCGTGCGCGGAGTCGGGCGGGGCCGCCTGGACGCCCTGGCGGACCTGCCGTTCGTCGATGCCATGATGCCCTTCCACGACGGCTTCAAGATCGACAGGGGCCTCGGGCGCGTCCCGTTCATCCAGGAGGAGAGGGCGCGGCGCCACGAGCTCGACGTCCTGATCGCCGCCTGGCCGGGGGCCGGGCGGGACGAGATCGGGGGCCTGCGGCGGGACGTGGAGCGGATCGCCGGAGCCGACGCGGTGACCGACTACGGGGAGGACGGCACGGTGCTGCAGGCGAGGGTGCCGGCGGGGCGGATCGCCGCCCTGGCCCGGATCGACGCGGTGCGCGCCATCCAGGAGGTCCCCGAGCTCGTGCTGCTCAACGCCGAGGGGGCGAGCCTGGTGATGGTCGGCAGCGTGGAGGACACGCGTGGAGCGCGCCCGTTCCACGACATCGGCGTGGACGGCGGCGGAATCGACACGAACGGGGACGGCCGCCGATTGAATGACGGCAGCGACGTGGTGCCGCCGCAGATCGTCGCCGTCCTCGACAACGGTTTGAGCGTGGATTCGGCCCAGTTCTCGGAGACGAGCACCCAGACGGAGATCTTCCCGAACCTGATCGGGCCGCGTCACCGCAAGGTGCACGCCATCCAGTTCGTGGCGGACAGCGGTCTCACCTGCGACGCGATCCTCTCCGGTTCGGGGACGCACGGCAACGTCGTCGCCGGCGCAATCGCCGGATCGCCGACGGAGATCGGCGTGTTCGCCACCAAGACGCTGCCCACGGGAGTTCCTCCCATCACGGGGATCAACATGGACGGCGTGGCGCGCGGAGCGCGCATCATCATGCAGGACGCCGCCGCACCCTCCCGTTGCACGTTCGACGAGCTGATCGAGCGCGGCGGCAACATCACGCCGGGCAACCTGGCCACACGGATGGCCACCGCGCGCGACGCGGGCGATGAGGTCCACCTGCACGTCATGCCGTTCGGCGTTCCGAACTTC
>JBFGDZ010000111.1:0-12216 GCA_041580375.1 Candidatus Polarisedimenticolia bacterium
CGATCTCGCGCGCCATGTTGAGGCACTGTCCGGCCTCCATGAGGGCGAGATACTTGTCGCCGCGCTCGTCGTGCACCGCGGCCAGACTCAGGAGGACGAGAGCGGTCGTCTCGCTGCGGATGTCGCGGTACCGCCTGAGAACCAGCCTGAGCTCCGTCTCGGCCAGGCTGATCTTGCCCATGCGGAGGAGCGTCCGGGCGAGATTGTGGCGCGCGCGCGCCAGCGTGTCGGCGTCCACCTCCTCCCCGTCCCAGCGCCCGTCCTCGAGACGGGAGAGCGCGCGCTCGTAGATGGCGTACGCCCTGGTGTAGTTCCCCTGATCCCACTCGCGGGCGGCCTCCGCCTTCATCTCGTCATAGCTGACTTCCGGCTCCGGCTCGAACGCTTCGATCTTCTCGAGATCCAGGAGATCGGAGAAGTTCTGGATCGGCACGTTGAAGATGTTCGCCAGAAGACATAGCTTGTCGAAGGAGGGATAGCACTTGCCGCGCTCGTAACGGGACAGCTGCGAATTGTCGATCTCCCCTCCCTCCGAGCGGGCCTTGTCCTCCACGCGCCGCAGGGAGAGGCCGTAACCGGCCCTGAGGCGGCGGAGATAATTGCCCAACCGGGCGCTGCCTCGAAGCTCCTGTTCCATCGGGTCAGTCCCCCCGTGAGTAGCCGTTTCTTTGATTGGTCGTGATGGGGAGGCGACGGCCCCACCGGGCACTTCCGCTGTCCCGTTCCCCTGGTCGATCCGGTGTCGGATCCTTGAAGGTACGGGGAATCATGGACTACCGCAATGGTCCGGTGATCCGAAACTTCCGTCAAGCAAGAATCGTAATCGCTCTGCGGCTCATCTGCAGCAGCATGAGAACCCGAACCTTGTCAGCAGTTTACACCAGATATGTCGATTCGACAAGCCCCTCGACCCGCTTGACAAACGGCGGGAGGCTCCCTACCTTCGCGCCGACCGGTGGCCCATGAGATCAGCGAGCCAGACGCGCGAGGGGATCCTATCCACCACGACCTTCCCGGGTCTTCTCTACTCCATCCTGCGCGTGCGAGACACCGGCGTCCTCACCCTGACCGGCGAGGCCGTGGAGAAATCGGTCTACATCCGCTCCGGCCGCCCGATCTTCGCCACCTCGAGCGACCGCGACGATCGCCTCGGCAACATCTTCTTCAGGGCCGGCATCATTTCTCTCGAACCGCTGCTCGGCGCCATCGACGAGTCAATCCGGCTGAAGAAGCGGCTCGGCACCGTTCTGGTGGAGAACGGCGCCATCCAGCCTCACGATCTCGTCGAGGCGGTCCTGAGCCAGGCCCGGAACATCATCGGCGGGCTCTTTCTCTGGACGCGGGGGCGGTATCGCTACGTGCCCGGATCCCTGCCGAGCGAGGAGGTCATCACGCTCAAGCTGAGCGCGAGCGAGATCGTCCTGGACGGCATCCGCAGGATCCAGAGCTGGGAGCGGATCTGGGAGGCGGTGGGGGACCTCGACGCCGCCTACCGGATCGGCGAAGGGATCGACAGGCAGGTCAAGGACCTGAAGCTCTCGCTCGACGAATGGAGCCTGCTCAGCCACTGCGAGCGGCCGATCTCCCTGCGCGATCTCTGCAGGGCGTCCGACATGGAGGATTTCGAGATCTGCCGGCTGCTCTGGGCCTTCGCGACGCTGGGGATCGTTTCTCGGACCTCAGCGGGACCCTGACGGGCGCGGGGCCGCGCCCGTCCGCCCCAGCAGCTCCGCGGGCGTCGGCGCCGCCGTCCCCACCTTCCCGACCACGATGCCGGCGGCCCGGTTGGCGAGGATCGCTCCTTCGCGGACCTCCGCCCCAGCCCCCAGGGAGAGAGCCAGCGCGGCCGCCACCGTGTCCCCCGCGCCCGTGACGTCGTACACCTCGCGCGCCGTCGTCGGCACGTCCAGCGAGCCCCCGTCGGAATCGAGCAGCAGCATGCCGCGCTCGCCCCGGGTGATGAGCAGGTGCGGACAGGCGAGGGTCTCGAGCAGCTTCCGGCCCACGCGTTCCAGCTCGTCGTCGGTGCGGGCCGACAGACCGGCGGCCTCCATCGCCTCCCGGGCGTTGGGCGTGACGATCGTGGCCGGCCTGTAATGCGGGAAGAGGCGCACCTTCGGGTCCACTACGACGGGAAGTTCCCGGCGCCGCGCCTCCGGAAGAACGACGCGCAGAAGATCCTGCGAGATGCATCCCTTGTCGTAATCCGACACGACGACCACCTGCACGCGATCCAGAATCCGGCGCGCGTGATCCTCGAGCCCCCGCGCCGCGGCATCCCCCAGCGGGCCCTCCTCCTCGCGGTCGACCCGGACGACGTGCTGGTTGTGCGCGATCACCCTCATCTTGAGCGTGGTGGGACGCCCCGCCGCGACGACGACGCCGTCGATCGGAAGGCCGGCCTGATGGAAGGCCGCCTCCATCTCCTCCCCCTCGCGATCGTCGCCGCGAACGCCGACCGGAAACGCCCGCCCCCCCAGCGTCACGATGTTGCGCGCCACGTTGGCGGCGCCCCCGAGCGCCCGGCTCTCCGTCACGAGGCGGACGACCGGCACGGGGGCCTCGGGCGAGATGCGCGAGACCCGGCCCCAGATGAACCGGTCGAGCATGAGGTCGCCGAGCACCAGGGCGGAGACCTTCACGAAACTCTTGACGAGTCGGGCGGCGCGCGCAGGATCGAGGACGGCAGGGGGAACGGCGCCGGGGATCAGGACGGGTCCCCGGACTCGATGGTCGCCTCCTCCACCAGCATCACCGGGATGTCCCCCTCGGCGATCGGATAGCGGCGGCGGCACGAGCGGCACAGCAGGCCGCGCCCGTCCGCTGTCGGCACGACGGCGGTCTTGCAGACGGGGCAGGCGAGAATCTCGAGCAGCTTGGGGTCGAGCGCCACGCGGGCCTCCGGGAGTGACGTCGCGCGTTATAGCACCGCCCCGAAAACCTTGTCAAACGGGAGCGCCCGGCCCTTCACCCGCCGCGCCCGCGGTTGTAAGATGCGGTCGCCGATGTCGCATCCAGCCCTGCGCCTCTCCGACAGCGACCGCGTCCTCGTCATTCGCCTGGGCGCCGTCGGGGACGTCATCCGCACGCTGCCGGCCCTGCACCTGATCCGCCGGACGTACGCATCGATCCACCTCGCCTGGATCGTCGAGGATCTTTCGCGGGAGATCCTGGAGGGACATCCGGAGATCGATCGTCTGATCCGTTTTCCGCGGCGCGAGATCATGGCCGAAGCGACCCGTCCCGGCCGCCTGGCCGCCCGCATCCGCGCCCTCGGCGAGGAGCTGCGCAGGGAGCGGTTCACCGTCGCGGTCGACTTCCAGGGGAGTCTCAAGAGCGGGCTGGTCGCCATGCTCTCGGGCGCGCCCTCGCGCGTGGGGTTCGCCCCCGGCCACGGCCGCGAGATGAGTTCGCTGTTCGCCAACCACTGGGTGAGGCCGCGCAGCCGGTGGCTCAACCGGGTGGAACGAAATCTCCAGATGTCCGAGGCGATCGGCGCATGGGGCGACGAGCTGACCCTGACCCTCCCGGAGACCGCCGGGGAAGGCCGCGAGGCCGACGCGATCCTGAGAGCGGCCGCGCCCGGGGGCGAACCGCTCATCCTTCTATCGCCGGGCACGAGCCGCCGGCAGTCCTACAAGCGCTGGCCCGCCGATCGCTTCGCCCGTCTGGCCGCGCGCATGCGCGAGACCCTCGCGGCCGTCCCGCTCGTCGTCTGGGGTCCAGGCGAGGAGGATCTCGCGCGGGGCATCGTGCGAACCTCGGGAGGCGCCGCCGTCCAGTCTCCTCCCCTCGGGCTTCGTTCGCTGGCCGCCCTGCTGCGCCGGGCCTCGCTCTTCGTCGGCGCCGACACCGGACCGATGCACCTGGCGTGGGCGGTGGGCTGCCCCGTGGTGGCTCTGTTCGGACCGACCGATCCGCGTCTCAATGCGCCGCTCGGGCCGGGCCACGTCGTGCTCAGGGGGGAATCCGGCACGGGAGCGATCTCGACCGACGAGGTCCACGGGGCGGTGCGCGACGTGCTCGAGCGATCCGGCGGCCGGCGGACCCCGGGGCCGCCCCGGCTGTCGCGATCGGCGCTGTTCACGATGCGGTTGGCGGGAACGGCATGAAGCCGATCCCGGCGGGCGGCGTCCGGCGGATCCTGATCCGCGCCAACAATTGGATCGGCGACGTCGTGATGATCTCCCCCGCGGTGCGGGCGATCCGCGAGCATTACCGGGACGCGCGCGTCGCCATCCTGGCCAAGCGCTGGGTGATCGAGACGCTGCGCGGCAACCCCTTTTACGACGATCTGATCGAGTACGACGACGAGGGCGCGCACCGGGGGCCGGCGGGTCTGCTGCGGCTCGCCGCGCGCCTGCGGCGCGAGGCGTTCGACCTGGCGCTGCTCTTCCAGAAGGCCTTCGAGGCGGCCGTCATCGCGCGGCTGGCGGGCATCCCCCTCCGGGTGGGATACTCCGCCGATCGGCGCAGCCCCCTCCTCACCCACGCTCTCCCGCAGCCTCCTCCGCACACCCACCACGTGGACGTCTTTCTGGGGATCGCCCGCGCGCTGGGATGCGCCGTGTGCGATCCGATCCCTTTCTTCCACGTCGACGCCGACTCGCGCGCGCGGGCCGCGCAGTGGCTGGGGAACGCCGGGGCTCGGGGCGATCGGCCGATCGCGGCGATCCATCCGGGGGCGTCCAAGGAACCGCGCGCCTGGCACGCAGGGCGCTTCGCGGAGCTGGGGCGCCGGCTGGCGGATCGGATCGGCGCCCGCGTGCTCGTCCTCGCTGGCCCTCCCGACCGCATCGCCGAGGCGACGATCCGCCGCCGGATCCCGGACGCATGCCTCCTCCCCGCCGCGCCGGAGCCCACGATCCAGTTCATGGCCGGTCTCATCGAGCGCTGCGACCTGTTCATCGGCAACGACAGCGGCCCGATGCACATCGCCGCCGCGCTCGACGTGCCGACGATCGCGCTCTTCGGACCGGGATCGCCCGGGCGGACCGCGCCGCGCGCCCCCTCGGGGCGTGTCGTTCCTCTCGGCCGGGACTACCCGTGCGCGCCCTGCCGGCAGGACTTCTTTCGCGAATGCTCCCCGGCCCCGTCCGGTAAGCCGTTCTGCCTGGAGGAGATCACGGTGGAGGAGGTGGAGCGCGCCGCGGCGGACCTACTCGGTCGCGCGCCCGTCAGGACGCCGATCCCCGGAGGGAGCGCCCGCGGCCTGCCGGCCGATCCGGCGCAGGCCTAGCCGCGCGCGGCTGGAGGCGAGCCGGCGCCGGAGCCACCTCAGCATCTCGCGATCGCCGCGGCAATAGCGCCTGAGGAACAGGATCTCCTCCCGCCCCGAGAGCCGGAAGTGTCCGGCGATCCACTTCTCGTACGAACGCAGCAGGCGCGCGAGGTTTCTGAACCGTGCGCGGCGCCCCAGCCGTTGATGAAATCGTCCTCCGTCCAGATCGACGATCTGGACGCGATCCCCCTCGGGCCCCCGCCCGAACAGCAGGTTGGTCACGTTCAGGTCGGCGTGGAGGAAGCCGGCATCGTGCATGTCGCGGATGATGCCGGCGCTCTTCTCCAGGGCGATCCGGCGGCGCCGCCACGGCGCGTTCTCCCGCGCCGCCTGGTAGAGGTTCTGCGCGTCCGGCACGGCGCCCGTGACGATCACGTGGGCCTGCAGGGGTCCGAGGACGTTCCGCCAGCCGACGGCGAGCACGGCCGGAGTCGGGACGCCGGCCCTTTCCAGCCGACCGGCCGAGGCGAGTTGATCGAGGATCCGGCGCCGGCCGAGATAGAGGCCCCGCAGCAGCGGGCCGAGGATGCCGCCGTGACGCGCGCGCTTGGCGACCGCGTCGAGTCCGCCGAGACGCAGGCGCGCGAGTCGCCCCCGCCCGCCGCCGCGCCCGCGCCGCCGATCGATCGGGCCGCGAAGCGCTGAGTCGGCCGCCCCGCGCTGGATCTCATCCGCGCACTCGTGACGCGCGATCCACCGCCCCGCGGGGGATCGCACTTCTGCGTATCCGACCGGCAGTCGTCCGTCGGGCCGGCTCACCGCGGCTCCGGGCCCCTCATTCCTCTCCCGGCGGCTCGCCGCCTCTCCGGGGGCGACCGAAGATCCGCGCCACCAGGATGCCGGCCAGATAGAGGAGGATCATGGGGGCCGCGAAGACGCACTGCGTGACGATGTCCGGCGTGGGCGTGATGATCGCGGCAATGATGAAGATGACGAGGACGGCGTATTTGAATTTCCTCCAGAGGAAACCCGGGGTGACGATCCCGAGGCGCGCGAGGAAATAGATCACGGTCGGCATCTCGAACACGAGCGCGAGGCCGAGGATGATCTTGCTCTCGAAGCTGAACAGGCTCCCGATCCGCAGCGCCGGCTCGAACTCCTCGCCGACCTGGAGGAGAAACCGGGCGGCCAGGGGAAATCCCACGTAGTACCCGAAGGCGCCCCCGGCGACGAAGAAGAAGGAGGCGAAGAAGATGAACGGCAGGGCGTAGCGCCTCTCGCGCGGATACAGACCGGGAGCGATGAAGGCCCACGCCTGATACAGGATGAAGGGCGAGGCGACGAACAACGACATCAGAAACGCGACCTTCATGTACAGGAGAAACGGCTCGGTGAGATCGATGAACACCGGACGGTTCTCGCCGAGGAACGGGCGCAGCGGCTCGAGGAAGAAATCCAGAATGCGCCGCGCGTTCGTCAGGGCCAGGAGGAAGGCGACCGCCACGCTGAGGAGGGCGAACAGGAGCCGCTTCCGGAGCTCCTCCAGATGCTCCAGAAACCCCATCGAGGGGAGGTCACCGCGTTTCTGTGCTGGTTCCTGCATCGGGGGACCCGGCCGTCCCGTCGTCCTCCCGGACTGGTTCGGCCGGAGCCGCCTCGGGGCGTTTGGACGTCTCCAGGCGGGAGACCTCGGTGTCGAGCGTCGTGCGGAGGTCGGTGGCGGCCCGCCGGAACTCGCCGAGGCCGCGGCCGATCATCCGGCCCAGCTCGGGCAGCTTCCGGGGCCCGAAGATGAGGAGGGCCACGACGAAGATGACGATCAACTCCGGGCCGCCGATCGAGCCGAACATCCCCCGTCCTCCGATTCCGGCCCCGATCTTAGCACCATCGACGGCCGGGCGGGCGGGGCGGACGGTCCGGACCGGCGGTTCCATGACGCTTCCGGAGGCCCTCCTTCCTTTACAGAACCCCCCGCGGACACTATAATCGACTCAAGTCATCGAGTGAGGATCGCGTGAACCATCGGTCGATTCTGGGGGGGGTTGCTTTTGTCGTCGCCGGCGCCATCGTCGGCGGGCTCGTCACCGGCCGCGCCGAGTCGGGCACAGAGTCCTCCAATGACGCCCTCGGCACCTACACCCAGCTGGTGAGCCTCATCCAGGCGCGGGCCGCCGACGAGGTCGATCCGCGGGTGGCCATCGAGGGATCGATCCGCGGGATGCTCCGCTCGCTCGACCCGCATTCCAACTATCTCGACCCGGACGACTACCGCGGCATGCTCGAGGAGCAGCACGGGAGCTTCTCGGGGCTCGGCATCGTGATCTCCAAGCCGTCGCTCGACAAGCCGCTCACGGTGATCTCGCCCCTGGAGGGCACCCCGGCGTGGCGGGCCGGGATCCGCGCGGGCGACGTGATCTCGCAGATCGAGGGCGTCGACACGCTCGACATGGACATCGACGAGGCCCTGAAGCTCCTGAAGGGACCCCGCGGCACCCGGGTGACGATCACGGTGACGCGCCCCGGATACGACGAGGTGCTGCACTTCACCATCACCCGGGACAAGATCACGACGCGCAGCATCCGCCAGGCGTTCATGATCCGCAAGGGCACCGGCTACATCAAGATCGACAATTTCACCCGCACGACCGATCGCGAGCTGGAGGAGCGGCTGCGTAGCCTGCGCGAGGAGGGCATGGAGAATCTCATCCTCGATCTCAGGCGCAACCCGGGCGGACTCCTCGAGCAGGCGGTGCGCGTCGCGGACCGGTTTCTCAACAAGGGCCAGATGATCGTCTACACGCGGGGTCGCATCAACGGCTCGGATCAGGAGTTTCGCGCCGCCGGAGCCGCCGAGCGCCATGACGTGCCCCTCGTCGTCCTCGTCGACAAATACAGCGCCAGCGCCTCGGAGATCGTGGCGGGCGCGTTGCAGGATCACGACCGGGCCCTCATCGTCGGGAACACGACGTGGGGCAAGGGCCTGGTTCAGACGGTCTATCCGCTGAGCCACGACGCCGCGCTCGCGCTGACGACGG
Source organism: Candidatus Polarisedimenticolia bacterium (assembly GCA_041580375.1). Classification (GTDB taxonomy): domain Bacteria; phylum Acidobacteriota; class Polarisedimenticolia; order Gp22-AA2; family Gp22-AA2; genus JAPUIN01. The sequence goes on from JBFGDZ010000111.1 coordinate 8,257, forward strand.
CTCGTTACTACACACCGAGCGGCCGGCTCATCCAGCGCGACTACCATTCGCTCGAGGATTACCTGACCTACGAGGAGGACGCCGACGAGCTGATCGAGGGCGCCACCGAGATCCGCAAGACGGACGGCGGACGGACGGTGTACGGGGGCGGCGGGATCCGGCCGGACGTCATCGTCCCCCTCGAGAAGACCTCCCGCTTCGTGGACCGTCTGGAGCGGGGACAGATGTTCTTCCACTTCGCGGTGCACTACAACGCGAAGCGCAAGCTCGTGCCCAGGGACTTCAAGGTCACGGACGAGGTCATGCAGGAATTCGGGAGGTTCCTCACGAAGCGCAAATTCGAGTGGACGGACGCGGATCTGGCCACCGACCGCGAGCGGATCGCCAACGAGATCGAGGAATCCGTGGCCTCCGCGCTCTGGGGACTCGAGGCCGGGTACAGGGTCTACGCGCGCAGCGACCGGCAGATCATGAAGGCGCTCGAGGTGTTCCCCGAGGCGCGCCAGCTCGCCGCCCTCTCCTCCGAACGGGAGCCGGTCAGCCCCCGCTGAACCCCCTCAGTTGAATGAGACCAGCAGGCGGCGCGTGTCCGAGAACGGGCGCCGCTGGAACGCGAGCAGCTCCCGCCGGCGCTCCCGCACGCTCATCTCGTCCAGCAGGCGTGCGTGCCGCCGCGCCAGGCCGGCGGCGCGCCGGTAGCGCTCCCCGTCCTCACCCCCCTCCGGGGCGTATTTTTCGAACAGGTGATGCAGGGCCCAAAGCCGGAGCGCCGCGGGGAGCCTCCTGCGGCGCGACTGACGCCCCAGGAAATGGAGAACGACGAGGTACTTCGTCACGTTGGCGTGGTGCTCGAGCTCCAGCAGGCTCACCGGGCGGCCCTCCGCGGCGCGGCTCGCCAGCGTGAGCAGATGGTCCAGCTCCTCGACCAGGACGGCGAAGGCGTCGATGTTCTCGTCACCCAGTCCGGCCAGCGGATTGTGCCGCTCCAGATGGCGGACGAGCCGATCCGGATAGTAGACCGCCAGCCGCACCGCGGCGCCGACCTCGCGGACCATCACGCGCGCCCCGGCGGCCCCGCGGACGGACGACCGTTCCCCGTACAGCGCGTCGTAGCCCCCGTCCCCGATGAGAAAGGGGGCGATGTCGTCGATGATCCTCGGCATGCCGTAGCTGCGCTCGATGATCGACTTCAATACGACGACCAGGGGCCGCGGGCTCACGGCGCATCCTCGCCGTAGACGAACCGGCCATCCCGATGATCGACGGTCACCCTCCCGGGGCCGCCCTGCAGACGGGTGTGGCGGCGCACCTCGGAGACGAGCGAGGCCTCGTTCATCGGCCGCTGCCCCTCGCGCGCCTCCCGGATCCGCGCGACCAGCCGGCGCGTCTCCTCGGGGATCGGCCCCCTGTGCCGCTGCAGGCGGATGCTGACCTCGACGTTGCAGATCCGGTCCGCCTCGGCGGCGAGGTGGCGCGCTCCCTGCTCGGCGCTGAAGCCGCGATCGACGATCGCCTCGCGCGCCGCCGAGGTCACGGCGAGCTCGATCCCATGGCGGCTCACGTAGCGCGCCGCGATGCGCGCGATCTCCTGATCGAGGATGCGTTCGGCCGAGGCGCGGGAGAGCGGGGCGAAGTGAATGACCTTCAGGCGATTGAGAAACTCCGGCGGAAGCCCGCGCTTCAGCGTCCGGGAGGCCGCCGCCCGGCCGCCGGCGCGCCTCCCCGGTCCGCCGTACCCGATGGCGTCGCCGCGCATCGACTCCTCGCTGTATCCCAGGTTCGACGTGTACGCGAGAACCGTGGCGGGAAACCGGAGCAGGCGCCCCTTGTTGTCCATGGTCGTTCCCCGGTCCATGATCGCAAGAAAGAATCGCGCCAGCTGCGGATGGGCCTTCTCGATCTCGTCGATGAGCACGAACGAGAGGGGCGCGTGCCGGGCCTTCTCGTGGAACTCCGCCAGCAGACCCTCTTCGTCGCTGCGGATGAAGCCGCGCGTCGATCCCTTCAGCTCGCTCACGTCCGACGGGTAGGTGTACTGCGGGCCCTCCAGCGTGAGGAACGGGATCTCCGTGCTCCAGACTTCCTCCAGCAGGCGCACGAGCGTCTCGATCAGGTAGTTCTTCCCCACGCCGGTGGGCCCGACCAGAAGGTAGCTCTGCGGGCGAGGACGCGGACGCGTGCCGAGGGCGAACACGGACAGATCGTCGCAGAACCGATCGACTGCTCCGTTCTGGTCGACGATCTCCTCCTTGAGGCGGAGGCGCAACCCAGGAACGTCGAGGGACGACAGCAGGATCTGCCGCTCGTAGCGCGTCAGGCGCTCCCCGCGGTCGAGCCCCCTCTCATCCCCGGTCGCCGCCGCGGACGGGATCGCGATCGGATCCTGCGGCGCGGCGGGCTGCTCCGCGCGCGGCCCACCGCCCGATCCGACGACCGGCGCGGCGGAGGCCGCCGCACCGCGGGCGGGGACGGGCGCGCCGCCCTCCTTCCCGGCCGGCGCTTGCGGCCATGGCGAGAGGCCCCGGAACTCCTGGAGGATGTGCGCGTAGGTGGAGAAGCGGGAGGAGCACTGCCTCAGGAAGAGGATCTCCTCCTCGATCGGGAGGCGCTCCATGAGGTTGCGGTCGTAGAAATCGCGCAGCGTCCGATCCCGGGCCAGCAGCGCCAGGACCTTGCTGGCGAGTCCGTACGACCGCGGTCCGAGATCGAACAGATCGATGCCCCTGAAGATCGTCCGGCCCGCCAGCCCGACGTCGTACAGACACTTGTCCCCGTAGGTTCTCAGCACGTCCGGCACGCTCCAGACGCGTGCCAGATGCTCCTCGCTGCCCGAGCGTCCCGACTCGCGCGGCTCGATCAGGGTCGAGGGCCGGCGCTCGCCGGCGAGGATCCGGTCGAGCGTGGCGGAATCGTATCCTTCGCTGAGGAGCAGGGACGAACGCATGAGGATCTCGATGAGGTACCTCATCTCGAGCTCGTCCAGCCCGGGGTCGACGGAGGATCCTTCGACCAGCGCGCGGAGCCGCGATGCGATCTCTTCGGGCGAGAACCGCTCCGCGAAGGACGCGTCGTCGTGTGTCACAGCCGCCTCCGGCTTCCGATCGTCATGGTCCTGCTTAAATTATAGGGCCCCCGGCGGATGCGGCAACCTGCAGGGCCGTCGCGGGCGGGGCCCGGGCCCCCCGTCCGATCCCGGCTGCGGGCCCTATCCCCCCCTTGACAGGGGAGATTCTCTGGTTCTATTATTAGCACTCGCAGGTGGTGAGTGCTAGCAGCCTTCCCCTGCGGCCGTCCCCCGATCGGGTGGGGGCGGGCGCTGATATCGATTTCGTCATGACCAAAGTACCTACCATTTCAAGGAGGCAGAGCACCATGAAGGTGAAGCCGCTTTATGACCGCGTTCTGGTCAAGAGAGTGGACCCCGACGAGAAGGTGAAGGGGGGGATCATCATCCCCGACACCGCCAAGGAAAAGCCCCTCGAGGGCAAGGTTGTCGCCGTGGGCTCGGGCCGGCTGGACGACGACGGCAAGCGCATTCCGCTGGCGGTCAAGGCCGGCGATCGCGTGCTGATCAACAAGTACGCCGGGACCGAGATCCGGATCGACGACGTGGAGCATGTGATCGTACGCGAGGACGAGATTCTTGGAGTGATCAGCTGAGGGGGACCACCCCTTCGTCAGCCAGACGGGGCCGGGCCCCGCATCGAGGAGGAAAGTCAAGATGCCAGCCAAGGAGATCATTTATTCGGAGGAATGCCGTCAGAGCATCCTCCGCGGCGTGAACAAGCTGGCCGACGCGGTCAAGTGCACGCTCGGACCGCGCGGCCGCAACGTCGTGCTCGAGAAGAAGTTCGGCGCGCCGACAAGCACCAAGGACGGCGTGACCGTCGCCAAGGAGATCGAGCTGGAGGACCCGCGCGAGAACATGGGCGCCCAGCTCGTCCGCGAGGTGGCCAGCAA
>JBFGDZ010000112.1:0-12029 GCA_041580375.1 Candidatus Polarisedimenticolia bacterium
GCAGGACGGCCAGATGGATCTCGGTCGCGCCGCCGACGACGCCCGCGCAGGCGCCCGTGCCGCCGCCCTTCGGGCAGATCATCTCGTTCAGCCGCGTCGACAGGAGGCCGGGGTTGACGTTGCCCCCCTTCTCGATCAGCTCGTTGGCCGTGCACTCGCCCGATCCCGCCGCGTCGTGCATCAGGATCCTGGAGCCGCGCGCGATGCCGTCGAGCGCCTCGTTGCGCGCCGTGCCGGAGGTGCCGCCGCCGGGAACGGCGATGTCGTTGCGGGTGAAGAGGAATCCCACCTGGCTGGGGTTGGCGGCGATGGTGCTCGCCACCAGGTTCCCGTGCGTGCCGCCGCCCGACAGGATCGAGTCGCAGGTCGACAGGGCCGCGTCCGCGACGTTCCGGTTGGCGTGCACCTTCCGGTGCGCGGGGCCGACCGGCCTCACGATCGGGATGATCGACTGCGTCGCGGAGTGCGAGAATCCCGGCTGGTCGATGCTGATGCCGTTGTCCACGACGCCGACGATCTGGGGCGGAACGGCGTCCGAGCCGTTGTTCAAACGCTCGCCGTCGCCGTTCGTGTCGATGCCGCCGCCGTCCACGCCCGCGAGGTCGAACGGGCGGATGCCGCGGGAGTCCTCGACGTTGCCGACCTGCACCACGACGGCGCTCTCGGCGTTGTTCAGCATGAATTCGGGCGTCTCTTCCACCCACATCACGTCCGGCCGGCCCGCGATCCTGCGCACGGCGCTGTGATGGGCCTTGACCTGCAGGGTCGAGGAGAAGGGGTTCTCGACGACGTCACGCACGCCCGGCATCTCCCGCAGGGTCCTGGCCACCCCGGGGACGTCCAGACCGTGCACGACGGTCACGTCGAGGAGGAGATCCTGCGACTGGGCGCGCTGCTTCTGGATGAAGTTCGCCTTCCCCAGAAAGACGTCGGTCTTGTGGGCGGGCGCGAGAGCCATCGTGAACCGGAAATCCTGGCTCAGGCCGGCGACCTTCTGGACGGCATTCTTCGGGAGGTACACGGCCAGGGTCGAATTCGGCATGTAGCCCACGATCCGCCCGCCGGCGTTCTCGATCCCCCGGTGGACCTGCTCCGCGCCGCGGCTCACCGCCTCATCGCTGAGGGTGATGTAGTTGAGCCCGTGGCCCAGCGTTCCCTTGTCGTTGCGGCTGAGCGGGCCGGACGGTTTCAGCAGGCCGGGAGGAACCCCCCGGTGGACCGCATCGGCGTTGTTGATGTCGAGATGCCCCAGGTTGGTCAGGATGTGATCCCGGCCCGGATTGTCGACGAGGCGCGGGTTCCTGATCTCGGCGCCGAATATGTCCACCTCGGGTATCCGCTGCCAGGCCGTTGGCCTGATCATCTTTTCGACCATGCGGGCGTCCTGACGGGCCAGCTCGCGGTCGATCCACGACATCTCCTCATCGCCGCCCTTGAACTGGGGGTTGGACGCCCACAGCAGCAGGGCGGGGCTGGCTACGAGCAGAGCCAGACCGACGATGGCAAGGAGACGGTTACGCTTCGCTCCAGGCGCGAAGAGTGCGTTCATGCTTCTCCTCCTCGAAAAGGGGGCATTGGGAGTCGAATTCTTGGTTCTGAGTGGGATAATAGAGTTCACCATGCAGTGGTGGCGATGCACTCGCCTCCGTTGAGTGAGCGGCTCATACTGAAAATCAACAGCGACTGCTAAAGCTTCGGCGAATTTGAGGTAAGGGGCTACCTTACCGTGCCCCCATATACGGCCAAGGTCTTGGCCTGTCAAGAAAAACTTGAAATCGGTGCATCTTCCTGATGCCCGGGCATTTCATTGACACCCCCGTGGCCGCTCACTAAAATCGGGGGGTGCGGGACATTACGGTCGAAACGGGTCATGACTCCATCGGGGAGCTTCATGTCGCCCTCAGGTGGGTTCTGAGGGAGATCGGGCCCTGCCTGGTCGCCTTTTCGGGCGGCGTCGACAGCACCCTGCTGCTGAAGGTGGCCCATGAAGCGCTCGGCGAGGGGGCCATGGCGGTCACCGCCGTCTCCCCGTCGCTGGCGCGCTCCGAGATGCGAGAGGCCTCGAACCTGGCCCGGAGCATCGGGGTCCGCCACATTCTCATCCCCACGCACGAGATGGCGAGCCCCGGATACGAGCGCAACGACGGTCGCCGCTGCTACTTCTGTAAAAAGGAACTCTTCGCCGTTCTCGCCCCGATCGCCGAGAGGGCCGGGGGGACGTCGGTCGTCTACGGCGCGATCCTGGACGACCTGGCGGACGAGCGGCCCGGCATGGAGGCGGCGCGCGAGGCGGGCGTGCGGGCTCCGCTGATCGATGCGGGCCTCGACAAGGCGGCCGTCCGCGCGCTGTCGAGAAGGCTGGGACTGCCGACCTGGGACAAACCCTCGATGGCCTGTCTCGCCTCGCGCATCCCCCGGTTCACGCCCGTGACCGCCGCTGCCCTCGGTCTCGTGGAGCGGGCCGAGGAGGCCGTCCGGGCGCTCGGATACCGGCAGGTGAGGGTCCGGTATCTCGGCTCCCGGGCGCGGGTCGAGCTCGATCCGGACGGGCTGGCCCGGACTCGGAGCGCGGACGAGAGGATGCGCCTGATCGAGGCGGTCCGGAGTGCCGGCTTCGAGGCGGCGGAGATCGACCCGGCCGGCTACCGTCCCGGCGGAGCCGATCGGCTGCCCGCGCCTGCCGGCTGATAGCGGCAGGAGGTGCGCTCTCCCCGCTCCGAGCGCCGCTGCCGGGGTCGCGCAAAACGTTTCTATATATAGAGGTGGGAAGTGACCCCGCCCTCGCCGGCCCGCCCCGCCCCGGATTTCCACCCCTTCCGATCCGGGCCGTTGAGCCCCGAGGATGTGAGGCGTCTCATCGAGGCGTCGAGCCCGCCGGACGATGCCGCCGGCCACGGCTGTCGGGCCGTCGTCATCGAGGCGCAGCAAGAGATCGAGAGCCTCCTCGGGGCGTGCGGAGGGGAGACCCCGTGCCCCGGCACGGTGCCACTCCTGATCGCGCTGTGCTTCGACGGATCGAACGACGCCGCGGCCGCCGCCTGGACGACGGCGGGGCGGATCGCGATCGAGGCGGGGCGGCGGGAGCTCTCGATCGTGGCGCTCCGTCCGCCCGCGCGCCGGCCGGCCGGAATCGAGAGCCTGCAGGGCGCCGCGAAGATCGCCGGCCTGCTGGCGGTCGGTCGTCCCCATCAGCCGCCCCACGCGGGGCCCTCCGTGGAGGGCGGGGACGGCGGAGGGGAGTCCGCACGTCCGGGCAGTGATGACCGGACCATTCTGGCGAGCTTCCTCGAGATCGCATCCGCGAGCGCCATGGCGGAGGATCTGGACGGCGTGCTCGAGCGGATCGCCGCCGCGCTCGGCGGGCTCTTCCCGGTGGACGGCGCGACGCTGGCGATCCGGGAGGACGACGGCATCTTCATCCGGGAGGTGTTGGATCGGGGCGGAGCGCGCCCGCGTGAGGGGGAGCGCCTCCCGGAGGATGAGTCGCACCTGATGGGCCGGGTCATCCTGCGCGAGCGGCCGCTGTGGCGCAACGACACGACCTCCGAGCTGCGGTTCGATGCGCTTGCCGAGCGAGTGCGGCTGCGCAGCGACATGACGATCCCCCTGCGCGCCCGGGGAAGGGTGATGGGCGCGTTCCGGGTCGGGAGCCGGCGACGCCACGCCTATGACCCGGAGGATTTCGAGCTGCTGAAACGGTGCGCCGATCTCACGGCGGTGGCGGTCGAGACGCAGAGGCTGCTCCAGGCGACGAGGCGCCTGTCGGAGCAGGATGGTCTCACGGGCGTCTCCAATCACCGCCATTTCGTGAATCTGCTGCGGCAGGAGATCGACCGGGCGCGGCGGACGGAGCGACCCCTCTCGCTCCTGATGATCGACATCGATGATTTCAAGAGGATCAACGACGCCCACGGACACCAGGCGGGCGACCGGGTGCTCCGGCACGTCGCTCAGCTCGTCGGCAGAATGCTGCGCCGCTCGGATACGGTGGCGCGTTACGGCGGGGAGGAGTTCGCCGTGCTGTTGCCGGAGGCGGCGCTGAATGAAGCGGAGAGCGTGGCGGAGTCGCTCCGGGCGGAGATCGAGCGATCCCCGGTCGCGGTGCCGGAGCGGACGCTACCGATACGCGTCCGGATCAGCATCGGCGTCGCGACGCTCCCCGGCGACGCCGTCGGCGCCGCGGACCTGGTCGGCGCCGCGGACCGCGGGCTATACGAGGCGAAACGGACCGGCAAGAACCGGGTCCGCCACGCGTCCTGAGCCGCGCGCCCGCCGCGGTCCGCGCCACCGCGGGGCCTCTATCCGGGTTTCCCGCCGTTCGCGCGCCCGTTCCCCGCGACCCGTTCCGCCGCGGCGCACAGGCAGGCCAGAACGGCGAACAGCGCCGCGGCCGGGAAGAGGACCGGCCACCAGGCGGCGTCGATCGTCTGGCGCGCCTCCGCCAGCATTACCCCCCACGAGGGAGCCGGAGGCTCCACCCCCAGGCCGACGAAGCTGAGCGAGGACTCGAGAACGATGGCGTGGGCCGCACCGAACGAGAGCAGGACGGCGAGCGGAGGAGCGAGCAGAGGCAGCAGGTGCCGGGTGGCCAGACGCAGCGGGGAGGCTCCCGTCGAACGGGCGGCCGTCCAGGCGTCCTCGCCCCGGTGGCGCAGAATCTCCCCGCGCACGTAGCGGGCCGTACCCGTCCAGCGATGGATCGCGATTCCCGCCATGATGGGAGCGAGGCCCCCTCCTCCCGCGGCGGCCACGAAGGCCAGCGCCATGATGAACGGAGGGAAGCAGGCGACGACGTCCGCCAGACGCACCACCGCCACGTCGATGACCCCTCCGCGCAGGCCGGCCAGTCCTCCGAGAACGCCGCCGACGAGCAGGGCCATGGCGGTGGCGCCGAACCCGACGAGCAGCGACGGCCGCGCGCCGTGGATCAGGCGCGCCAGCAGATCGCGCCCCAGCGCGTCGGTGCCGAGCCAGTGGGATCGGCCCGGCGGGAGAAGCGCCCGGTCGAGCCGGATGCCGCGGTACGAGTGGGGAACGGGTGCCCGGACGATCGCCCGCACGCCGGGCCCCGGCGCATGCCAGGGAACGGCGCGGAGAGCGGGCGAATCGAACAGCCGGCCGAGCAGAGGCAGGTCGGCGAAGGCGGGCGCCGCGAGCCTCCCGTCGATCGTCGCCAGGAGGGGGCGATCGTTGGCGATGAGGGGGGCGAGAAGGCCCGTCAGGATCAGGACCAGGAGGAGCCAGGTGGCCAGTCGTCCCGCGGCCGGGGCCGGCAGCCTGTCAGACATCGGCCGCATCCTCCACCAGGCCGGCGCGCGTCCGCGGATCGACGATGACGTAGAGCAGATCGACGAGGATCTGGCCGAGGAGGACGGCGAGCGCCGACAGGAGCGTCAGGGCGAGAACGACCGGATAGTCCCGCGCCTGCACGGACGTCAGGTAGAGGCGTCCCAGCCCGGGCCAGGAGAAGACCTGTTCGATGATGACGCTGCCGCTCACCAGGCCGGGGAGGAGCGCGCCCAGAAGCGTGATGAACGACACCGCGCTGCCCGCCGCGACGTGCACGGCGGCACGGAGATTCGAGACGCCACGAGCGCGCGCGACGACGAGGAAGGTCCGGCCCAGGACGGAACGGAAGGCGGCGCGCGCGTAGCGGGCGACGAAGGCCCAGCCCGTGAGCGCGACGCAGATCGCGGGCAGGACGAGGTGGCGCAGCAGATCGACGACCCGTCCGGGCGCCGAGGCGGCGGCGTGAGGGTCCCACACGCCCTGCAGAGGAAGGAGGCCGAGGCGAACCGCCAGGATCTGCTGCAGCACCAGGGCGGCCGCAAATCCGGGAACAGCGTACAGCCAGAGGAGGAGCCAGTGGCCCGCCCGGTCCGCGATCGAGCCGGGGGAGCGGGCGCCGAGGTATCCGAACGGGAGGGCCAGCGCGTAGATAGCCAGGATGGCGCAGGCGTTCAGCGCCAGAGACCAGGGCAGAGCCTCGGCCAGGATCGCGCCGACCGGCCGCCCGTCGCGGACGGAGCGCCCCAGGTCGCCCCGGAGCAGCGCCCACATCCAGTCGACATAGCGGAGCAGGGGACCGCGGTCGACGCGCAGCTCGGCCTCGAGATGCCTCAGGGCCTCGGCCGAGGGAAGCGGTCCGCTGCCGGCCCAGGTCAGCACCGGATCGGAGGGGATGAGATTGAGGATGACGAAGGCCACGATCGTGAGGCCGAGGAGCGTCGGGATCAGCGACACGGCCCGCCGCAGCGCGAAGGCCGTCAACGGTCCGTTCCGCGGCCGGCGAAGAAGCCGGCCGATCCCGGAAACTGATTCAGGATGCCCAGGGGGGAGGGCGTCACGCCGCCGACGCGGCGGGACACCGCCGCCACGACGGTGGGATAGAACAGGAACGTGTAGGGCTGCCGCTCGTTCACGCGCCTCTCGATCCTCCTGTAGATCGACTCGCGCCCGTCGGAGTCGAGAGTGCGGCGTCCCTCCTCCAGCCAGCCGTCCACATCGCGGTCCCGGTAGGCGGCGTAGTTCTGACCGCCTTCGATCTGCGACGAGTGCAGCATTCCGAAGAGCGAGTCGGGATCCGGAGTGAACACGGTCCCGGAGAGCGCGGCCTCGAAATCGCCGCTCTTCAGACGCGACCAGAGCGTGGGCCAGTCGAGCCTCTGGATCGTCATCTCGATCCCGAGCCTGCGGAGCGACTCCTGGGCCACCTGCGAGAACTGCACGTGGTCCTGGCCGCTCCCGTAGATCAGGAGTCGGAAGCGGAACGGGACGCCCTCGCGGGCGCGCAGGCCGGTCGACGGATCGATCCGCCAGCCGGCGTCGTCGAGCAGGCGCGCGGCCCGCTCCGGATCGAACGGGGCGCCATCCGCCTCCTCGCGCGCGGGAAGAACGGCGGGATGGAACGGCGACCTCGCCACCTCCCCCAGACCGCGGAGGACCGACTCGACGTATCCCCTCCTGTCGAGCGCCAGGGAGACGGCCCGGCGGACCCTCGGGTCGGCGAAGAAAGGGTTCGAACCGTCCCCCCGCCACGCGATGTAGTAAAGGAAGAGCGGGACGAAGCGCAGTGTCCGGAACCGGCGATCGAATCCGGCCCGACCGCCGTGCGCCTGCCACTGCACCGGCGTGAGCGATGCATAATCGACCTCGCCCGCGAGAAGCGCCTGCAGCGCGGTCTCCTGCGACGGGATCACCTGGAAGACGAACTCGTCCAGGTGCGGGCGTCCGCCGAAGTAGTCGTCATTGGCGGCGAGCACGATCCGGCGGCCCGCCTCCCAGGCCACGAAGCGGAAGGGGCCGGTGCCGATCGGGGCGCGCCCCGGGGATTCGGGCCCGTCCGCCCGCCCGGCGTTCCCCGGCCGCGGGGCGATGGGAGTCTCCCAGGCGCGCAGGGCGGGCGCGTAAGGCTCCCTGTAGATGACCCGGACCGTGTGCGGGTCCGGAGTCTCGATTCGCTCCACCGGGAGAAACGCGTCCAGCCGGCCGATGGCCCGGCTCGCGGGGTCGACGATGCGGTCGTAGGTGTGCCGCACGTCGTCGCTGGTCAGCGCCTCGCCGTCGTGAAACCGCACGCCGCGCCTGAGGGAGAAGGTGAGCACCCGGCCGTCGGGAGAGAACTCCCACGACTCGGCCAGGCGCGGCACCGGCCGCAGATCGGCGTCATGGTCCACCAGGCCGTCGGCGACGAGCTTCTGGACCAGGACGCTCGCCTGGTCCGTGCCGCTGACGAGATCGAGCGTGGCCGGCTCGATCGGCAGAGGGTAGACGAATCGCCCGCCGCGCGCGGGAGTGTCCGCGCCGCCCACGTCCGGTGCGGCGGCGGGGCGGCAGCCGGCCAGCAGGACGGCCAGTAGCGCGAGAAACGGAGCCGCACTCCGTCGCATGGCTCGGACAGGCTCCTGGGGGCCTACTCGACCGAGAATGTGGCTTTTCCGGCTCCGACGTTGCCCAGCAGATCGGTCACCTTCACGATGACGGAGTGCTCCCCGGGGCCGGCCCCTTCGATCCGGAACGAGTACGTCTCCGCGCGCGAGTCGCTCACCCCGTCCTGGGGAACGATGGTGACGAACCGGCGGGCGTCGAGCGAGTACTCCGCCCGGGCGATCGGGCCGGTGCCGTCGCTGGCGCTCGTCTCGATCGTGAAGGCGCTCCCCCTGCCGATCCGCCGTGCCGTCACCTGGACCGACGGGGGCGTGTTATCGACGGTGAACGGCTCGCTCTCGAGCGCGACGCTCTGCGCCGCGTCGGCCGGATTGGACGGCCCGTCGCTGACGGTGATGCGGACGAGGTAGAGGCCGTCGGGAAGCTGCATCGAATCGAAGGCGAAGTAGGGCTCCCTGAGCCCGCGTGCCAGCGGCTTCCAGGCCGTCTCGCCGTCGCCCCGGAACGACAGGTCGAACGAGAGGCGGTCGGAGTTCGGGTCCTCCGCGATCCAGGTGATCGCGCGCATGCCGCGGACGTAGATCTCCTTGTCGGGGATCGCCGACGCGCGATCGGGACGGGGCGGATCGTCGGGGTTCACGTCGATCCCGGTAAACGCCAGCTCGGTCGGATCGACGTCCGGCAGGTAGGGAAGCCGCTGTCTCACGACGCCCGGCGGCCGAACCTCCACGCTCTTGATCACCGGGGGAAGGTTGGACTGGACGTAGGCGGCGGAGACGGCGTAGAGGACGGGGCCCGGGCCTCCGCGCGCACGCTTGAGTCGCGCCCGCCACTGCAGGAACCGCGCGGGCGGACTCGCGATCGCGCTGCCTCCCGGATCGGGATACGGGGCCGACCAGTCGCTCCAGGTGGCGTCCGGAAGGCCGCTGTTTCCTGACCGCGTCGCCATCTCGAGCGTCGTTCCCGCCGGAATGAGTGCCCGCCAGGAGATCCGGCCCCAGCGCGCGACCGTGCGGGCGTCGCGGGGCGCCGAGACGTAGGTGCCCGATTCGCTGGTGTCGCCGTCCAGGAGATAGGCGCGTCCGATGTTGCTGCTGGCCAGATAAAGCCGCCGGCCCGGCCCCGCGACGAGCGAGGTGACCTGCGACTCCTGCAGCCGGGCCAGGACGGCGCTGCGTCCCGGCTCCGTGATGGCTCGCACGTGACCCGGCTCGCCGCTGCCGACGAAGAGCTGGCCGTCCTCGTCGATGACGAGCGCGTAAATGATCTCGTCCGCCGAGGACCAGATCGTGGTCACGACGTCATCGGACCCGATGCGGTACACCTCGCTCGTCGGCAGGGTTCCGTCGGGAGGCGGCGGGCCGCCGTTCGCCGAGGCGGTGACCGTCACGGTCGCCGTGAGCCGCGCGGCGGTTCCGGGGAGCGGCACGGGCGGCGGTGGCGGAGCGCCCGGCTGGACCTCGACCGCACCCTCCTCCTTGCCCTCTCGGCGGCGCGTCTTCGGCTCCGGCGCGGCCCTCTCCACGCCGACGGCCGCGGCGTAGATCGTCCCGTCCCGTCCCACCGCGATCGCCTTGATCTCCCGCAGCGGGGAATCGTACAGGACGCTCGCCCGGCCGCCCGGTTCGAGCCGATACAGCAGCCCGCGGCCGTCGGTTCCCGCGAGGAGGTTGCCCCGCCGGTCCAGTGCCAGCGAGACCACGTGCGCTTCGTCGCTGTCGAAGAAAACCTCGGCCTTGCCCCGGCCCGTGATCCGGTAGATCACGCCGTGCTCGCCCGTGGCGGCGTAGAGATGGCCCTTGCCGTCCGCCTGCAGGGCCCAGATGTAGCGCTCGTCCGGCTCGTAATAGACCTGCCCCTTCCCCTCGCCCGTGATCTCGAACACCCTCCCGTTGGGGGAGGTCGCCGCGTACAGCACGTCGGCGGGTCCGATCGCCAGGGCGTGGACCGCCAGATCGCCGCTTTCGAAATACAGCGAGCCGGCCGCAGCGCGGGGGATGCGGAAGACGTGTCCGCCGGATCCGCCGCCGATGTAGAGCGTCCCCTTGCTGTCGATCGCCTGGGACCACAGGAACGGCTCGGGAGACTCGGCGAGCGGGGGGACCTTCAGCGGCTTGAGCGATGGCGCCAGCATGAGCTCGCCGTACGGACCGACCGCCACGCCATCCGGTGTTCCGAGCTCGAACTCTTCCGGCGTCGATACCGTCCACAGGGCGGGGGACACGGCGGTGGCGGTTCCCGGCAGCGCGACGAGAGCGGCGATCAGAAGCCCGCGCGCGGCCAATCCGAACGGGCGATGCGACACGTCATTCCTCCACTTCGAGTGAGAGCAGTTTGTAGCCGGACACCATGTAGTCGGTCAGAAGCATCTCCTCGGCCACGCCCCGCTGCCAGAGCCTCAGGTAATTGCCGCGGCTGCGGGGCCGCACCATCACCTGGGCGACCGACGGCGGGAGGTTGGGAAGGCGCTCGCCCTGATACAGGATCCCGTTGTCCGTCTGTGTGAGCACGACGTAGACCGTGTCGTTGCTGCGCAGGTGGTTGATCAGCCAGATCAGCTGTGCGAGATCCTTGGGATAGAACTCCTCCTCCTCCGACTCGGCCCGCGCGATGGCGAGGCCGTCCCCCACCCGCAGCAGGAGCCGGCCGGGGCGCACATCGTCGGGAATCTCGATCTCGATCTGGCGCGTCACGGCGGGGCCACGATACGGTTTGAGGCGGATCGAGACCTGCACGGACTCGCCCGCCCGCACGCGATCGCGGCTCAGCCAGGCGCGCTCCACGCGCGCCGTCCGGCGTTCGTCCGAATAGCCCAGAATGAGATTGATCCCCTCGATGTGAATCGGCCGGTACTCGTTGTTCAGGAGGATCTGCGAGAGGAACGCGACGATGCCCGATGCGTACTGCATCGCCAGATCGCCCGCGAACAGATTGCGAAGGTTGATGTCCTCCTCGCCCCCGATGCGGATCGTGGAGCCCTTCTTGTAGGCGACGGAGATCTCGCCGAAGCTCTTCTGCTCGCTGCTCAGCAGCGACAGGAAGCCGCCGTACAGGAGATAGGGCGCGAGGAACGGATCCTCGACGACGTCGAAGGAGTAGCGGCGCGACCGGCCGCGCTCCGGCTGCAGCTCCACGCGCACGGGGATCATGCGTGGCCGTTTACCGATGTAGCCCAGGAGGCCGGTCGCGCGATCCTGCCGGAACACGCCGACCTCCTCTCCGGGCGAAGCGAACTTGAACGATTCCTGGAGAGAGGGGAAGAGCCCCTTCACGGTGGCGGTGGTCATGATCAGATCGGTGGGGCCGACGTTGAGCAGGGGGTGCCCGCACGCCAGGACGCGCGAGGCGTCCCTGTGGGTGACGGTGCAGATCGCCGCGACCTGAAGATCGCCGCGCACCAGCTTGATGCCAACCCCGCCGCCCGGGACGATGCCATCCGGTCCGTCCCCCGCGCGGCGCGAAGCGGCCCCGCCCTGCGCCGCGACCAGGCCGATGCGCCGGAATCCCTCACCCAGGATCTCGACGACCGGATCGGCGAAGCCGGTGAACAGGAGCGGCGTGCGGATCGGGGCCAGGCCCGAGGCCCCGCCGATCGGCGCGGCCGCGTCGAAATACGATGCGAAGTGCTCGGGCAGCCTCTCCGGATCGCGCAGGAGGCCGAGACCCGCCGGGCCGGCGTCGGGCGGGAACGGCGAGCGGAGACGCGACAGCCGGCCGGGCGTCTCCTTGTCCTCGATCTGCAGCATCTCCTGGATCGGCGTGACCCCGGCCACGGGTTCCTTCGCGAACCCCCAGGTGTAGGCGACCGCGCCGACGAGCCGCCCGTCGATCGACACGGGCGACCCGCTCATGCCCGCCAGGACCCCGGTGTGCTCCAGCGGCCCTCCGGACAGCCGGCCCAGGATCAGGTTCTGGCCGGGCCCGATGTTGCGCAGCTTGCCGAGGATCTCGACGTCGAACGTCTCGACCTCGGTTCCGCTGAAGACCGTCCGGCCCGTACCGCGCATCCCCGGGGCGACCTCGTCGAAAGGCAGCACGGGCTGGGCGAACGACGCTCGCGCGGCGAGCGCAGCGGCGACGAGGGCCAGGACGGCGCTGAGACGCTTCATCGGCTGGTTGGGAGCGGCGAGACGCCAGGGCGC
>JBFGDZ010000113.1:0-12008 GCA_041580375.1 Candidatus Polarisedimenticolia bacterium
CCTTCTCGTCGCTCCTTGTCCTCGCCTCGCAAGCCCCATGCGCGCGGCCCCACGAAATACCCGGACAGGCTCCTGAGATTATAGTGCGCCCGGCTCCGCCTTCCGGCGCGACTCCGCCCTGATCGCGAGGGCGACCCCCCAGCCGATCAGCGCCGCACCGGGGTACAGCAGGGGCGCCGGCACCTCGCGGAACAGCAGGAAGGCGTAGAGGCTCGCGAGGACCGGCTCGGCGAGAACGGTCAGGTTGACGAGGTACGCGGGCTGCAGGCGCACGGCCCAGTTCAGCGCGCCGTGCCCCAGGAGGTGCGGCACGAGCGCCATCAGAAGGAGCCAGTGGATCTCGCCCGCCCGCGGACCGACCGGGCTCTTCATGAGGACCACGAGGAGGAGCGCCCCCACCGAGGCGGATGCGTTGACGATGAGCAGGTAGGCGGGGAACGGCGACGCGGCTCTTCCCGCGCGGCCGACGACCAGGTAGGCCGCAGCGAACACGGCGCCCGCGAGCGCCAGCAGATCCCCTGCGATCCGCCCCGGCTCGATGGAGAGATCGGACGCCGTGATGAGCGCCATCCCCGCCAGGGCCAGCGCGACGGCGCCGATCGTGCCCCGGGCCGGCCTCTCCTTGAGCAGGACGCGGGAGAGCACGATGGAGAACACCGGCTGGGTCGACACCAGGAGCGTGCTCGCCGCGATCGTCGTGTAGGAGAGGGACGCGATCCAGGTGGCGAAGTGCAGGGAGAGCAGCAGGCCGGCCCCGGCCGCCGCGCCGATCGCGCGGCGGCCCGGCGGACGCCTTCGCCACGCCGCGACCCCGGGCGGCGCGATCAGCGCGGCCGCGAACAGCACCCGGTACAGGGCGATCGTCAGCGGCCCGGAGGTGCACAGCCGCACGAGGATCGAGCCCCAGGAGATGGAGACCGCGGCCAGCAGGATCACCCACGGTCCCGCGCGGGATCCGTTCAAATGGTCAGAAATCGATCTGGAACCCCACCTGGAACCGGCGGCCGAAGCGGCGCAGGCCGTCGATCTGCAGAGGACCCGTGGCGCGCGTGCCGTCCTCGTTGAAGAGGATCTCCGGCGTCGGATCGAGAGTGATGATGCGCAGATCGTCGGTGTTGAGGAGGTTGAAGACCTCCAGAAAGATGGCGCCGGCGTACTTGCCGAAGACGATCGACTTCCTGGCCCGCACGTTGATGTCGAGCTGCGCGTGATTGCGCTGGCTGTTGCGCCGCATCCGGCGGAACACGGGGCCCTTGTCGCCGGGCTCGGTGAAGCCGAACAGCGTCCGGAACTGCTGGTAGCCGGCGTTGTCGAGCGCGAAGACTCTCGAGACCGTCGAGAAGGGCAGGCCCGAGCTCCAGGTCGTGGCAAAGCCCAGCTGCCAGTCCGCCGGCAGGAAGGTCACCGCGTTGAGCTTGACCACGTGGCGCTGATCGAAATCGAGGTAGCCGAACTCCGATTCGACCGTCGACGGGTCGTTGCCCAGCCGCGACTGGAAGTCCTCGGCCTGGCCCACGGCCCGCGAGTAGGTGTAGGAACCCTGCATCTCCCAGCGTCTCGACAGACGCTTGGTGACCGTCAGCTCGATCCCCTTGTAGCGCGCCTCGTTGGAATTCCCCACGCGGAGCACCTGGTTGAAGAAATAGTTGTGGATGTAGAGATCGGGGCGGCCGTCCTGGAACGATTCGGTGGCGGTCACGGTCCCCACCGGCGGAACCTGGCCGAAGAGGTCGAGCGGGACGCCGTCGGCGCCCGGGCGCAGTGTGTGATTGACGTCGATGTCCTGGAGCTGCTGCCGGTAGCGGCGATCGATGTAGGTCATCGAGAAGGCCACCTCCGGCGCGATCTCCCTCTCGAATCCGAACGTGAACTCGTCGCTGAACGGGGTCTGCAGGCCGCGATCCACCTGGGTCGCGGAGGGGGGCGCCTTCGAGATGACGGGGCCGATCTGCCGGTTCGGACGCCCGCCGCTCACCCCGTCGGGATCGAGGCGATAGTAGCGGTTGATGATGTCGGGGCCCTCCTCCCCGACGATGGTGCTGAGGAACAGCTTGTCGTAATAGCGGCCCCAGGTGCCGAAGATCTTGGTGCGCCCGTTCGCCCAGGGATCCCACGAGATCGAGAGACGCGGCGCCAGGTTGCTGTTGGTCAGCCGGAAGCTCTCCCTCTGCTGGGCCTGCACGCCGCGGGCGGCGAGCCGCACGGGATCGATCTCCCCCCCGACCACGACGTCCGGGAAGAGGTTCGCGATCTGCGCGGAGGCGAACGCGGCCTCGGTGTGATGCCGTGACAGCCGCGCCACGGCCAGAAAGCGGAGCTGGTTGAGATCGTCCACGGACGGATAGTTGAACACGTTGAACTGGCAGGGATTCCCACCGACCTCGCGATTGGACGAGAAGATCGGATCGTTGCAGAACCCATGGCTCTCCAGGCCGTCGTTGTTCCCGATGCGGAAGTCGTCCTGCCCGTTCTCCCCGCCGCCCAGGTTCCACAGCCGATCGTAAAGGCGACGCTCCTCGGCCGGGTCGAAGGGCGAGTAGCCGAACGAGTCGGTCACCTCGCGATCGAGCCGCAGCCCGAACGACATGCTGAGGTTCGGAAACGGTTTGTAGGAATCCTGGAGGTAGACTCCGGTCGTCAGGTTCAGCGCCTCGTTGGCCACGCTCGGTTGCGCCGGCAGAAGGGCGCGCACCGTGCTGGGGCCCTGACGGGCGCCGCGCACGAGAGGGGCGAGCACCGCGCGCGAGTGAATGTTCCGATCGAAGCTCTCGCGCTCGACCACGAAGCCGGCCTTCACGTCGTGACTGCCCCAGTAATCCGGCACGTAGACGCCGATGTCCTCGCGCAGCGTGAACCGGCGCCTCTTGTCATCCAGAGTCTCGAAAAAGGGCCCGCTCGTGACCCCGGTGAGGCGGTTGATGAGGTACTCCCGGTCGGCCGTCACCGGCACGAGACGCCCGTAGGGATAGTCTCCGTCCGGTCTGGGGATATCGTCCAGTATCTGATTGCCGTTCCGATCCTCCGTCCCGCGATCCAGGTTGTTGTCGCCGTCGATGTCCTCCCCGACGTCGAGGATCCCGTTGCCGTTGAGATCCTCGTCGATGAAGTCGAGGCGTCCGTCGCAGTCGAGGTCCTCCCTCCCCTCCCCCTCGCACCCGCCGGGCGGGGTGACGCGGCCGTCGCGGTCCAGGTCCTCGTTGACATCGAGGAGGAGGTTGCGGTTGAAGTCCTCGAACACGTCGAAGACGCCGTCGGCGTCGAAGTCCTCGCCCGGATCGCGCTCGCTGGCCTCGAAGAACCCGTTGCGGTTGCGATCGAAGTAAAGAAACCCGTTGCCGTTGGTGTCGGGATCGAGCGTCGGGATGATCCCCGGCCGCTCGTTGAAATACGACAGCGAGGACTCGATCGACACCTGGGGCGTCAGGATCGAGGTCCCCTTCAGAGTGATGACCAGCCCGCCGCGGTCGACCGTGAAGCCGCTCTCCTCCCGGGTGAAGCTGTTCAGACCCTGATTGAACCGTTCCTGGGGGTCGTAGTTCACCGACAGGGAGAGGCGGTTGTTCGGGCTGGCCTGCACCGTCACCTTTGCGAACTCGCGCCATTCACGGACGCCGCTGATGAAGGCGGCATTCAGGGCGTTCTGGGGATCCTCCTGGCTGATGTACTCATGCGCCGTGAAAAACCAGGCCCGATCCCGGACGATCGGACCCTCGAACGCGAGGAACGGCATGAAGTCGTCGAACTCGAGATCCCGCAGGCCGGACTCCCCGACGCCGCCGTGCAGCCGGGGGTCGTCGATGCCCGCGCCGTCGCCGTCGAGCGCCGAGCCGCGCCAGAAGAACTTCAGCGTTCCTTGGAAATCGTTGCCGCCCGATTTCGTGATGATGTTGGCGAAGCCTCCCTGGGCCCGGCTGAACTCGGCCGTGGCGCCCGACGTGATGATCTCGATCTCCTGGATCGATTCGATGTTCAGCTGCGCCCCGATCTTCCCGGTCAGAGGATCCGTGGTCGACACGCCGTCGACGAGCGTCACGACGTCCGTATCCCGGGCGCCGTGGATGTTCGGGTTTCCGTCCCCGTCGACGTCGCTCACGCCCGGCGCGAGCGAGAGCAGATCCTGGTAATTGCGGCCCAGGATCGGCAGCGAGTCGATGAACTCCGAGGAGAGAACGGTGCGGCCGGTGGGCCCCTCCAGCGACACGGGGCTCGGCCGCGCGCGCACCTCGATCCGTTCGCGGAACTCGGTCTGCGCCTGCAGCGTGATGCGCAGGGTGGTGGAGCGGCCCGCCCGCACAGCCACGCCGGTCATGGTGAACGGAGCGAATCCCGGAAAGGTCGCCTGCACGACGTAGTCCCGCCCCGAAGGCAGGGAGGGGATCAGGAACGACCCGGCCTCGTCGGTGATCGCGCCGCGCCCCGTGACGCCCTGGGAGCTGCTCGCGACCGCGATGCTCACGCCGGCGAGGGGCCAGCCGCGCTCGTCCGTCACCTGTCCCCGGACGCCGCCCGGCATCTGGGCCGCCGGTCCCGGGAGCGACGCCGCCGCCAGCAGCGCTCCCGATACGGCGAGAGCCCACGTCATCCCCCGACCCAGCATCAGGGTCCTCCATGCCACGTGGTGATTTCCGGATTGTACACCCAGCCACCCCCGCTCATGGGTTCGGGGGCCTGCCGATGAGCGCGGGTTTCGCCCCGCGGCCACCCCACCGAGGGTGCCGATCGGCCGATCGTGGATTGCCTTGACCCACAAGGATTTGTGTCCTATATTGCCGGCACTCCTATGACCCCGGATGCCGTTTCGTCTCGTCGGCGCTTCAGCGGATCGACCGCGCTCGCGGCGGCCGCGGCCCTTCTCGCCGCTACGATGCCGCTCGCCGCCGAGGCCGACGCCGAACTGACGCTCCGCGACATGCTCTCGGACGAACGCGCCCCGGAGGCCGCTGCGGCGCTCGCCATCGAGGGCCCCGCCGCGTCGTTGGCCGCGCTCGCGCGGGGCGAAAGATTCCCGCCTGCGTGCGCGACGCCGGTTCTCCAGGCCATGAGCGCGTCGGCGGGGTCGAGCCTGGCCGGACGGATCCGGACCGCCGCCGCGGCGCCCCCGGCCCTCGAGGCGCCCCGGCGCGCGACGCTGCCGGGCGCACGCGCGTCGATCCACTACTCCGGATCTCCGCTCGCGTTCGGCGCGCCCGTCGCCGATCGGGATCGCAACGGCCACCCCGACCTGGTCGATCGCGTCGCGGAGAGCCTGGCGGCGGCCCTGTCCTTCCTCGTCACGCGGCACGGATATCCTCACCCCGCCGACGGAGGTGGGCCGATCGATCTTTACCTGGCGCCGATCGGCCACGGTGTGGAGGGGTACGCGATCGCGGAGCGCCGCGGCCGTGGCGACGTGGCCGGCGTGCGCATCGCCATCGATGCGGGCCTGAGCGACGACCGGATGATGGCCGCGGTTCTGCACCAGGCGGCGCACGCCTCCCTGCTGAGGCTCGCGCCCGACGCCGCTCCCTGGTGGGCGGAGGCGACCGCCGGCTTTCTCGAGGTGACGGGAACCGGCGACACCTCCGGCGCGGGACGGGCCCTGGCCGCGCGGCTCGAAGCCTCCGATCGCCCCCTGGCCGGCGACGGATTGCTCCTGATGCGCGGCGGTCTGCTCTGGCCGCTCTTCCTGGCGGAGCGAACGGGCGACCCCTCGATCGTTCGCCAGATCTGGAACGAGATGGCGATCGAAAACGTCGACGCGCTGGAAGCCCAGCGCCGGACGCTCGCGCGCTCCGCGGGCATGACGCTCGACGACGCCTTCCGCGAATACGCAGGCTGGAACCTCTTCACCGGCGAGCGCGACGACGGCCGGCACTACTCGATCGGCGATCGCCTGCCGGCGGGCCGACTGCTGGCTCTCGACGGCGGACTTCCGTTCCAGATCGATCCGATCGATGCGATCGGCTCCCTGGGCAGCCTGTCATTCCGGATCCCCGGCGACGGGCGGCGAGGTTCCCTGCGCCTCGAGATCGCCGCCGACGGCGGCCGTCCCGCGGCCGATCTGCTGGCCGCCTACCGATCGGGCGGCCCCGATCCCGTGCTGGTGCCGGTGCCGCTCGATGCCTCCGGATCCGGCCGGGTCGTCCTCCCGTGGAGCGACGCGCTGGAGATCTGGATCGTCCTGAGGAATTCCGCCGCCGGGAGCGGCGAGGAAGCGCGATTCCAGGTGCGCGGCCGGCACGATCCCTACGCGCCCTTCGATCTGGCTTCCTTCGTGGCGCGCCCGCTCGGCTCGGCACTGCAGCTCGAGTGGACGACCGCCTCCGAGGACGGCCTGATGGGCTGGAACGTGCACCGCTCCACCGCGCCCGGGGGCCCCTATCACCGGCTGAATTCGGTCGCCATCCCCGCGTTCGGCGACAGCAGCTCGGAGATCGGCTATATCTTCGTCGACGGCGACGCGAGCCCCGATCGCCGCTACTACTACCTTCTCGAGGGCCTCACGACGCTCGGCCTCACGGAACGCTCCCCCGTGATCAGCGGCCGGATCCCGCCGCGTCGCTGATCTCCGGACTCCGGACGACGCGTCTCCCCTGCCCGCGGGTCAGTACCACGAACCGGTTCACCGGTCCCGGATCGAACTCCTCCTCGTAGCCCGCGCGACCGGGCCAGCGGACGACGAGACGCTCCACGCGCTCGTGCGGTCCCAGCCCGAAATGCAGCCGGCGGTCCCCCTGCGACAGATAGGAGACGGCGGTCCTCGCGTAGCGCACGCGCCGCGCGCCGCCGGCGGTCAGGGTGACGCGCGCGCCGATCGCGTCGTGATTGGGGGCCGCGCCCCGGAGGTCGATCGTGATCCAGCGGGCCGCGCCGATCCTTTCGTTCCTCAGCACGACCACGGGGCCGTCGTTCTGCGACATGAGCACGTCCTCGTCCCCGTCGTCGTCGAGGTCGAACGGGACGGCCCCGCGCCCCACGTACACCCCGGCCAGCGCCTCGCCCGCCTCGAGGACGCGCTCGAAGCGGCCGTCCTTGAGGTTCCGGTACAGATGGACCGGCTGCTCGAACGTGATGGTGTCGCTGTAGAGGGCGATGTTGTCGATGATGTGGCCGTTGGCGACGAAGAGATCGAGCCACCCGTCGTCGTCGGGATCGAAGAAGAACGTTCCGAATCCTAGGGTGAGGAGCGACGCGGCTCCGAGCCCCGAAACGAACGTCCGGTCCGAGAAGAAGCCTCCGCCGTCGTTGTGGTAGAGCTCGTTCGTCTCCTCCGCCAGGTTCGTGACGAACAGGTCAAGGCGCCCGTCCCGATCGTAGTCGGCCATGTCGGTGCCCATGCCCGCCTGCGGCAGACCGTCCTCGGAGAAGGCCACGCCCGCGATCTGGCCGACCTCCTCGAAGGTGCCGTCGCCGCGGTTGCGCCAGAGGAAGTTGGGCGTGTCATCGTTGGCCACGTACAGATCCTCGTCCCCGTCGTCGTCGTAGTCTCCCCAGACGACGCCGAGCCCCTTGCCGGTGCGATCGATCACCCCCGCGCTCCGCGAGACGTCCTCGAACGTCCCGTCGCCGCGGTTCCTGAACAGTCGATCCGGCTGGCTCTCGTAGTTGCGCGGATGGCAGACGGTCCGGTAGCCGGGACGATTCTCGCCGCAGTAGAGGTTGTCCTCCAGCCGGAAATCGACGTAATTGGCGACGTAGAGATCGAGGAACCCGTCCCCGTCGTAGTCGGCGAACCCGGCGCTCGTGCTCCACAGCGGATCGTCGACGCCGGCCCGGCGGCCGATCTCGGTGAAGGTCCCGTCGCCCTCGTTGCGATACAGGACGTTGGGCCCGTAGTAGGTCACGTAGAGATCGCGGTCCCGGTCCCCGTCGATGTCGGCCGCCGAGCACCCGAAACCGTAACGGCGGGGACCGCCCACGCCGGCGCGCTCCGTGACCTCCTCGAACCGGCCGCCGCCCAGATTGCGGTAGAGGGCCGATCGCGGCTCCGACTCCGTCTCGAATCCCGGCAGGACGCCGCTCTGCACCAGGTAGACGTCCTGAAGCCCGTC
This sequence comes from Candidatus Polarisedimenticolia bacterium, assembly GCA_041580375.1. Taxonomy (GTDB): domain Bacteria; phylum Acidobacteriota; class Polarisedimenticolia; order Gp22-AA2; family Gp22-AA2; genus JAPUIN01. The sequence continues at coordinate 8,031 of JBFGDZ010000113.1, forward strand.
GCCGTCGAAATCGAAGACGCAGAGGCCGCTGCCGAGCGTCTCCTGCATGAACTTCTGCCCGGTGGCCCCGTTCACGTGGCGGAAGGAGAACCCCGCCTTCTCCGCGATCGACTCGAAGCGGGCGAAGCCGCGGGTCTCCCCGTTGGACGGCGCGGGCACGACGGGCGCGGACACTGCGGGGCGTCCCGCCGCGGGGGGATCGCCGTTCCCCGGAGCTCGATCGCAGGCGGCCGGGGCCCCACCGAGGAGCAGAACGCCGGCCAGGAGGAGACGCCACCCTCTCACGGCTCGGTTCCGGGCGCGCCGGGCGCCAGCTCCATCGCCGATCCCTGCGCGCGGGATCGCAGCCTCTGGAACGTCTCCATCTCCTCCCGGAAGCGCGCCATGTCGCCGCGCGCCCGGTGGACGCCCGCGAGGAAGTAGTGCGGCTCGGGGAAATCGGGATTGATCTCGATCGCCCTGCGCAACGAGGCGATGGCGTCGTCCAGGCGGTTCTCCATCGCCTCGATGCGGCCGAGCTCCATGTACGCCCGCTCGTTGCGCGGATCCAGGTTCAGGCTCCTCCGCAGGGCCGCCCGCGCGCGCTCGTGGTCGCCCAGCGCCAGGTGGGTGGATCCGAGGTAGAGATGCACCTGTGGATCCTCCGGATCCTCGAGGGCGATCGCCTGCAGCTCTTTCAGAGCGCGGGCGTAATCCTCCCGGTTGAACGCCTCGACGGCCGCCTGGCGGCGCCCGCGCACCCGCTCCTCCACGTGCAGGCGCGCCAGGGCCCTGCCGTGCTCGCGCCGGATCCCGGCGGCCGCCTCGCGATTGCCGAGCCGCTCCTCGACCGTCGCCAGCCGGCTCAGCGCGCCGATGTGCCCGCGCTGGCGATCGAGCGCCGCGCGCAGCGCATCGCGCGCCTCCTGCAGCCTGCCCTGATGCTGCAGCGCGAGCCCCAGCGCGTAGTGCGCCTCCGCGTCATCGGGCGCCAGGTCGATGGCGCTGCGGGCGGCGGCCTCGGCGCCCTCGTCCGCCCGCCGCGCGAGAAGGAGGGCCCTGCGCGACGCCAGGCCCGGGTGTCCTTGATGGCGCAGGAGTCCCGCCTCCACCTCGCGCAGGGCGGCGTCCAGATCGCCCGCCGAGGTGAGCACGTCGACGAGACCGAGCCAGGCCGTCGCGGAGCCGGGGGCGATCGCGATCGCCTCGCGGTAGCGCGCCTCGCCCTGCTGAAACCGGTCGGTCCGTGCGTACACCGTACCCAGCATCTCCAGGATGCGGTGATCGCGCGGCGAGAGGCGCAGCGCTTCGAGCAGGTGGGGCTCCGCCCCCCTCAGATCGCCGCGGCGGAAGAGATCGATCCCCTCGCGCAGCGACGCGTCCGCGGACGCGCGGTGGTCGCCGCCCTCGGCATCGCCCTCCCCGCGCCCGCCGGCGCTCTCCTCGATCCCGGTGGCGCACGAGCCCAGCACGGCGAGGAGCAGCAGGACGGCGGCGGACGCGGCGGTCTCGTGTTTCGAGACGATGAGCATCGATTCATTTTATACCAGTGGAAATTTCGCTATACTTCGCCTCCCTGGAGGGGCAGTTTGCAGCGGATCAAAGCGGAGATCGAGGGCGCAGTCCGGACGCTTCTCCTCGAGAAGTACGGGCACTCGCCCGAGCGCATCGTCGTGGAGTATCCGCCGAACCCCTCGCTCGGTGATCTCGCCTGCCCCGTCGCGTTCGAGCTGGCCCGCACCCTCAGGCAGCCTCCGCGCTCCATCGCGCGGGACCTCGCGGCCGCTCTCTCGCCGCCCCGGGGCGTCGCCCGCGTGGAGGCGGGCGGGGCGGGCTATCTGAACATCTTTCTGGATCGCCCCTCGGCCGTGCGCGAGCTGGCGCGCGAGATCGACTCGCCAACGGGGGCGCCGGAGGGCGCCGGTGACAAGATCATCGTCGAGCACACCAACATCAACCCGAACAAGGCCGCCCACATCGGCCACCTGCGCAACGCGGTGCTCGGGGACAGTCTCGCCCGCGCGCTGCGCCTCCTCGGCCGCCGCGTCGAGGTGCAGAACTACATCGACGACACCGGCGTCCAGGTGGCCGATCTCCTGATCGGGTTCCGGGAGATCCGCCGCGAGGGTCTCGAGCAGGTGCGCGCGATCGAGGGCCGTTTCGATCACGTGTGCTGGGATCTCTACGCGCGCGTGACCGAGATGTACGGGAATGATCCGAAGACCCGGGACCTGCGGCCGGCGATGCTGAAACTCCTCGAGGAGGGGGGCAACGAGCTGGCCGAACTCGGGGCGCACGTGACGCGGCGGATCGTCAACTGTCATCTGGACACGATGGCGCGCATCGGCGTGCGCTACGACCTGCTCCCCTGGGAGAGCGACATCCTCGGCCACCGGTTCTGGGACGCGGCGTTCACGCTCCTCCGGGAGAAGGGGGCCATCACCCGGGTCGAGGCGGGCGAGCGCGCCGGCTGCTGGGTGATGGCGCTCGAAGGCCCCGGTTTCGAAAACCTGAAGGAGGGGGAGAAGATCATCGTCCGGAGCAACGGCACGGTCACCTACGTCGGAAAGGACATCGCCTACCAGATGTGGAAGTTCGGCCTCCTCCCGGCCGATTTCCGCTACCGTCCATTCCGCGAGGAGGCCGACGGGCACCGGGTCTGGTCGACGACCCGGGCGCCGGGCGAGGCCGACCACCCGGCGTTCGGGCGGGGGACGACGGTCTACAACGTCATCGACGTGCGACAGGCCTACCTGCAGGCGATCGTGGCGGAGGGGCTGCGCGCGCTGGGGCACTCCGGCAGCGCCGATCGCTCGATCCACTTCGCGTACGAGATGGTCGCGCTCACATCGCGCAGTGCGGCGCGGCTGGGCGCCGGGGGGACGGAGGACGCAGGCGATCGGGGGGCGGTCGAGATGTCCGGCCGGAAGGGGCTCGGGGTGAAGGCCGACGACCTGCTGGACGCGCTCGAAACGCAGGCCGAGCGCGAGGTGCGGGCCCGCAATCCGGACCTCGACGACGCCGAGACGACCCGCCTGGCCCGCGCGATCGCCGTCGGGGCTCTGCGCTACTTCATGATCAAGTACGCACGCACGACCCTCCTGGTGTTCGATTTCGACGACGCCCTCTCCTTCGAGGGCGAATCCGGCCCGTACCTTCAATACTCCGTCGTGCGCTCCGCCGGGATCTTCGCGAAGATGGCCGCATCCGGCGGACCGGACGAAGCGCGGGCAACGCACTGGGCGATGGAGGGCGCATTCGACCTGCCTCCGGGCGAGGCCGCGGAGGAGCACTGGTTCCTGTTCATGCAGATGGCGCGGTTCCGGGAGACGGTCGCGCAGGCGGTCGACTCGCTCGAATTGTCGCAGATCGCCAAGTACGCCTTCACCCTGGCGCAGAGCTTCAACACCTTCTATCACAAGTACCCGGTGATGAAGGAGACGGACGAGCGCTGGAAGCGGGCCCGCGTCGTTCTGACCCGCCTGTTTCGAGCGCAGATGACGCGCGCCCTCGACGTCATGGGGATCCCCGTCCCCTCGCGCATGTGAGACCCTCACGGCGCGGCCCGGACGGCCGGAAGGCCGCCGGACCCTGTGCTATGATCGATCGGTTGGAACAGGCAGCGAGGGAACCCCGGAGCACATGAACGTCCCGAGCCACGCCATGAGGGGAGACTCCCGCAGGAGGCGCGGCCCGATCACCGCCCTCGTCGCGGCCGCCCTCGCCCTCGCCTCGTTCGTCCCCGCGCCGGCCCAGGAGATCCTTCCCTTCAGCGAGGTGCGGCCCGGCATGAAGGGGATCGGACGCACCGTGTTCCAGGACAGCCGCGTGGACGAGTTCCAGGTGGAGGTTCTCGGAACGATGGAGAACGTGGCGCCGGCCCGCAATCTGATCCTCGTGCGCCTGTCCGGCGGGCCGCTCGACCGGACCGGGGTGCTGCAGGGCATGAGCGGCAGCCCGGTCTACATTGGCGACCGGCTCGTCGGCGCGGTCGCCTGC
>JBFGDZ010000114.1:0-11966 GCA_041580375.1 Candidatus Polarisedimenticolia bacterium
CGGCGGACCGGCCGACGCCGACCGCGCCGTGCGACTGCACGTCTACCGGCGTCTGATCGAAGCGGGGCGCCCTCCGTCGACCCCGGAGATCGCCGAGGCGCTCGGCCGCCCATCGGGGGCGATCGCGGAGTCGCTGCAGCGCCTCGCCGAGGGACGCGCGCTCGTCCTGGTTCCCGGATCGACCGGCATCTGGATGGCGCCCCCGTTCTCCGCGATCCCGACGCGCTACCGCGTCCGCATCGGGGGTTCCTCGTTCTGGGCTCCATGCATCTGGGACGCGTTCGGCATCGCGGCGCTGCTGCCCGGCGAGGCCGTCATCGAGAGCCGCTGTCCGTCGTCCGGCGAGCCGATGCGGCTCGACGTCCGGGACGGCGCGGTCACGGGATCGGAAGGCGTGGTGCACTTCCTCGTGCCGGCCGCCCACTGGTGGGACGACATCGGGTTCACCTGAGGGACGATCCACCTCTTCCGGTCGGAGGAGGACGTCGCATCCTGGTGCCGCGACGCCGCGCTCGAGCGGGGCTCCATCGTTCCTCTCGAAGCCATGCGGCGGCTCGGGGACGCGTGGTATTCCGATCGGCTGCGGGAGGACTGGCGCCGCAGGACGCCGGACGAGGCGGAGATGATCTTCGCCGACGCGGGCCTCGCGGGCCCGTTCTGGAAGCTGCCGCGCTGAGGCGCCGGGCGGCGGAGACGTGATCGTCCGGCGGAACCGCCTAAGGATCGAATCAGACATGCGCACCTGGAACCGGAGGACGGGCCGGGGTCGGCTGGAGAGACCCGTCGCGGTCGCCGCGTCGATGCTGGCCGTTCTCCTGGCGGCATCGGCGTCGCCGCGGGAGGACGCGCCCCGCCTCGCGGACATCGATCGCGTTCGCCTGGCGGAGGCGTTCCGGCTGAGCGAGGAGATCGGCGATCGCCTGTGGAGGGGTTGGAGCGGCGTGCCGTTCGCCGTCCTGCTCGTCGCGCCCGGGCACGAGTTCCTCGTCCGGCACCCGAAGCCGTCCGGAGATTTCCGGGACCTGGGATTCGATGCGACGCTGAGGAGCCGCGTGCACGTCCGCGGGCGCACGCAGTCGGAGACCCTGCTGGCGACGTTCCCGGCCGTGGGGGGCGTGTCGACGGTCGTGGTGGGCCGTGCGGAGGCGACCGCGGCCCGCACGTCGACGCCGTGGGTCGTCACGCTGCTGCATGAGCACCTGCATCAGTATCAGGAGTCGGACCCGGGTTACTACGGGGAGGTCGAGGCGTTGGGGCTCGCCCGGGGCGACACCACCGGCATGTGGATGCTGAACTACGACTTCCCCTACGACGCGCCCGGCGTCGCGTCGCTGGCCAGGGATGCGGCCGGGCTTCTGGAGGAGGCGATCGAGGCGGACGGCGGCCGCTTCACCGCGGCCTTGCGCGCCTACGTGCGCGCGCGCGGCGCGCTGATCGAGGCGCTCGACCCGGACGACGCGAGGTATCTCGAGTTCCAGGTCTGGAAGGAGGGGATCGCCCGCTACGCGCAGTACCGGGTCGCGGCGCTCGCGGCGGAGGGGGTCGGGCCGGGCGAGGGGTTCCGGGCGTTGAAGGATTTTCAACCGTACGGCGAGGTCGCCGCGGGGCTCCGCGCGGACCTGATGCTGGAGCTCCGGGATCTGGATCTCCCGAAGGCGCGCCGCGTGGCGTTCTACTCGATCGGCGCGGGCGAAGGGCTCCTTCTCGACCGCGCCGACCCGGGGTGGCGCGCGCGTTACGCCGCCGAGCGGTTCCGGTTGGGAGGCCTGCTCCGTGAGGCGGCGGAGCACCCGGGATCGGGCTGATGGGCGGCGCCGATCGGGAGAGCGGAGGGGCGATGCGGCGGAAGAACATCTCGTCGGGGGCGAAGTGGGAGCCGATCGTCGGCTACTCGCGCGCCGTGCGGGTCGGTGCGCACGTGTACGTGGCCGGGACGACGGCGATCGGCCCGGACGGCTCGATCGTCGGCGTCGGCGACGCGTACGCGCAGGCGGTGCGGACCCTCGAGAACGTGCGCGAGGCGCTGCGGCGCGCCGGGGCCGATCTGAAGGACGTGGTGCGCACGCGCATCTACGTGCGCGACATCGAGCGCGACTGGGAGAAGGTCGGCCGCGCGCACGGCGAGTTCTTCGGATCGATCCGCCCCGTGACGAGCATGGTCGAGGTCGGCCGTCTGATCGCGCCCGAGATGCTGGTCGAGATCGAGGCGGACGCGATCGTGGGCCCGGCATGAGAACGCGGATCATCCAGGCCTACTACTGGGCGACGCCTCTCTTTCTCGGACTGGATCTCCTGCTGGGGCTCAACGTGCGCGTCGCCGGCCTCGACGGCCGGCCCGGGGCGCGCTTCGCCTACTACGCGTTCTGCTTCGCGTGCCTGGGGCTCGCGTCGTGGCGGCCGCACCTGGCGGGCCCGGTCGGGGCCGTCGAGTCGACGGTCAACCTGCTCCTGCTGGTGCTGAGCGTTCTCATGCCGATCGTGACGCTCCCGACGACCTTCGACCGGGGCGGGCTCGAGTCGTTCCCGATCACGGCGGAATACATGCTCAACTTCATCATCGCGGGGAGCGTCTGCGTCCTCGCGATTCGCAGGGGGATGTGGGGCCTTCGGCGGGGATCGATCGTCTGAGCCCGCGCCCGGCGGGCGTCGCCGGGCGGGGCGGCGGGGCTAGGCGCCGACCCGGGCGAGCGCGCGGCGCTTCTCCTCGAGCGCGGCGAGCAGGGCGTCGAACGGCTGGATGAATTTGTCGATTCCCTCGTCCACCAGCTCGGCCGTCACGCGGCCGATGTCGATGCCGAGGGCGGCGAGGCGATCCATCACGGCGCGCGCGCCGTCGAGGTCGCGCTCGAGGGTGTCCTCGACGCGACCGTGGTCGCGGAACGCCGCGATCGTCTCGTCGGGCATCGTGTTGACGGTGTGGGGCCCGATCAGCGTCTCGATGTACTTGACGTCCGATTCCTTCGGGTCCTTCGTCGAGGTGCTGGCCCACAGCGGCCTCTGGAGCCGGGCGCCCGCCTTCTCGAGCGGCGCCCAGCGCCCGTCCGCGTGCATCTCCTTCCACATCCGGTAGGCGAGGCGCGCGTTGGCGATGGCGGTCCGGCCGCGCAGCGCCCTCGCCTCGTCCGCGTTCCGGCCCGCCGCGATCATCGCGTCGAGTGTCTTGTCCACCTTCGTGTCGATGCGGCTCAGGAAGAAGCTCGCCACCGACGCCACGCGCTTGAGAGGCTCCCTCCGCTTCAGGCGTGCCTCCATGGCGCCGAAGTAGGCCTCGATCACCTTGCGGTGCGCGTCGAGCGAGAACAGCAGCGTGATGTTGATGTTGATGCCGCGCGTCAGGCACTCCTCGATCGCCGGGACGCCCTCGTCGGTCCCCGGGATCTTGATCAGGATGTTCGGCCGGTCCACGGCCTTCCACAGCCGCGCCGCCTCGTCGACCGTCGCCCGGGTGTCGCGCGCCAGGTGGGGTGAGACTTCGAGGCTGACGTAGCCGTCGATTCCGTCCGTGCGGTCGTACACGCGGCGCAGCGCGTCGGCGGCGCCGCGGATGTCGTCGATCGCGAGCGCCTCGTAGATCGAGCCGGCCGAATCCCCCCGCGCGGCGGCCTTCCGGATCCCCTCGTCGTAGGCGTCCCCCGCGGTCATCGCCTTCTTGAAGATCGCGGGGTTGGAGGTGACCCCGCTCAGACCGTCCTCCTCGATCAGGCGGGCGAGCCCGCCGGATCGGATCAGCGGCCGCGTCAGGTTGTCGAGCCAGACGCTCTGGCCGCGCTCGGTGAGGAGGACGAGGGGGTTCTTCGGCATCGGGCACCTCTTCGGGATCGCGTTCTTTGCGTCGCACGATTTTAGTCGATCCGGACGTCGAAAGGTCCCGCGAAATTTCCTGCGCGGATTCGATCCACCGCGGCCGGACCGCCGGAAAATGGTTTAACCTGTGCGCCGGCCCCGGGAGCCTGGACAGGCTCCTGGCCCGGTGGGGGAGCCCGTGTCCATTGAGCGAGGACGGTTCGACGCCGTGCTGATGGATCTGGACGGCGTCGTGACGAAGACGGCGCGCGTTCACGCGAGGGCGTGGAAACGGATGTTCGATCGGTTCCTCGAGGAGCGGGCGCGGCGCGAGGGAGTCGCCTTCGAGCCGTTCGACGTCGATCGCGACTACCCGCCCTACGTGGACGGCCGGCCGCGCTACGACGGCGTGCGCACGTTTCTCGAGTCCCGCGGCATCCGGCTCCCCGAGGGGAGCCCGGAGGACGGGCCCGATCGCCTCACGGTCTGCGGACTGGGGAACCGCAAGGACCGGCTCTTCCTCGAGAGCCTCGCGCAGGACGGCGTCGAGGTCTACGACGACGCGGTGCGGGCGGCGCGCGCGTGGCGGGACGCCGGCCTCAAGCTGGCGATCGTCACGTCCAGCCGGAACTGCTCCGAGATCCTGGCCGCGGCGCGGCTGGACGATCTGTTCACGACGAGGGTCGACGGCGTCGTCAGCGAGGGGCTCGGCCTCGCGGGCAAGCCGGCGCCCGACATTTTTCTGGAGGCCGCGCGCCGCCTCACCGTGAAGCCGGACCGCGCCGTCGTCGTCGAGGACGCCACGTCGGGCGTGGCCGCCGGCCGGGCGGGACGCTTCGGACTCGTCGTGGGCGTCGATCGCGGAGGGCGGCGCGAGGGGCTCCTGGCGCACGGCGCGGACATCGTCGTCGGGAGCCTCCTCGAGGTGCGCCTCGAAGCGGAGGATCGGGATCCCGCCTCGCTGCCGCCGATCCTGGAGGACCGGCGGCTGATGCGCGAGCTCAGTGAGGAGCCGCATCTCGCCGTCTTTCTCGACTACGACGGAACGCTCACCCCGATCGTCAGCCGGCCCGACCTCGCCGTCCTGCCGGAGAGCATGCGCGGGGTCCTTCGGCGTCTGGCGAGCCGGCGCACGGTCGCCATCGTCAGCGGCCGGGATCGCGCGGACGTGGAGGCCCTCGTCGGCATCGAGGGGCTGGTCTTCGCCGGCAGTCACGGATTCGACATCGCCGGCCCCGGGGGGCTGGACATGCAGCACCCGGAGGCCGGCCGGTGCGTCCCCGATCTCGACGCGGCCGAAAAGCACCTGAAACGCGCCGTGGGTGGCGTTCCGGGCGTCCTCCTGGAGCGCAAGCGCTACGGGCTGGCGGTCCACTACCGCAACGTCGATCCGGCCTCCGTGCCGGCCATCGAGAAGGCCGTGGACGAAGCGCTCAAGCGCCGTCCCCGGCTCATGAAGAAGGGGGGCAAGAAGGTGTTCGAGCTCCGCCCGGGCCTCGACTGGGACAAGGGCAGGGCGGTGAAGTGGCTCCTGAAGGCCCTGAAACTGGACGGTCCGGGCGTGGAGCCTATATTCGTAGGGGACGATCTGACGGACGAGGACGCCTTCCGGGAGCTTCGGGACCGGGGCGTCGGCATCCTCGTGGGCCGGCCGGAGCACAGGACGTATGCCCGATACGCCCTGCGCGACCCGGGTGAGGTCGAGAAATTTCTCCAGGAGATCGCGGAGCCTGTCGGCGACTGATACCCGCATGGACGGCTGGAAGCTCACCTACGACCGCTGGGACGACCGCCAGCAGCCGCTGAGAGAGACCCTCACGACGCTCGGCAACGGCTATTTCGCGACGCGCGGCGCGGCCGAGGAGAGCTGCGCGGGGGGCCCGCACTACCCCGGCACCTACCTCGCCGGCGGCTACAACCGCCTCACCACCGAGATCAAGGGCCGCAGGATCGAGAACGAGGACCTGGTCAACTGGCCCAACTGGCTCTGCCTCAGCTTCCGTCCGGAGGGCGGCCGGTGGCTCGACGTCGGATCGGTGAAGGTCCTCGATTTTTTCCAGGAACTCGACCTGCGGCGCGGCGTCCTGACGCGCCGCCTGCGGATCCGGGACGACGGCGGGCGCACGACCTCGCTCGTCAGCCGGCGGATCGTCCACATGCGCCATCACCACTTCGCCGCTCAGGAGTGGACCCTGACCCCGGAGGACTGGTCGGGCCGCCTGGAGATCCGGAGCGCCCTCGACGGAAACGTCGTCAACGCCGGCGTCCCCCGGTACCGCGATCTCAAGGACCGTCATCTGGAGTTCCTGGAATCGGGCGAATGCGGCGAGGGCGCGGTGCACCTCAGGGTGCGCACGAGCCAGTCCGGAATCGTCATGGCGCTCGCGTCGCGCACCCGGGTTCTCGACGGCGGGGATGAGAGGCCGGCCGAACTGTCGCTGCTGCGGGAGGGCGACCTGATCGGACACACGCTGGCGCTGTCGTGCACGAAGGGGAAGGCGATCGTCGTCGAGAAGACGGTCGCGATCCACACATCGCGCGACCCGGCCATCAGCGAGCCCGGCCTCGCCTCCCGCGCGGCGATCGTGAGGGCCTCCGACTTCGCCTCGCTCCTGGAAAGCCACGCCATGGAGTGGCGGCGTCTCTGGCACCGCTGCGACATCCGGATGGGCGGGGACTCCCCGTCCCAGCTCGCCCTGAGGCTCCACATCTTCCACCTGTTGCAGACGGTGTCGCGGCACACCACGGATCTCGACGTCGGCGTTCCGGCGCGCGGGCTGCACGGCGAGGCTTACCGCGGACACATCTTCTGGGACGAGCTGTTCATTTTCCCGTTCCTCAACATGAGCATGCCCGCGCTCACGCGGAGCCTGCTGCTCTACCGTTACCGAAGGCTGCCCGAGGCGCGCCACGCCGCCCGCGAGGCGGGATACCGGGGCGCCATGTACCCCTGGCAGAGCGCCAGCGACGGTCGCGAGGAGACGCAGATCGTGCACCTCAACCCGCGCTCCGGCAGGTGGCTGCCCGACAACACCCACCTGCAGCGGCACGTGAACGCCGCCATTGCCTACACCGTGTGGCAGTACTACCTGGCGACGGAGGATCGCGACTTCCTCACCTACCACGGGGCCGAGATGATCCTCGACATCGCCCGCTTCTGGTCGAGCCTCGCGACGTTCAACGAATCGAAGGGACGCTACGAGATCCTCGGGGTCGTCGGGCCGGACGAGTACCACACGCGCTATCCCGACCGGGAGGAGCACGGGCTCGACAACAACGCCTACACGAACGTCATGGCCGTCTGGGTCCTGCGCTGCGCCATCCAGGTGCTCGACGTCCTGGCCGAGGACCGGCGGATGGAGATCCTCGAGGACCTCGCGATCGAGCAGCCCGAGCTGCGCCGCTGGGAGGAGATCACGCGCCGGATGTTCGTCCCCTTTCATGACGGCGACATCATCAGCCAGTTCGAGGGTTACGAGAAGCTTGAGGAATTCGACTGGGCCGGCTACAGGGCGAAGCACGGCGACATCCAGCGGCTCGATCGGATCGTCGAGGCCGAGGGGGGGAGCCTGGCCCGCTACAAGGCCGGCAAGCAGGCCGACGTCCTGATGCTGTTCTACCTTCTGTCACCCGTGGAGCTGGCCGACATCTTCAAGCGGCTCGGCTACGCGCTCACGCCGGACGCGATCGCGCGCAACATTGATTACTACAGCGCGCGGACCTCGCACGGCTCGACCCTCAGCCGCATCGTCCACTCCTGGGTGCTGGCGAGCAGCGACCAGGCGCAGTCCTGGCGCTGGTTCCAGTACGCGCTCAAGAGCGATCTGACCGACATCCAGGGCGGGACGACGCGGGAGGGGATCCACCTCGGCGCGATGGCGGGGACGACGGATCTCTTCCAGAGGTGCTTCGTCGGCATCGAGCTGAGGAACGACGTCCTGTGGGTCGACCCGCGCCTGCCGGCCGGGCTCGACGACGTCCGCCTGCGGCTCCGGTACCGGGGCCACTGGATCGCGGTGCGCATCCAGGGGGGGCGGCTCTTCCTCACCTTTGAGGACGGCTGGTCGCGCGCTGCGCGCCTCGCCGGCCGGCGCCGCATCCACCGCAAGGTCGGCTTCCAGGGGAAGGTTTACGCGCTGCGCCTCGGCGAGACCCGCGAGTTCAAACTGCCGAAACGCAGGTCCGCCGCCGCGCGGAGCCGCGGCGTCCGCCGCAGGGCGCGCTCGCGCCGCGGCTGACGGGCCGCCCGGACGGGGGGCGTGCGGATCGCCGCGGGACGCAGGGGAAAAGAGCGACGGCTTCTGATACCCTGTTCGTGTGGAGGCGCTCCGCGTGCCCGATCCCCCTCACGGTCCGCTTCAGACGATCCTCAAATCCCAGCTGACCCGCCTGCTCCTCATCGGATTTCTGATCCTCCTGCTGCAGATCCCGATCGGGCTGATCGCCGCCCTGATCAACGGGCGCAGCATGACGCGGCAGGAGGCCGTCGAAGACATCACGGGAACCTGGGGTCGATCGCAGACCATCATCGGCCCCGCCATCGCGGTACCGTACCTGGAGCACCGGACGTCGGAGGACTCCTCCGGCAAGAAAACGACGCACGTCGTCGAAAGCCATGCGGTGTTCCTGCCTGACGATCTGCGCGTCCAGGGAACGATCGAGAGCGAGACGCGCTACCGGGGAATCTTCGAGGTCCCGGTGTACCGGATGACTCTCGAGGTGAGCGGGCGCTTCTCACGACCGGACTTCTCCGCGATGGGCGTCGCCGGGGGCGATGTCCTGTGGGATCGGGCACAGGTCTGGCTGCGGATCTCCGACGCCCACGCCATCCAGAACCAGGCGGGCCTCAAGTGGGGGACCCGGTCCCTGCCGTTCGCCCCCGGCACGGGGGAGTTCGCCCGGGGCGAGTCGGGAGTGCACGCGGCCCTCGGGGGTCACCTGGCGCCGGGCACGCATGAATTCTCGTTCTCGCTCAGCCTGAACGGAAGCGTCGGCGTCTTCTTCGCCCCGCTGGGGGAGCAGACGGTCGTGGTCCTCCGGGGTGACTGGAGCGAACCGGGTTTCAAGGGAACCTGGTTGCCCGTCGAGCGCTCCGTGGGACAGGACGGGTTCGAGGCCACGTGGAGCGTCCCGTCACTGGGACGGAACTATCCGCAGCGATGGAAAGCGGGGGCCGCGGCCGAGGATCAGGTCGGGGCGTCCAGCTTCGGAGTCGAGCTCCAGCCGCACATCGATCCGTACCGGATGTCGCTGCGCAGCGTCAAGTACGAGCTGCTCTTCCTGGCGCTGACCTTCGTGGCGCTGTGGCTGTTCGAGATCCTCGTGAAGGCCCGGATTCACGCCGTTCAATATCTGCTCGTCGGGGCGGCGATGTGCCTCTTCTATCTCCTGCTGCTGTCGCTGGCCGAACACCTCGGTTTCCTCACCGCGTATCTGCTCGCGAGCGCGGCGATCGTCGGACTGGTCGCGACCTACTGCGCGGCCGTTCTCGGCAGGGCCTGGCGAGCGGGAGTGATCGGGGCCGTCGTGGGCGGCCTCTACGCCTACCTGTACGTTCTGCTCAACAGCCAGGATTACGCGCTTCTGATCGGATCGGTCGGTCTGTTCCTGATCCTGGCCGCCGTCATGTACCTGACGCGCCACGTCGACTGGCACGGGGCGGCGGACTGAGCCGCCGGATGCGCGCCGCCGGCCGGCGCTCCTAGCCTTTCATCCCGAGCGCCCAGGCCAGAAAGGCCCACTGATCCGCGAAGTCCTCGATCTGCATCCAGGTCGGCTTGCCCGCGCCGTGGCCGGCCCGAGTCTCGATGCGGATCAGGATCGGATTCTCGCAGCCCTGGGCCTTCTGGAGGGCCGCCGCGTACTTGAAGCTGTGCCACGGCGCGACCCGGTCGTCGTGGTCGGCGGTCGTGATCAGCGTCGGCGGATAGCAGGCCCCCTGCCTCACGTTGTGGTAGGGGGAGTAGGCGAACAGAGCGCGGAACTCCTCCTGGTTCTCGCTGAGGCCGTAGTCGGACGACCACTGGCGCGCGTTCGCGCTGGCCGTGTGGTAGCGCAGCATGTCGAGCACGCCGACCGCAGGGAGCGCCGCGCCGAACAGATCGGGCCGCTGGTTCAGCACGGCCGCGACGAGGAGGCCCCCATTGCTGCGGCCGAAGATCGCGAGCCTGCGGGGCGACGTGTATTTCTGCTCGATCAGCCACTCCGCGGCCGCGATGAAGTCGTCGAAGACGTTCTGCTTGTTCACCTTCGTGCCCGCGAGGTGCCACGCCTCCCCGTACTCGCCGCCTCCCCGGAGGTTGGCGATCGCCAGGACGCCCCCCATCTCGAGCCAGGCGATCCAGCGAGTGCGGTAGACGGGGGTCTCGGAGGCATTGAACCCGCCGTAACCGTAGAGAAGCGTCGGGTTGTCGCCGCCGCGGGCGATCCCCTTTCGATGGACCAGGAACATCGGGATCCGGGTGCCGTCCCCGCTCGCGTAGAAAACCTGGCGTGTCTCGAAGCCGCCGAGGTCGGCGCTGACGTCCGCCTCACGGAACAGGGTGCTCCGGCCGGACGCGATCTCGTAGCGATAGATGCGCCCGGGCGTGGTGAAGCTCTCGTAGGAGTAGAAGGTCACCTCGTCGTCGATCCGGCCGGCGAACCCATCGACCGTTCCGAGGCCCGGCAGCTCCACCTCACCGGCAGCGGAACCGTCCGCGCCGAAGACGCGGATGACCGAGTTCGCATCCTTCAGATAGCGGGCGATGAGGCGGCCGCCGACGAGCGACGCGGCCTCCAGCGTCTCCTCCGCCTCGGGAACGACCTCGCGCCAGTTCGCGGGGGCCGGGTTCGCGACGTCGATCGCGATGACGCGCGAACGGGGTCCGCCCTTGTTGGTCATGAAGTAGAAGACGCCATCGCGATTCCCCAGGAAGAAGTACAGGGCGTCCCAGTGGTCGAGCAGTCGGACGACGCGCGCCCCGGGCTCGGCGAGCGATCGGTAGTAGATCCCGTTCGTCTGAGTCCCCTCGTACACGTGAATGATCAGGTACCGGCCGTCGTCGGTCACCTGCCCGTAGGGGTTGCGCGTCGGATGATCCGTGATCGCGTAGACGAGGGGGTCCTTCGACTGCGGCGTGCCGATGCGGTGGTAGTGGATCGCGACCTGTTTGGATCCGTCCCCGCGGCCGCGTTCGTCCCGGGGGTAGCGGCTGTAGAAAAAGCCTTTGCCGTCGATCGACCAGGAGACGTTGGTGAACTTGATGGCGTCGAGCGTGTCCTCGAGATCCGCTCCGGTGCCGACGTCGCGGACCTTCCAGACGCGCCAGTCGGAGCCCCCCTCGGAGATGCTGTAGGCGATCTTCGCGCCGTCCCGGCTGACGGCGAAAGTGCGCATGGACGTCGTGCGGTCCTCGCTGAACGTGTTCGGATCGATCAGGACACGCGGCCCGGATCCCTCCCCGTCGCTGACGTACAGGACGTCCTGATCCTGAAGACCGTCGTTGCGCAGGTAGAAGATGCGCCCCCCCGCCGTCACCGGCACGTCGTAGCGTTCATAGTTCCACAGCTCCCTCAGCCGGGCGAGGATCGCGTCGCGGCGGGGGATCGCCTCGAGGAAGGGGGTGGCGACGGCGTTCTGGGCCGCGACCCACGAAGCGGTCTCCGGGGCGTCGAGGTCCTCCAGCCAGCGGTACGGGTCGGCGACCCTGGTGCCGTGGTAGTCGTCGGTCTGATCGACGCTGCGGGTCGCGGGATAGGAGAGCGGCAGCCGCGGCCCCGGTTCCCGGCGTTCGGCGGGCATGGAGCAGGCGCCGAACAGGAGCGCCGTGACGAGAGCGGCCGCTGCGGTCGGAGCGATGGGACGAAGGGGTGTCATCCTGGCCTCCGGACGAAGTCGAACGTGCGATTCTCGGAACACGTAGGGGGCGGGGTCCGCCCTCCGGATCCCGGGAGATTAGCACAGCGTCGGCGTCCGACCCGCCCGCCGGCACGGGGGCTCCCGGAGGGCGGCCCGCTTGACGAACCCTCCCGATCCGTGCGATCAGGGCGCGATGGCGGAAACGAAGGGCTGGTGGGGGCGCAACTGGACCTGGGCGGTTCCGGCCGGCTGCCTGACGCTGGCCTTCCTGTTCGTCGGGGCCGTCGCCGCGCTCCTCTGGCTGCTCGTCTCCGGCGTGCAGTCGACGGAGGTCGTGCAGGAG
>JBFGDZ010000115.1:0-11682 GCA_041580375.1 Candidatus Polarisedimenticolia bacterium
CTCCCACTGGAAAGCGATGCGCGATCCCCGCCCCCGCTCCACCCAGCGGTCAACCGCCTCCACGCTGGCGTTGAGCGCCCCGTCGGCGAACCATTGGACGCGCGGGTAGGCCGACTCGTCGTATCCCGCGCGCGGCGGGTGGATCCAGTCCAGCTCCCCGCGCGCCACGTCCAGCCAGAACGGATCGCGGGCCAGGCGCGCGGCGCGCCGCAGGAGGGTCCAGCCGGGACGGGCCTGAAACAGTGCGCGGTGCACGCCGAGCGGCTCGCGCGCCGACGGGAAGTCGCGCGCCCTGCGATCGCGGAACGCGCCGACCCCCTCGGCGAAATCGGGAAGCCGGAACAGGCAGGTCGCCGCCAGGTATTCCAGGGCCAGGGCCAGCGCGCGCGGCTCCTTCCGGGCCGGGTCGAACAGGTCCCTCATCGCCGCCCGGGCGCCGGCGATCTCGTCGCGCAGATGGGCCAGCCAGTCGGGGGCCGATCCCTTCTTCGCGCCCGCCGCCTCGCGGACCATCCCGTCGTGGTCGAGGGCGAGGAACAGATCCGCGATCCAGATCGAGATCGGGGAGCGCTCCCGGAGGATCCCGAGCGTGCGCACCGCGCGGCCGCGATCGTCCGGATCGCCGCCGGACTCCGCGGCGGAACGCAGCGAGCGCATCACCTCCGCCCGCGTGCCGCCGGCGAAATGCTTTTCGGCGAAGCGCGCGACCGGATCGTCGTGGCGCCGGCCGTTCCCCGCCGTCCAGCGTCCGGAGGCCGCGGGCACGCCGCCGGCCACCCGCTTGCCGAGGAAGGCCAGTCCCGGCGAACCCTTCAGCCGCGCGCCCGCCGCGCCGCGCGCGGCGCGCGCGAGCGCCTCCAGGCACTCCTCGATCTGATCGGACGGCACGAGGGCGTCGGCGAACCCCCACCGCAGCGCCTCCTCGCCGCCGAACGACTCGGAGGTCCAGGCGAAGTAGCGCGCCAGCGGCAGGCCGAGGCGGTCCTTCAGTTCGCGCGTCGCTCCGACGTCGGGCAGGAATCCGATGCGCGACTCGGGCATCGCGAACCGCGACCGCTCGGTCGCCACGATGTAGCCGCCGAACGCCAGGCCTAGACCGCCTCCCATGGAGATCCCGTCGGCGATCGTGACGAGCGGGATCGCCAGGCGCGCCAATCTGAGATCGAGCGCGTACTCGCGGACCAGGTAGTTGTCGGCCTGCTCAGGATTCCCCTGCTCGATCGCGCCCAGCAGATCCTTCACGTCGGCCCCGGCCGACAGGTTCTCCCCCTCGCCGCGCAGGACGAGCAGCCGCACCGTCGCGTCGGCCTGGATCCGGTCGAGCGCGCTGTGCAGCGCCTCGATCATCTCGATGGTGATGGCGTTGCGGGACGCGGGACGCCTCAGCGTGACGGTGGCGACGCCGCGATCGATGTCGCAGGAGACCTCTCCCGCGATTCGAGCCGGTCGCGCGGCCGGCTCAGCCTCCAGCGCCGCGCGGCGCCGCGGCCGGCCGGTTCTCCTCGTCCGCCCGGATCCCTTCGTCCGCCCCTCCTGCACTTTTTCCAGCACCCGAATCCTCCATTCCGAACGCCGCCGGCCCGCCTCGTGCGGCCGCCGACGACCAATCCGTTCCCGTTCCCCCCCGCGCGGAACACGAGCGCCCTCCGGGGACACGTATCCCCGGGCGCGCGACCCTGTTCCGGGATCGGCCGGGGTTAATCCCCGTCAGTGACGCCTTCGATTGTCGTGGGAGGGATCGGTGATCGCAGGCGTTCCCGGAGCAGGGCTACGCTACGAAGCGTACAGTGACCTGTTCGAGCGGAAACACCAGCATGAAGCACATCTCCCGCATTGCGTTGCCCTTTTAATTACAACGATTAGGGCTGTGTGTCAACGCCGATGTCGTCGGATCGGGGGATATTTCTGCGGGTCTTGCATGTTGTGGAACAGATTGATTCGAGATCGAGGAATCGGCAGCGTGTGCGGTCGCGCCTCCGGATGATCATCTAAGTGATTGCACCGCATGGGGCCCATGGACCCCGTCTCATTCCGACCCGTTGCGGGCCAGGTCGCCGGCCTCGCCGTGGCGGGCTGCGTAGACGGCGGCGGTCATGAGGCCGGCGATGACGCCGAAGGTGAGAACGCCGAGGGCCTGCAGCCAGCCGCCGATGCCGGCCGGGCGCACGAGGTCGGCGAGGCGGGCGAAGAGATCGAAGCCGGCGACGGGGTCGTCGCGGAGCGAGCCGAGCGCGCCGAGCAGGGCAACGCACAGGGCGGCGAAGACGGTGCCGGCGACGCCGCCGAGGACGCCGCGGGCCGAGAGTTCCCCGCGCGACAGGCGGCGGCGGACGCGCACTTCTTCGACGGTGAAGACCGGGTCGCGCACGCCGAGCGGGGCGAAGCGCTGCAGCAGGATCATGCCGGGCACGCCCGCGATCAGGGTGCCCCAGAAGAACGCCTCCCACCCCAGGGCGTCCACGCTGAACCCGCTGATCGGACCCGAGACGATGCGCGGCAGGGCGAACAGGCTCGAGAAGAGCGCGTACTGGGTGGCGGAGAATCGCTTCTGCGTCATCCGCAGCAGCAGCACCATGAACGCCCCCGTCCCCAGCCCCTTCGCGACGTTCTCGAACGCCAGCGCGCCGTACATGAGCGGATAATCGACGCCGGTCCGCGCCAGCAGGATGTACCCGAGGTTGGAGAAGATCTGCAGGAATCCGAAGGCCCACAGCGAGTGGCCGAGCCCCATCGCCGTCGTCAGCACGCCGCCGATGAAGATCCCGGCGACCATGGCGATGGTGGCGCTCGTCGCCAGGCCGACGCCGCGATGGAGGGCCGAGTACCCCATGTCGACGAGGAAGGGGCGGAGCAGCGCCTCGGCGAGATTATCGGCGAGCTTGTAACAGAGGACGAAGGCGAGGATCTCGAGCGCCCGGTGCCGCCCCAGGAATCCCAGGAACGGATGCCAGACGGCCTCGCGCAGGCTCTTCGGCTCGGGCGCGTGCCCGGTCGGCTCGGGCGCCTTCCAGGCGACGAAGAGCATCGGCAGGTAGAGGGCCGCGAGCATCCCCATGACGAGCGGCCAGGAGTAGAACGACGCGAGCGTGATCGCCGTGGCGCCGGCGAGATACATGGCGAAGCGGTACATCGCCGTCTTGGCGCCGACCGCAACGCCCTGCTCCTCCTTCTTCAGAACGTCGACGGTGTAGGCGTCGTAGGCGATGTCCTGGCTCGCCGAGGCGAAGGCGATGGCGAGGGCGAGCGCGATCACGACCCACGGGGCGTCGGGGTGATCGCCGAGACCGGCGAGCCCGAGCGTGAGGGCGAACAGGGCGACCTGGCTCACGGCGATCCAGCCGCGCCGGCGGCCCATGAAGGGGAGCCGGTAGCGGTCCATCAGGGGCGACCAGAGCAGCTTGAAGCTCCAGGGCGCCTGCGCGAGCGTGATCAGCCCGACGATCCGGATGTCGACCCCGGACGACCGCATCCAGTCGGGGATCGCGATCCAGACGAGCCCCAGCGGCAGCCCCGACGAGAACGACAGCAGCGTGACCGAGGCGGTGCGCCAGGAGCTGAGCGCGATCCAGAGGCTTTTCAGCGTCCCCGGGGGACGAGGCGGGGTCTCCTTCGATGCGGGCATGACGGGGGATGATAGAGGGTGCGCGTCCTCCCGTCCATCGTCCAGCGGTTGTGGTCGCCCCATCGGCATCCCCGGCCGCCTGCACCGATCGGGCGGCGATTTCAATATGGTTATCGGAAACGGGAAGTCAAGGCGGCGGGCCGGCCCGCGGGGCCGACGGAACCCGATCGGCGGCGGACCCCAGGCGGCGGATCGGGGGGGGGCGGTGACGTTAAATAATGATAGGGTCCGGGGGCGCGGCTTCCGCCTTCAGGTGAGGTACCCCCAGGTCTGCAGGAGGTCCCCCTCGCGGTACCAGCGCTCGCCGATGTCGGTGCGGTAGAACATGTTCGGGATGATGATGTTCTTCACCCGGTTGTAGGCCTCCCGGCGGGCGTCGTCCATGGTGGATCCCGATCCGCTCACGACGAGGGCGTAGCCCGAGTTGCCGGCCAGCCGCCAGTCGCCGTCCACGAGCCGCACGTCGCAGGGGTGCACGCCGACGGGAGTCGGCTTCTTGAAGATGACGGCGGCGTCCTCGGAGAACTTCCTGAACGCGTCGGCGTCGACGAAGGGGAACGGAGGGACGGCGATGACGACGCAGACCTGGAATCCCTTCTTCGTGCGGAGGTTGAACGACTCCCCTTTCGCCAGCGCGGTGAGCAGGTCGCCCCACTTCGACAGGATGCCCTCGATCTGCAGATTAACCGTCGGGTATCCGAACCGGCAGGTGAACTCCAGCGGGTAGATGCCCCGCGCGTTCACGATGCAGTTGATGTCGACGTAGCCGGTGTACCCGCAGGCGGCGAGCCGATCCTTCATCTTGAGAAGCGTCTGCTGGAAGATGGAGCTGGAGGGGAACCAGAAGCCGGCCGTCCCCATCTCCCCCGTCTGCGGGCCGATCTCGTCGTTGAACATCCTCTTGTGCTCGAAGTTGATGAACACCGGCAGGAGGAAGTCGCTGCCGTTGAAGAAGGCGCCCACGGCGACCTCGACCCCCGAGACGAACTTCTGCAGCTGGAAGGTCTTGATCTTGGAGGACCAGCCCTTCTTGTAATGGCGCAGCATCGTCATCACGTCGAGGCCGTCCTCCTCCTGCCCCACGAACGACAGGACCTTCTCGTTCTGCGCCCGGCCGCTCGGCTTGACGACGTACCGCCCCGGGTTCTTCTCGATGAACTCGATCGCCGCGTCGAACGAGTCGAAGTCCCACTTCGGCAGGGTGTTCATGCCGGCGCCCTTCATCTCCTCCTGTCCGAAGTCCCGGTCCATCTCCAGCTTGTCGGAGTAGGCGCTGCCCCCGACGACGGATTTCCCCTCGCGCCGCAGGCGCTCGGCCATGGCGCCGAACTCGCAGTCGTCGAAGACGATCACGTCGGCCCAGTCCTTGTGATCCTCCCATCGTTCCACCTTCTCGACGAAGCCGTCTCCCACCTCGCGGTCGGCCTTCGACATGATGTGGTAGCGGACCTCGTGCCCCTCCTTCCGGACCTCCCACGCGAGGTCCTGGATCAGGGCCCACTTGGAGATGAAGAGGAAGCGCCGCGCCGGGGTCTCGGTCGGGGGCTGGCGGGAGGCGGTGACGTCCTTCGTCCCGTCGGGAGGGGCGTCGCCGGCTCCGTTCTTCGCGGCGGCGTTCTTCGCCGCGCCGTTCTTCGCGGGGCCGTCGCCGCCGGTCGCGCTCTCTTCCTTCGCGCTCATCGCGTGGGTGATTGTAGGGCCGCCGCCGTCACGGGGCAACAGCCGCGGTCATCCGACGTCGCGGGGACGGTCAGGCGCGAACGCGCGGGCGCAGGCCGAGCACGACGATGAGGGCCGCGATCATGACCGCGGTCAGGAGGGCGAACAGCCAGCCGTAGTCCCCGCGCGCGAGCAGAAGCCCGCCCGCGAACGGACCGATGAAAAAGCCGGCGGAGAAGGCGTAGTTGTGCGAGCCGGTGGCGAAGACCCGATCGTCGTTCTTGAGGCCGCGGTTCAGGAGTGCGACCGCCGGGACGTAGACGAACACCTCCACCATCCCGAACAGAAGGAATAGCAGCCACAGCGGCAGGATGGGGAAGAGACGCAGGAACGCCGCGCAGAGGATCGCCGCGAATCCGAAGCCGAAGACGATCAGCCGCGAGTCCCCGATCCGATCGGCGATGATCCCGGTCACGCGCGGCAGCGCGATGCTCGGGAGCCCGGCGACGGCGAACAGCAGTCCGATCCCCAGCCGCTGCACGCCGATCTCGCTGATCATCAGCGGCATGAACGCCTCGAAGGCGCCGTAGAAGAAGGCCAGCGCGAAGGTCGCGGCCGCGGACGCCATGACCGTCGGCAGCTTCAGAACGCGCAGGATCCCCGCGAAGGTGGTGCGGACGCCGGGGCGGCCGCTCTCCGGCAGGACGAACAGACCGGCCACGAAGGCCGCCGCCGACAGAAGCGCGTAGATGATGAACGGCGTCTGGAGATTGCCCAGCCCGCCGAGCGCCGGGCCGACGACGAAGCCGAGCGACCAGGATCCGGTGATCCAGGCCAGCGAGCGCCCCATCCGGGCGTCGGGCGAGAGGTCCGCCGCCATCGTCAGCGCCCCGACCCAGATGGCGATCCCGCCGACCCCCTGCATGGCCCGCGCCGCGACGAGCCAGAGGTAGGTCGGCGCGAGGACGAAGCCGAGGGAGGCGACGGCCAGGCAGGCGAGGCCGAACAGGATGACCGGCCGGCGGCCGTAGCGGTTGGCGAGCGCTCCCGCCGGGACGATGATGAACAGCCCGACCGCCGCGTACAGACCGACGAGGAAGCCGATGCCGGTCGCCTCGGCGCCGAAGCGCCGCGCCAGGAACGGCAGCGTCGGCGCCACGATGCCGTAGCCGAGCGCCTCGAGGAACATCGTCAGCGCCAGCGCGATCCCCGACAGCAGTCCGCCGAGGACCGGCGTCGCGGCTTCGGCCGATCCCGCGGGCAGGGTCCTCTCTTCGGCGGGTGAATGGATCGTCATGGGTGGTTCCGGAATCGAGGACGATTCAGGCGCGGCCCGGTTGTCCCGTCGCTTCCGCGAAGGAGCCGTCGAGCGCGGCTAGAAGCTCGTCGATGTCGTCGTCGGTCGCGATCAGCGGGGGTGCGATGCGGAGGACGTTTCCCCACATGCCGCCCTTTCCGATCAGGACCGCCCGCCGGCGCGCCGCCTCCACGACACGCGAGGTCGTGCCGGGATCGGGCGTCTTGTTCTCGCCCACCAGCTCGGCGCCCTGCATCAGCCCCAGGCCCCGCACGTCGCCGATGACCGGATACCTGCGCTGCAGCTCGAGCAGTCCGGCGCGGAGCCGCTCGCCGAGGACGCGCGCGTTGTCCGCGAGGCGCTGCTTCTGGATCACGCGCAGCGTGGCGAGCGCGGCCGCCGAGGAGACGGGATTGCCGCCGAAGGTCGAGAAGGTCAGCGGCTTCAGCACGGCCGCGATCTCCGAGGTCGTCGCCGTGCAGCCGATCGGCGTGCCGTTGGCCATCCCCTTCGCGAACGTCATCATGTCCGGCGTCACGCCGTAGTGGTCGATCCCGAACATCGATCCCGTCCGGCCCCACCCGGTCTGCACCTCGTCCGCGATGAACAGGCCGCCGGCGCGGCGCACGATGTCGGCGACGATGCCGAAGTACTCTTTGGGCGGCACGATGAAGCCTCCCGAGCCGATGATCACCTCGGCGAGGATCCCCGCGACGCGGCCGACCGTCGCCGTCTGGATCACCTCCTCGACGTCGCGCGCGCAGGCGATGTCGCACGAGGGGTAGGTCAGCTTCAGAGGGCACCGGTAGCAGTAGGGAGCGACGGCGTGCGCGAAGCCCGCGAGCTGCGACCCCATCTGCTTCCACGGGGCCTGCCCGCACGCCGCCAGGGCCATCATCGATCGTCCCGAGTAGCCGTACCGGAGAACGAGCACCTCCTGATTCCCGGTGTAGAGTCGGGCCAGCATCACGGCCGTCTCGTCCGCCTCGGTTCCCGAGTTGGTCAGGAACATGCGATCGAGGCCGGCGGGCAGCACCTTCGCCAGCGCCTCCGCGAGATCGGACAGCGCGGGGGTCGCGTACAGCGTGGAGGTATGGACGATGGTCTGCGCCTGGCGGACGATCGCATCGGTCACCTCGGGATGGCAGTGCCCCACGCTCACCGTCAGGACCCCGCCAAAGCAGTCGAGGTACTTCCGCCCCGCGTCGTCCCAGACGTGTATCCCCTGCCCGCGCACGAGCGTGAGCGGCTTCTCGTAATACCCGGTCACGCAGGGAAAGAGGTACCGGGCGTGCTTCTCGGCGGCGCTCGGCCCGCGCTCGCCCGACGTCCGCCCGCGCGGGGCCCGGGCAGGCGCCGCGCCCGAGGCCCTGCGGCCGTCGGCGCTCATACGCCTCCCTTCGTGCTTCCGCATCGATCTCCTCATGTGATGGGGCCCGGTCGGGACTGGCCCTGCGGCTTCAGGCGTCTGGTCCGCGACTCATGCGCGGAAGAGGGCCGACGCGCGCTCCGCTCATGCTAGCACAGCGGGTGCCGCCGCAGACCGCATCCGTAGCGCCTTTCCGCCGATCGGCCCGCACCACGCTGTAAAACGGTGAGGAGGGGGATCCCCCCGCGGCGCCCGGCGCACCGGCGATCCCGATTCGACCCGCCCGGCCGCCCTCCGCCTATTGTGGCAGCGTCGGCCGCTCGCGCCCCCGGACCTCGCCGGTCAGCGCCTTGAGGAAAGCGACGAGGTCGGCCTTGTCCCGGTCGGTCAGATTGAGCGGGCGGATCTCCTTGGACAGCCACTGGTTCGGAACGCCGCCGCGATCGTAGAAGGCGATCACGTCCTCGAGCGTCTTCTCGGAGCCGTCGTGCATGTACGGCGCGCTCTGAACGAGGTTTCTGAGCGTCGGCGTCTTGAACGCGCCTTTGTCCTCCTCGACCTTGCTCACTCCGAAGCGCCCCAGGTCGGGGATCGGCTTGTTCATGCCGACACCGATATTGTGGTACGACTCGTCGGTGAAGTTGAACCCGGCGTGGCAGGTCACGCAGTTCCCCCTGGCCGGGTCGTTGAAGATCGCCATGCCGCGCACGGCCGATTCGTCCATGGCGGTCTTGTCGCCGGCATCGTAGCGGTCGAAGGGCGCGTTCCCCGCCAGGACCGTGCGCTCGTAGGAGGCGATCGCCTGGGCGACGCGCTGCTCGGTGATGTGGGGCGTGCCGAAGGCCACCTCGAACTGCGGCGCGTAGTCCCCGATGCCGCGCAGCGAATCGAGCATGTGCGGCAGGGTGTTCCCCATCTCGATCGGGTTCTGGATCGGGCCGAGCGCCTGCTCCTCGAGGTCGGCCGCCCGGCCGTCCCAGAACTGCTCCTTGCTGAACAGCCGGTTCATGATCGTGGGTGAGTTGCGGCCGCCCACCTGGCCGCTGATACCCGCCGAAACGGCGCGGCCGTCCGAGAATCCGCGGTCGGGGTCGTGGCAGGTGGCGCAGGAGACCGTGCCGTCGTTGCTCATGCGGGCGTCGAAGTAGAGCTTCCGTCCCAGATCGATCTTGGCCTTCGACAGGGGGTTGTCCTCGGGGATGTAGGCCGCGGCGGCCTGCAGGCCCAGGGGGAGCTCCATCTCGAGGTCACCCGATCGGAGGATCTCACCCGCCGGCTTGGCCGGCGCCGCCGTGTCCTGCTTCTGGCCCTGGGGGGCGCATCCCAGCAGGGCCGCGACGATCAAGGCTGCGGTCAGGCGATGCATCATCTGCTACCTCGCTTCGTGAAATGTGTTGCGGATTCTCAGGGCCGGGAAGCATACCACAGGGATCCCGCTTGGTCGTCCCGCGCGATTCTGGTAGCATGCGCCGGCCCGCACGGTCCACCCCCCGCGGGTTGCCGCCGGCGCGGCGGCCGGTCCGGCATCATCCTGTCGATCATTTCGGAGGTCCTCGTTCGATGGAAGCGCTCGTCAGATTCGCACCCCCCGTGGGACTCATCGGGCTCATCGCGGCCCTGGGCCTGTTCCTCTGGATCCGCAAGCAGCCCACCGGCAACGAGCGGATGCGGGAGATCGCCGCGGCCATCCACCAGGGCGCCATGGCGTTCATGAAACGCGAGTATTCGATCCTCGTCCTGTTCGTCGCCGGCGTGGCCGCGCTTCTGACCTGGAAGGTGAACGGCCTGACGGCGCTCGCATTCCTCAGCGGCGCGGTCTGCTCTTCGCTGGCCGGCTTCTTCGGCATGAAGGCCGCCACGCGCGCCAACGTGAGGACCGCCGAGGCGGCCCGCTCCTCGGGGCAGGACCGCGCGCTCCTCGTGGCGTTCAACGGCGGGGCGATCATGGGACTGTCGGTCGCCAGCCTCGGCCTGATCGGCGTCGGCCTGTGGTTCCTCTACCAGGGCCGCCCGGAGACCGCCGCGGTGATCAACGGGTTCGCCATGGGCGCCTCGTCGATCGCCCTGTTCGCCCGCGTGGGCGGCGGGATCTACACCAAGGCGGCCGACGTCGGCTCCGATCTGGTCGGCAAGGTGGAGGCCGGCATCCCGGAGGACGACCCGCGCAATCCGGGCGTCATCGCCGACAACGTGGGGGACAACGTCGGGGACGTCGCGGGCATGGGGGCCGACATCTTCGAGTCGTACGTCGGATCGATCATCGCCACCATCGCGATCGGCGCGACGCTGGTCGGATCCGACCTGAGGGCGCTGGCGGCCCACACCGGCGTCGCCTCCCCGGATCTCAAGATGATCCTGATGACCCTCCCGCTCGCCCTCGCTTCCCTGGGGCTCGTCGCCTCGCTCCTCGGCATCGCCGCCATGCGCCTGCTGTCCCGCCTGAGCCCCGCCGCGGCGCTGCGCTACTCGACCTTCATCGCGGCGGGCCTCTTCCTGGCGGCAGCGCTCGTGGCGGTCCGCAGCCTGGACGTGAGCAACGGCGTCTTCTGGGCGATCCTCGTCGGCACCGGCGGCGGCATCGTCATCGGGCTGATCACCGAGTACTACACCTCGGCCGGCCCCGTGCGCGCCATCGCCGAGGCGAGCAAGACGGGCGCCGCGACCAACATCATCCGCGGCCTCGCGGTGGGGCTGGAGAGCACGGCGCTCCCGGTGCTGACGATCTGCGCGGCCATCTGGATCAGCCACCACGTCGCGGGCCTGTACGGCGTGGGCGTCGCCGCCGTCGGGATGCTGGCCACCGTCGGCATCACGATGTCGGTCGACGCCTACGGTCCGATCGCCGACAACGCCGGCGGTATCTCCGAGATGAGCGGACTGGGCCCCGATGTCCGCAGGATCACGGATGGTCTCGACGCCCTCGGCAACACGACGGCGGCGATGGGCAAGGGGTTCGCCATCGGCTCCGCGGCCCTGACGGCGCTGGCCCTGTTCGCCGCCTACTCGCAGGCGATCAACGCCGCGCGCGGCGAGGCGCTGGCGATCGTCATCAATGACCCGATGGTCGTCATCGGGCTGTTCGTCGGCGGGGCCCTCCCCTTCTTCATCGCCGCGTTGACGATGACGTCGGTGGGGCGGGCCGCCGGCCGCATGGTGGACGAGATCCGCCGCCAGTTCCGCGAGATCCCGGGCTTGCTCGAGGGACGGCCGGACGCGAAGCCGGACGCGGCGCGCTGCGTCGACATCTCGACGCGCGCGGCGCTCGGCGAGATGGTGATCCCGGGGCTCACCGCCTTGCTGGCGCCCGTCGTCATCGGATTCTGGCTCGGCCCGGCGGCCCTGGGGGGCATGCTCGCGGGGGCGACGCTGTCCGGCGTGCTCCTCGCGCTCATGATGTCGAACGGCGGCGGCGCCTGGGACAACGCCAAGAAGGCGATCGAGAAGGGCGAGATACCGGGCGAGAAGAAGGGCACCGACGCGCACAAGGCCGCTGTCGTGGGCGACACGGTCGGCGATCCCTTCAAGGACACGTCGGGCCCTTCGATGAACATCCTGATCAAGCTGATGTCGGTCGTCAGCCTGGTGATCGCTCCGCTGGGGGCCGCTCTTTAGGTTCCGGGCCGGCCCCCCGGCCCGAGCGGGGAGCCCCTCCGGGGCTTCGTCGCTGCGCCCTCCCCCGTCGCCCGCCCCGCCACCTGCCATCTCCCGGCCCCCTTCATTCGCGCCCGATTCGCC
>JBFGDZ010000116.1:0-11681 GCA_041580375.1 Candidatus Polarisedimenticolia bacterium
CACCGGCCAGGGCTCCCGTGGCGATGTTGAGGGCCGTCACCCGGGCGCGCAGACCGAAGCCCTTCCCCTGGCGCCTGAGCGAGACGCGGAGAACGATCAGGAGGACGATGAGGATGGCGACGATCTGGAGCAGCTGATGCACGTCGGCGTCACGAATCGATCCCCAGCCGGTTCAAGATGAAGGCGTACTCGAACGCCAGTTCCTTGAGGGCATCGTAGCGGCCCGAGGCGCCGGCGTGACCGGCGTCCATGTTGGTCTTCAGGAGCAGGACGTTTCCGCCGGTCTTCTTCGCGCGCAGCCGGGCCGTCCACTTCGCGGGCTCCCAGTACTGGACCCGCGGATCGTTCAGGCCGGCGGTAATCAGCATGTCGGGATAGTCCTTCGCCTCGACGTTGTCGTAGGGCGAGTAGGAGCGCATGTACTCGTAGTATTCCGGTACCCGGGGATCGCCCCACTCCTCCCACTCGATCGCCGTCAGGGGGATGCTGGCGTCCAGCATCGTGTTGATCACGTCCACGAACGGCACATTCGCCACGACGACCCGGAACAGGTCGGGACGCATGTTGACCACCGCGCCGATGAGCAGCCCGCCCGCGCTGGCTCCGCGGATGGCGAGTTGATCCCGGGATGTGTAATCCTCGGCGATCAGATGCTCTGCGCAGGCGATGAAATCGGTGAATGTGTTGCGCTTGTTCAGGAGTTTGCCGTCCTCGTACCACGGCCGGCCCAGCTCGCCTCCGCCCCGGACGTGCGCGATGGCGTAGATGAAGCCGCGATCCAGGAGGCCCAGCCGGGATGACGAAAAGCGGGGCTCGATGGATGCCGAATAGGCTCCGTAGCCGTAGAGGACGAGCGGGTTCTTGCCGTCCCGCTTCGTGCCCGCCCGGTAGACGAGCGACATAGGAACCCGCGTGCCGTCCTTCGCGACCGCGAAGATGCGCTCCGACCGGTACGCCGTGCGGTCGTACCCGCCCAGAATTTCCTCTTCTTTCTTCAGCTCCCGCTCGCGCGTCTTCATGTCATAGTCGAAGACGGAATTGGGAGTCACCATCGACTCGTAGGTGAAGCGGAGGAGATCGGTATCGAACTCGGGATTGCCGGACACGCGCACGGTGTACACGGGCTCGGGGAAATCGACCCGGTGATCGGCCATCCCGGGGAGCTCGAGGATTCGCACCGTCCGCAGCCCCTCGACGCGCTCCGTCAGAGCCATGTGGCGGGCGAAGACCTCCATGCTCTCGAGGTACACCTCACGACGGTGGGGCACGACCTCGATCCAGTTCTTTCGCGATGGATCACCCACCGGGGCCCGCATGAGCCTGAAGTTCACCGCGGCGTCGTTCGTTCGGATGAAGAAGGAATCTCCCCAGTGCTCGACGGAGTACTCCATCCCCTGCTGCCGCGGATGGATCGTCCTGAGCCGCCCGGACGGAACGGCGGCGTCGAGGTAGCGGATCTCGCTCGTGACGGCGCTGCCCAGATGGAGCATGACGTAGCGGTCGTTCTTCGTCTTGTAGATGTTCAGGAAGAAGCGATCGTCGTCCTCCCTGTGGAGCAGATCGTCCCGGCCCGGGTCGGTTCCCAGGACGTGACGGTAGAGACGGTCGGGACGGTGCGCCGGATCGAGGGAGGTGTAGAAGACCGTGCGGTTGTCGTTCCCCCATTCCACGGAGTACGTATCGGCGATCCGATCGGGCAGGTGCTCACCCGTCTTCAGATCCTTGAAGACGAGCGTGTAACGCTCGTTGCCCTCGAGATCGGTGGAGTACGCGAGGATCGAGTGATCGGGGCTGATGGCGTAGGCGCCCAGGTCGAAATAGGAATGTCCGTCGGCGAGAGCGTTCTCGTCGATGAGGATCTCCTCGGGGGCCTCGACGCTTCCTTTCTTGCGGCACCGGATCCTGTATTGCTTTCCCTCCTCGGTCCGCGTGTAGTACCAGTACGGCCCCTTGCGCTCGGGGACCGAGAGATCGGTCTCCTTGATCCGCGCCAGCATCTCTTTGTAGAGCGTCTCCCGGAGGGGCTCGGCCGGCTTCATGACCGCGTCCGTGTAGTCGTTCTCCGCCTCGAGGTACGCATGCACCTTCGCGTCCTCGCGCTCACGCAGCCAGAAATAGTCGTCGGGTATCTCCCGACCGTGGTTTTTCGTCACGTGCGGCATCCGCTCCGCCACGGGAGGTTTCACCGACATGTCGAGCTCCAGACGGGGACGCGGGCTTTCCGGCGCGCCGGAGCATCCCCAGACGAACAGGATCGCCGCCGCAGTCCCCAGTCGCCGCGCGCGCGCATCATGGCCAGCCATCTACTTTCCGATGTACTTGTCGTACAGAAGCCCCGCGATCACTCCTCCCAGAAGCGGGCCGATCCAGTAGACGATGTGGCCGTCCCAGAATCCGGCCGCGAGTCCGGGTCCGAAGGTGCGCGCCGGGTTCATCGACGCCCCGGTCAGCGGCCCCGCCATGAGAATGTTGAAGGCGATGGTGAGACCGATCCCGAAGCCGCCGATCTTCGGCGCGTTCGGATGCACCGCGGTGCCGAAGACCGCGAAGACCAGGAAGAACGTCAGGATCGCCTCGATGAAGATGCCCGTGCCCTGGGAGATGTCCGGCGACAGCGCGGGCGTGCCGAGATTGACGTCGGCCCAGACATCGGTCGTGAAGACGGCCAGCAGCGCGTAGCCGGCCAGCGCGGCGCCGGCCAGCTGCGACACGACGTACTGGAGCCCCTTCCCCCAGCCCATCCGGCCTGTGGCGAGAAAGGCGCAGGTGACCGCAGGATTGATGTGCCCTCCCGAGATGTGACCCGTGGCCGACACGACGATCGAGAGGACCAGTCCATGGGCGATCGCGATCCCGACGAGCCCGAGGGCGCCCTCGGTGTAGGCGTCGGTGCAGATCGCCCCGGCCCCGATGAAGCAGAGGGCGAACGTGCCGATCAGTTCCGCCAGGCAGGGCCTCCACGCGATGCGCATACGGCGACCTCCTTGAGGTTTCTGCAGATGAGAGCTTCCGAATCCCGGATCGGGCGATACCTATTAGCAGAAGCGTTCGATCGACGTCAAGCGACGCGCCCGCGGCGGATCAGCTGAAGTCCATGCCCGCGATCACGGCCACGATGATCGCCGCTACGGCCGCCGGCGAAACATACCGGATGAAGAACCGCCACACTCCGTAGCGGAACCACTTCGGCGTGGTGCCGTCCACGAGCTCCGCCCGGGTGGTGTCGCGCGTCATCACCCAGCCCGCGGCGAGCGTGATGAAGAATCCTCCCACCGGGAGCATCCAGTTCGAAGCGAGGTGGTCGAGCGTGGCGAATACACCGTTCTTGCCGGGGAAGATCTCGAAGCCCGACAGCGCCGAATCGGCGCCGAGGCTCATGCCGCAGAGGATCGAGAGGACGAAGCAGACGGCGCCGCTCACGGTCGTCGCCTTCCTGCGGCTCCAGCGTTTTTCGTCGATGAAGTAGCTCACCGGGACCTCCATCAGCGAGATGGTGGAGGTCAGAGCCGCGAATCCGACGAGAACGTAGAAGAGGGGCGCCAGGACGTTTCCGATCGGCACCACGGTGTAGAACAGCTCCGGCAGCGTGATGAACAGCATCCCGGCCGTCGACTTGCCGATCTGCTCCTCCATGCCGGCTTTTGAGAAGATCACCGAGAACATG
Organism: Candidatus Polarisedimenticolia bacterium; assembly: GCA_041580375.1. GTDB lineage: Bacteria > Acidobacteriota > Polarisedimenticolia > Gp22-AA2 > Gp22-AA2 > JAPUIN01. Next base: position 3,665 of record JBFGDZ010000116.1, read on the forward strand.
ATCACCGTCGCGAAGATGGCGATCAGCGTATCGAGGACGACGACCGCCAGCGAGGACCTCACGACGGACTCCTTCCGGCCCATGTAGGAGCCGTAGGTGATCATCGTTCCGAGCCCGAGCGACAGCGTGAAGAAAGCGTGGCCCAGCGCCTCCAGGACTCCCCGCGCCGGGAGCTCGCCGACCCGGGGGACGAAGATGAAGCGCAGCGCCGTCTGGGCGCCCTCCATCGTGAGAGCGCTGACGAGCAGGAGCACGAGGATGGCGAACAGGATCGGCATCAGCTGGCGGGCGATCCTCTCGATGCCCCTGCCGACGCCGGCGTAGATGACCGACATGGTGAAGACCATGAAGATCCCCGCCAGCAGGATCTGCAGCCAGCCGCTGCTGACGAACGCGCCGAAGGCGGGCCCGCTGGACATCCCCGCCTCGTAGCCGCCCAGGCTCCATCCGATACACTTGATGAAATACCGGATCGTCCATCCCGCCACCACCGTGTAGTAGCCCAGAATGACGACGGCGCTGAGGCAGCCGAGCCCGCCGACCCACGCCCAGCGACGGCCCGCGGCCGCGCGCATCGCCCCCACGGGGCTTCTCCGCGTCCTCCGGCCGATCAGGATCTCGGTCATCATGATCGGCAGTCCCACGCCCGCGATGCAGACCAGGTAGACCAGGACGAAGGCACCGCCCTCGTTGTGCCATGTGATGTAGGGAAACTTCCAGAGATTGCCCAGGCCGATGGCGCTGCCCGCGGCGGCCAAAATGAAGCCGACCTGTGAGCTCCAGTGACCCCGATCCTGCTCCAACGCGGTCCGACGCCTCCCTGATGGCGGGGCCCCGGGTCCATTCTCGGGGCCGGCCCTTCCCCCCGGCGGAGCCCCCATTCTGGATCAATTCCGCTTCGACCGCAGCAGGATCCTCACCGGGCTTCCCCCCGGGGGGGGATCCATGTCAAGATGTGGGATCTCGAATCAATTCCCGGTGCTGGCCGGACCAGCAAAAGGAGCACACATGAAGGTCAAGGTCCGAGACGCGGGCAAGGTGCGCATCGTCGATCTGAGCGGCAAGCTCACGCTGGGAGATGCCGTCCGCTCACTCGACGAGACGCTCGCCGGCCTGCTGAAGGGGAAGCACAATCAGATCGTGCTCAATCTGAAGGACGTGGACTACGTCGATTCGGCGGGGATCGGGGAGCTGGTCGCCGGCAAGAAGCGCGCGGTGGCCGCGGGAGGGGACGTGCGGCTCCTTCTTCCGTCGAGCTCCGTGTACCAGGTTCTGTCGATCGTGCAGCTGCACCTCATCTTCCAGATCTTCGACGAAGAAGCGAAGGCCGTCGGGTCGTTCTGAACGCGCGCGGCGGGGCCGCCCCTCCCGTCCGCCGTTGACTCGCCCCGCCTTGCGGCGCTAGTCTGTCCTGCCCCCGCTCCCATTCATCGTCGCCGCCCGGCGCTTCCGGGCCGCGAGGAGGCGAGCCCTCATGCCGAACGTCTACGACGCCCTCATCATCGGGGGCGGTCACAACGGTCTCGTGACCGCCGCCTACCTGGCCAAGAAGAACGTCAGGACGCTGGTCCTCGAGCGCCGGCCGATGGTCGGCGGGGCCTCCGTGACCGAGGAGCCGTGGCCCGGCTACAAGGTGTCGACGGCGGCCTACGTCATCAGCCTGCTGCGCCGCGAGGTCGTGCGCGACCTCGAACTGAAGCGCCACGGCCTGATCATCTATCCCCAGGATCCGCCCTATTTCCAGCCGTACCCCGACGGGCGGCATCTCATGATCTGGAACGACTACGCGAAGACGCGCGAGGAGATCGCAAAGTTCTCGAAGCGGGATGCCGAGGTCTTCGAGGAATACGAGAGCACCCTCAACCGGCTCGCCGAGTTCATCGAGCCGCTCATGATGACGACGCCGCCCGATCCCACGTCGTCGCGACTCAGCGATCTGTGGGGGCTCCTCAAGATGGCGCGGCTGGCCCGCGGCCTGAAGAAGAACCTCTACGACGAGGTGGAGGTCCTGGTCACGAGCGCGAAGGACTTTCTCGATTCATGGTTCGAATCGGAGGAGCTGAAGGCCCTTCTCTGCGGCCAGGCCGTCATCGGAACCCTCGCCGGCCCGCGCACCCCGGGCACGGCGTATGTCCTGTTCCATCACGTCATGGGGGAGGTGGACGGCATGCGCGGCTGCTGGGGCGTCGTCCGCGGAGGGATGGGTCAGGTCTCCGAGTGCATCGCGGCAGCCGCGCGCGAGCGCGGAGCCGAGATCCGCTGCGACGCCCCGGTCGAGCGGATCCTGATCGAGAACGGGCGCGCGACCGGCGTCGTGCTGAAAGGCGGAGAGGAGATCCGATCCCGCCGCGTCGTGTCGAGCGTCGATCCGAAGATCACGTTCATGCGGCTGATGGATCCGAAACGGGAGCTGCCCGACGATTTCCGTCGCCACATCGAGCGCTTCCGGATCGAGGGATCCTCGATCAAGGTCAACTACGCCCTGGCGGAGCTGCCCGACTTCACCGCGATTCCCGGGAAGAAGCCGGGGCCGCAGCACCGCGGCACCCTCGACATCTGTCCCTCGCTCGACTACATGGAGCGCGCCTACGACGAGGCGAAGTACGGGCGCTGGTCCTCGCAGCCGTTCGTCGAGGCGGTCATCCCGACGGCGTACGACGACTCGATCGCGCCGCCGGGCAGGCACATCATGTCCGTCTTCGCCCAGTTCGGCCCCTATGAGCTGGCGGACGGGACCTGGGACACCGAGAAGGAGAAGTTCGGCGACCGCGTGACGGAGATCCTCACGCGCTACGCGCCCAACTTCAAGAACGCCGTCCTGCACCGGCAGGTCGTCAGCCCGCTCGATCTCGAGCGCGATTTCTCGCTCACGCGGGGCAACATCTTCCAGGGCGAGATGGGTCTTGATCAGCTCTTCTTCATGCGGCCGGTCCCCGGCTACGCGAACTACCGCACCCCGGTACGCTCCCTGTACATGTGCGGCGCCTGCACCCACCCGGGCGGCGGCGTGATGGGTGCGCCCGGTTACAACGCGGCGCGCGAGATCCTCGACGATGTGAGGCGCGGCAGGAACGCCTGACGGTCCCTCCCATAGATCCCATCGGTGGACGGCGGCGCACGCGCATGAGCATCAGGAGTCTCAAGCGGCTCTGGGACGCGCTGGGGCGCTCCGATCCGTTCTGGGCCGTCCTGACCGATCCCGCGAAGAAAGGCAACCGCTGGGATCGCGATGAGTTCTTCGAAACCGGCGCCCGGGAGATCGGGGCGCTGATGGGCTACATCGGTTCGCTGGGGATCACCGTGCCGCGCCACCGCGCTCTCGACTTCGGCTGCGGCGTGGGGCGGCTGACGCAGGCGCTCGCCGGCCATTTCGCCGAAGTGGACGGCGTCGATATCGCGCCGTCGATGATAGCCCGCGCCGCGGAATACAACCGCCACGGCGGACGCTGCCGCTACCACGTGAACGACACGGGGGATCTGCGCCTGTTCGCCGGCGACACGTTCGATCTCGTCTACTCGAACATCACCCTGCAGCACATCCCGCCGCCACACGCCGCCGGCTACCTCGGCGAGATGATCCGCGTCCTCGCTCCCGGAGGCCTCCTCATCGTCCAGATCCCCGACGACGTCCATCCCCGACGGGCGCGGCGACTGAAGGAGCGGCTCAAGCGGATCCTTCCCGAGGGGGCCCTGGCGCTCTATTACGCGGCCACCCTGCCGCTGCGCTCCGGCATGACGATGCACCCGATCCCGCGGGAGCGCGTTCTCGGGCTTCTGGCCGAGCGCGGGGCGCGTGTGATCGAGGCGCGCGAGGACGCGAGCGCCGGCGACGGGTGGGTGAGCTTCCGTTACTGCGCGACGAAGGCGACCCCGCGGGGCTGAGCCCGGCGGGCGCCGGGCGGGCGCCGTCAGTCCGCCAGCTCGTCCGCGAGAAGCCGGAGGAACAGGCCGACGTCGGTGACGACGCCGATCGCCTGGGCGGAGCCGCGATCGGAGAGTTTGGTCACGACGGCCGGGTTGATGTCGACGCAGATCGACTGCACCCAGGCCGGGATCATGTTGCCCACTCCGATGGAGTGCAGCATGGAGCCCAGCATCAGGACGGCGCGGGCGTCCCGCAGGAGGCGCGCATATTCGTCCTGGGCGCGCAGGAGATCCATGAGGGTGTCCGGCATCGGCCCGTCGTCGCGGATGCTGCCCGCGAGGACGAAGGGAACGCGCTTGCGGACGCACTCGTACATGACGCCCGACCGGATCACGCCGCGCGTCACGGCGTTCGCGATCGACCCGCACTGCCGGACGGCGTTGATGGCCCGCATGTGATTGCGGTGGCCCTCCACGACCGGGATGCCGGTGTCGAGGTGGACGCCGAGCGAGGTGCCGTACAGCGCCCGCTCGATGTCGTGGACCGCCAGGGCGTTCCCGCTGAGGACGGCGTCCACGTATCCCGCGCGGATGATGCGGCCGAGATGCTCCCCGCCCCCCGTGTGCACCACGACCGGCCCCGGCACCGCGACGATCCGGCCGCGATCTTTCTTGATCTCCCTCATGAGTCGTGCGATTCCGGCCACCGTCAGCTCGACGCGCTTCTCGGACGAGACGTCGCTCGACATGAAGACGAAATCCTCGCGCTCCCGCTCCTTGAACGGAGGAAAGACCTCCACGCCCTCGTGGCCGCACACGACGCGATCGCCGCGGCGCACGTCCCGGATCTTCGCGCAGGCCGCCCGGCCTCCCTTCACGACGATGCACGAGTCCATTCGCTGATCGGCGACCTCCAGCGCGCGTCCGTCGATCCGGACGACGGTCCGGTAGTTGGTGGTCGAGTAGAAGTCGTCCGGGACCGTGCCGTTCCTGATCGACGGCTTCAGGACGGCGTCCGCCTCGCCCTGCTGATGACAGCCGAGCGAGACGAGGTTGTCGACGATGAGATCGAGCCGCGAGGGATCAGGGGCTGTGACGGAGAACTCGACGGTCGAGAAGTCCTGCACCGTCCGTCCGATGTCGAAACGGTGCAGCTCGTAGGACCCGCCGTTCTCCACGATCACGCTCAGGTAGCGCGACATGAGGCCCGAGTCGATCAGATGACCGCTCGCGACGAATCGGATCGGGCGCCCGTCCCGCCGCCCGGCGCCGCGGCGCGTGGCGCGGTCCGATCGGCGCCCCCGCGGGCCGCCCGGGCGGCGGCTGGCCGGCGTCATGCCCGCCCTCGTGCGGCTGCCATGGAGGATCGCATTCCGTACCTCCGCGCGCTCCCCGCCGGGTCCGCCGCGATGGGCTCAGCGGTCCGGCGCGTGCGGCGACGCGCACCGGGAGGGGGGCCCGGCCTCGGGTCGTCTCCTGGGGACTGGCTTGGGCGGAGGGTTCGCGTTATTCGGACGGTGTGCCGCCGCCGGACGATGACTGCCGCACGTTGGCGGCTCGCAGGCCCTTGGGTCCCTGCTCGACCTCGAAATCGACCACCTGACCCTGCTCCAGATCGTCGAAGTTGAGACCGACGAGACCCGAACGATGGAAAAACACGTCCTTCCCGTCGTTCCCGCGGATGAATCCGAATCCGCGGTCACGAACGACCTTCGCTACTGTACCGCGCGCCATGTTGTCGCTCCCCGAAATCCATGGAGGAAGAGCACTTGTTGCCGCCACTCTAGGACCGCCCGGCGGTCCTGTCAAGAGCGTTCAGCCCCGCGGGGTCAGGGCGAGCGCCTGGCTCATTTCGCGCGGTGAATGGACGGGGGCATCGCAGACCCCCTCCGTGCAGACGTAGGCGACCGGCCGACCCTCGCGCGGCGTCTTCCCCGCGAGGAGCGGAACGCTTCCGGCCGCCCGATCGTCCTCCTCCGGATCGGCCAGCGCCATGACGGCGTTGGGCGCGTACCCCTCACGGAGCGCCTGCAGGAAGGGCCGGACGGACGCGTCGTCCCGCCGGCCGGCGATCACGACCTGTCGGATCCCCCCGAGATGCTGATCGAGGGCGCACAGCATCGTGCCGAAGGCCGCCGGGAAGCGCTCGATCATGTCGCGATAGAGCCGGAGGATCCTCTCGGCCGTCCGAGCGAGATCGGTCTCGCCGGTGAGGGCGGCGAGGCGAGGCAGTGCCAGGGCCGCCATCGACGAGCCCGCGGGCGTGGCGCCGTCGTTGCTCTCGCGCCGCCGCGCGATGAGCGATTCGTGATTCTTCGGTGTCAGGTAGAGTCCGCCGTCCGACTCGTCCGCGAACAGGTCGATCATGCGCGACGCGAGCCCTCGCGCCTCCTCCACCCAGACCGGCTCGAACGTGGCCTCGTACAGATCCAGAAGCGCCGCCACGAGATTGGCGTAGTCGGGCAGGAGGCCGGCGTGCCGCGCCTTTCCCCCGGCGTAGGAGTGCAGCAGCAGCCCGTCGGACCGCATGCGGTCGAGGAGGAAGCGCGTGGCCCGGCGGGCGGCGTCCAGGTAGCGCGATTCACCGAGCGTCCGCCCGCCCTCGGCGAGGGCCGAGATCGCGAGCGCGCTCCAGTCGGCCAGCACCTTGTCGTCGAGCCCGGGCCGGACCCTCCGTTCGCGCGCCTTGAGGAGCCGGGCGCGGGCGCCCGCCAGCCGCAGCCGGATCTCCGCCTCGTCGGTGTTGAGTGCCCGCGCCTCCTCGACGATCGATCGCTTCAGGTGAAGGATGCTCCGGCCGCCCTCGAAGTTGCCCGCCGGCGTGACGCCGTAGACTCCGCAGACGAACGCCGCCTCCTGACGGCCGATGACCTCGTCGATCTCGGCCGGCGTCCAGACGTAGTACTTCCCTTCCTCGCCCTCGCTGTCCGCGTCGAGGGCGGAGTAGAACCCCCCTTCGGGAGAGGTCATCTCGCGCAGGATCCAGTCCAGGGTCTCCGCGCCCACGCCGCGATAGAACGCGGCTGTCGCCGGCCCTCCCTCGGGCAGCGACGGGGAGGCGGCGAGCGGCGCGATCGCGCGCGCCGCCTCCAGGTAGACCCGCGCGAGCAGCGCGTTGTCGTAGAGCATCTTCTCGAAATGGGGAACGAGCCATGCGGCGTCGACGGCGTAGCGGTGGAATCCGCCCCCGAGCTGATCGTAGATCCCGCCGCGCGCCATCTTGTCGAGGCTGACGATCGCCATCCGGAGCGCTTCCGGGTTGCCCGTCCTCCGGTGATACCGCAGCAGGAACGAGACGTCGCTGCCATGCGGGAACTTCGGCGCGCCGCCGAAGCCCCCCTCCCGGTTGTCGAACCGCCCGGCCAGATCCCCGAACGCGCGGCTCAGGAGAGACGGGGCCAGGACCTGCGCCGACGGGGCCATCCGGGACAGCTCGCGAATCCGCTCAGTCACCTCTTCGGAGACGCGGGTGACCTCGTCGCGCTTCTCCTTCCACGCCCCGGCGATCGCCTCCAGCACCTGCGGGAAGCCGGGGCGTCCGTGGCGCGGGTCCGGTGGAAAGTAGGTCCCGGCGAAGAACGGCTTGAGATCCGGAGTCAGAAAGACCGAGTTCGGCCAGCCGCCCTGGCCGCTCAGCATCTGCGTCGCCGCCATGTAGATGTCGTCCAGATCGGGTCTCTCCTCCCGATCGACCTTGATGTTGACGAACCCCTCGTTCATCAGCGCAGCGATCCGCTCGTTCTCGAACGACTCGCGCTCCATGACGTGGCACCAGTGGCACGCCGAGTAACCGACCGACAGAAAGATCGGCTTGTCCTCGGCGCGGGCGCGCTCGAGCGCCTCGCTGCCCCACGGATACCAGTCCACGGGGTTGTGCGCGTGCTGCTTGAGATACGGGCTGCTCTCCCGCGCGAGCCGGTTCGCCGGACGCTCTTTGCTCATGAGATGCACAGGCTATCCGCTGCCGTTCGCGAGCGCAAGCGGAATCGCCCCCCGCTCCGGCGCCAGATTGCGCGCCTCGCGGGCGATGCGACCCTCCGCCGCCACGTCTCGCGTCGCGGGGGCGTCCGGGGAAACGCGCGGGGCACCCGCGCCTTCCAGCGGGTCGCGCGCGCAGGCGAGGCGAGCGGGCCGGGAGGCACGCGGAGCCGTC